>JBOFBK010000256.1:0-14195 GCA_051645525.1 Dermatophilaceae bacterium | reverse complement strand
GTCTCCTCCAGGGCTCGGCGGACGCACTCCGGGCGCATGCCACGAATGCACGAGTCTACGCGGCGGCGCCGGCGGAGTCCGCGGTCCGGTCGGGCAGGTGAGCGACGGCGACGGGTCGCGCTCCCGTCATCCGCGGGTCGCGCTCCCGTCATCCGCCTCGGTGGTGCGGTGCCGGCAGCGGGCGAGGCGGTGCGTCATCCGCCGAGCTGGTGCGTCATCCGGCGATGTGGTCCGTCATCCGAACGAGATGGCGGGCTCTCGTCATCCGCCTAGATTGGGCGACGTGTTGGTCCTCGTCATCGGTTCCGGTGCCCGTGAGCACGCCATCATCCGGGCGTTGTCGCTCGACCCCGCCGTCGACGCCGTCGTCGCCGCGCCTGGCAATCCAGGCATCGAGGCGATCGCGCGCTGCGAACCGCTGCCGGGCGGTGTCACCGATCCCGGCGCGGTGGTGGCCCTCGTCGAGCACCTCGGTGCCGGCCTCGTGGTGGTGGGCCCCGAGGCGCCGCTCGTAGCGGGCGTCGCCGACGCGGTGCGTGCTGCCGGGGTGCCGTGCTTCGGCCCGTCGGCCGAGGCCGCCCGGCTCGAGGGCAGCAAGGCCTTCGCCAAGGAGGTGATGTCGGCCGCCGACGTGCCCACCGGCATGGCGCACGTGTGCACCACCGAGGCCGAGGTCGAGGAGGCGCTCGACGCACTGGGCGCTCCGCACGTGGTCAAGGAGGACGGTCTCGCCGCGGGCAAGGGGGTGCTCGTCACCGACGACCGCGACGCCGCGCTCGGCCACGCCCGGGCCTGCCTGGCGCGGCCGGGGGGCGCCCTGGTGGTCGAGGAGTACCTCGACGGCCCCGAGGTCTCGCTGTTCTGCGTCTGCGACGGGACCACCGTGGTGCCGCTCGCCCCGGCCCAGGACTTCAAGCGGGTCGGTGACGGCGACACCGGCCCGAACACCGGCGGCATGGGCGCCTACAGCCCGCTGGCATGGGTTCCGCCGGGTCTCGTCGACGACGTCGTCACCCGGATCGCGCAGCCCGTGGTCGACGAGATGCGGCGACGCGGTACCCCGTTCGCCGGGGTGCTCTACGTGGGGCTCGCGCTCACCGCGCGCGGGCCGCGCGTCATCGAGTTCAACGTGCGCTTCGGTGACCCCGAGACACAGGTGGTGCTCGCCCGGCTGAGCAGCCCTCTCAGCGGGCTGCTGCAGGCGGCGGCGACCGGCCGGCTGCACGAGGTCGAGCCGCTGCGCTGGTCGGATGATGCCGCCGTCACCGTGGTCGTCGCGGCTGCCGGGTACCCGGCGGCGCCACGCACCGGCGACGTCATCGGCAGTCTCGACGGCATCGACGGACCCGGCACGGTGGTGCTGCACGCCGGTACGACCCGAGCGGATGACGGTGCGCTCACCTCCGCCGGCGGCCGGGTGCTGTCGGTGGTCTCCACCGGTGGGTCGCTGGCCGAGGCGCGGGCCCGGGTGTACGAGGCCATGTCGCGGGTGGAGCTCGCCGGCTCGCACTACCGCCGCGACATCGCCGAGCGCGCCGAGCGCGGCGAGGTGTCGGCTCCTCCTCACGCCTGACCCGCGCCCTCCGGCGTGATCTGGCCACGCGGCGAGGCCCCGCCCGGTCAGGCCGGGCGGGCACGGCCCGACCCGAGCGCGGCCAGCACGGCCACCAGCCCGCCCGACGCCATGAGCATGGCGAAGGCCGTCCCGTCGATGCCCGATCCGAGCCACGCCACCACGGCGCCGACGCCGGCCGTCTGCATCGCCACTCCGGTCGACACGGCGAGTCCCTGTGCGGCACTGGCCCGCCCGTGCTCCTCGGGCGGGGCCAGCGCCAGGATCTCGGTCGACAGCGTGCCGTACACGATGCCCATGCCGAACGACGCCAGTGCCCAGCCGGCCATGCCAGCCGTCAGGCCGACCTCGCCGAGGGAGAGCAGCACGGGGCCGATCGTGCCGGCCGCGATGAACGCGTGACCGGCCCGGAGCCTGGCCACCGGCTCGAGCCGCCGCTGCGCGGCATCCGTGCCGTTCAGCCAGGAGCCCAGCGCCCAGAAGCAGCCGGTGACGGTGAGCGACACGCCGGCGGCGGCGGTCGAGGCGTCCCGTGTGGTCACCAGCATCAGCGGGATGACGCCGCCGATACCCGTGAACGCCGCCGACACCAGCAGTCGCAGCCCGACGACCGCCGGCACTCCCGGAGCGAGCCGGGCGGTGCCCCGGGGGAGCGCCCGCACCGCCCCGGCGACGACCGTCGCGAGCCCGACGAGGATGACGGCCACGCCGGCCCATCGGGTGGCCGGCCGGGCGAGCAGCGGCGCGGTGAACGTGGTGGTGGCCAGTCCAACGGCGAGCAGGAGCGCGGCGAGCACCCGGCGGCGTTCGGCGGATGCCGTCACACTCGCCCGGTCCCCGTCGCCGTCGGACGCCGACACCCCGCCGCGCCCGGCCGCTCGCAACGCCGGGCGGAGCAGGAGCAGCGCGATGGGCACGACGACGAGCGGGCCGACGAACGCCATCCGCCACCCGGCGAGAGCGTCGAGCGCACCCGCCACGCTCGGGCCGAGCACCGACGGCAGCACCCACGCTGCGGCGAACCACGCGAACACCTTGGCGCGCAGCGCCTTCGGCAGGGTACGGGCGAGGAGCACGGTGAGCGAGGTGTCGATGAGCGCCTCGGCCCCACCCGACACGGCCCGCCCGGCGACGAACACCGCCATCGTCGGTGCGAGAGCCGACACGACCTGGGCGACGACGAACGCGGCGAGCGCCGAGAACAGCACCGGTCGAGGGCCGACACGGTCGGTCCAGCCTCCCGACCACGCCATCGCCACGGTGAAGGCGACCACCGTCGCGCCCGTCGCGGCCCCGAAGAGTGACCAGCCGTCGAGGTCGCGCACGACGCTCGGCAGGATGGTGAGCACGGCCCGGTTCTCGAACGCGGCGAGGGTCACCAGCGCGACCAGCCCGATGGCGGTCGGCAGGTACCGCCGGTCGAGCAGCCGCGGCGGTTCTCGCCCGTCAACCGGCTGGTCGTGCTCGATCGACGGATCAGGCTCGATCGGCTGTTGGTGCTCGATCGGCTGTTCGTGCTCGATCGGCGGGTCGCGTTCGAGCGGCGGCTCGCGGACTGGTGGGTCGCGTTCGAGCGGCGGCTCGCGGACTGGTGGGTCGCGTTCGAGCCCCCGCTCGCGGACTGGTGGGTCGCGTTCGAGCCCCCGCTCGCGGACTGGTGGGTCGCGTTCGAGCGGCGGCTCGCGGACTGGTGGGTCGCGTTCGAGCCCCCGCTCGCGGACCGGCGGGTCGCGCTCGACGGCCGGCCCGCTCGGCCCGCTCTCGTCATCCGCCCTGGTCACCCGTTCAGCGTGACACCTCTGGTGCGGTCGAGGTCATCTAAACGTCGAGCCGGCCATCGGTCGAACCCTGTGGGTGCACGGTCGCCGTCGAGGTCATGGCGCACGACTCCGACGTCCGGTGGGCGGCCATGTGGACGCCATGGCGTCGAGATCGGTGGATGGCGTTCGTCTTCGGACGCCATCGACGCGTGTGGACGCCATGGCGTCGAAAGCCACTTCCGCCGGCGTCGGGAGTCACCTCCAGCGGCGTCGGGAGTCACCTCCACCGGCGTCCGGAGCGACCGCCACTGGTCCCCATCGCCTTGGGGTGGCCGCTGCGTCGGGCTCCGGTCTCATGGTGCGGTTCCGGCTCTGACCCGCCGGTGGGCCGGGCCGAGCGGCATCCGAGCGCCTGGGAGGATTGTCGGCATGGTGCGGCCACAGCCCCTCGAACTGCCCGGCTACGTCCATGTGCACTCGGGCAAGGTGCGTGATCTCTACGCGCCGGTCGACCCGGCATCCGGTACCGCCCGGCCCGACCGGCTGCTGCTCGTCGCGTCCGACCGCATCTCGGCCTACGACCACGTGCTCGACACGCCCATCCCCGACAAGGGGGCGGTGCTGACCCGGCTGTCGCTGTGGTGGTTCGAGCGCCTCGCCGACCTCGTGCCGCACCACGTGCTCTCCACCGAGGTGCCGGATGTCGTGCGCGGGCGAGCCGTGCTCGTGGAGCGGCTCGACATGCTGCCCGTGGAGTGCGTGGCCCGCGCCTACCTCACCGGCGGCGGGCTCGCGGAGTACCGCGCGAGCGGAGCGGTGAGCGGCATCCGGCTGCCGTCGGGGCTGGTCGACGGTGATCGGCTGCCCGTGCCGATCTTCACCCCGTCGACCAAGGCGCCGGCCGGGCAGCACGACGAGCCGATCTCGTACGCGGAGGTGGAGGCCGCGGTCGGGCCCGGGCTGGCGGCTCGGGCGCGCGACCTCACGGTGTCGATCCTGTTGCGCGGCAACGAGATCGCCACCGGGCGCGGCATCATCCTGGCCGACACGAAGGTCGAGTTCGGCCTGCGTGGGGATGGCGTGGTGCTCGCCGACGAGGTGCTCACCCCCGACTCCTCGCGCTTCTGGCCGGCCGACCGGTGGGAGCCCGGCCGGCCCCAGCCGAGCTTCGACAAGCAGTACGTGCGGGACTGGCTGGCGTCACCGGCATCCGGCTGGTCGAGATCGTCAGGGGAGGCCCCGCCGCCATTGCCCGACGATGTCGTGGAGCAGACCCGCAGCCGCTACGTCGAGGTGTACGAACGCCTCACCGGCGAGCACTTCTGACCCGGCCGTGAGGGGGTGCCGTCGGCCCACGTAGCGGTCTCGTCACTGCCACCAATGATGGGTGACGGATCGTCACCCAATACGGTATCGTCGTGATTATGAGTGTGCAGGTGTCCGTCCGTCTCGACGACTCGCTCGTGGCCGAGGTCGACGCATTGATCCAGTCCGGGGCGGCGCGGAGCCGGGCGGAGGTGGTGGAGTCCGCGCTTGAGCGTGAGCTGCGGCGTCGGCTCTACGAGCGTGACGCCGCGATCCTCGCCGAGCGGCGCGGTGAGCCCGACGACCTCGACGGTCTCGTCGAGTGGATGGTCGCCCACCCGTCTCCTGTCGACTGATGCGGCCAATTCATGTCGTCCGGCTCGACAAGGCTCGCCCGGCGCTGGTCCTGACGCGAGAAGCAGTACGACCGCTGCTCACGAAGGTCACTGTCGCTCCGATCACGAGCACCATCAAGGGCGTCGTGTCCGAGGTTTCGCTAGGCCGGCGGAACGGGCTCGACCACGACTGCGTCGCCTCGCTGGACAACCTCGTCACCATCCCGATCGATCGGCTCGGGCCTGCCGTCGGCATGCTGCTCGACGACCAGGAGGCCGAGTTGGCGCTCGCCCTCGCGCGCACCTTCGACCTCCGGGCCGGATGACGACCGGTCGTCATCCGGCTTGGATCCGGGACCCGAGTCGCTCGCCCCGATCAGAGAGCCGGGGCCGCTCGAAGGCCGCGATCGACGGCGGCTGGCGAAACTCACTCCTCGTCAGTCCAGTCGGACTCTGGCGCCTCCTCGTGGAGCCAGTCGGCGAAGCGGCGTGGGTCGGTGGGGACGGCGGGGCCGGGGAGCAGGGCGTCGCGCAGTGACCGTGGCAGCGGGGCACCCACGACCCGGATGCCGAACCCCCGGGCCTGGCCGTAGCCGCGGGCCATCGTCGCGGCGTCGACCACCTCGGGCCCGGCGATCTCGGCTGCCGCAGAGCCGTTCTCGGGTGCGGCGGCATCCACGGTGTCGGCGAGGAGCGTGGCGGCCGCCTCGTGGTGCACCGGGGCGAACCGGAGCCGGGGCACGAGTGCGACGGGCCCCGCCCGGAACTGCTCGAGGAGCTGCCCGGCGAGGGTGAACCACTGCGTGGTCCGCACGAAGGTCGTCGGCACGGTCCCGGCCGCGTACGTGTGTTCCTGCGCCGCCTTGCCGCGGTAGTAGCCACCGAGCCGCTGCGCCGCCGGCGAGGCCGCCCCGACGATCGACAGGCACACGACGTGACCTACCCCGGCACCGGCGGCCGACCGCGCGACGCGTGCGGCGGCATCCGCGAAGAACTGTTGCGCCGCGCGCATCGACCCGATGGGCGGGCCGAGGCAGTCGACCACGGTGTCGGCGCCGGCGAGCGCGTCGTCGAGACCGGCGCCGGTGACGACGTCGACCCCGCTCGACCGTGACACCGGCACGACCTCGTGGCCGCGCTCGCGCAGCAGCGGCACGAGCATCGAGCCCATCTCGCCGGTGCCACCGAGCACGACCACCCGGCTCATCGAGTCACGCCGGGGCGGTCGGCATCCGGCAGCAGCAGGGTGACGACGTCCCGGTCCGCACCACCGCCCGCCAGGGATGACGCGCGCGCGGCGACCGCGTCGAGGATGCCGCGGTCCGGGCCGTCGAGGAGGGCACCGAGGTAGCCGAGATCCTTCACGACCAGGTCGAGGGGGAACAGCGGTGCCAGGTCACCGTCAAGAGCGCGGGGCAGGGACCTGGCCAGCGCCGGGCTGGCGACGGGCAGTGCGCCGAGGACCTCCGCCACCCGCCGCGGATCCAGCCCGTGCGCGGTCGCGGCGGCGAGCAGCTCACCGGCCGCGGCGAGCTGGGCCGCCAGGAGACCATTGACCACGAGCTTCAGCGCAGCCGGGTCGCCGGGTCGCGGCAGCCGGTGCCGCGCCGCTGAGAACGTCGCGAGAACCGGATCGACGGCGTCGAGCACCGCCTCCTGGCCGGCGAGGAGGAGAACCAGCTGCCCGCCCTCGACCTGCGGTCGTGAGCCCACCATCGGCGCCTCGACGAAGCGCGGCCCGAGGCGTGCGGCGGTGGCCGCGGCATGGTCGGGAGTCACGGTGCTGAGGTCGACGAGTGCCGCATCGGATGGCGCGGCCGGGCCCACGACGTCCCAGACCTCACGGCTGGCGTCGTCGTCGCGGACGCACACGAGGACGACATCGACGTCGTCGACGCTCCGGGCAGGGTCGACGCCGTCCCGGCGCGACCATCGCCGCACCTCGTGGCCGGCCTGCTCGACGCGGTCGGCCACGCGCGACCCCATGGCACCCAGTCCGAGCACGGCCACCCGTCGCGGCTCCGCCGCGTGGCCGAGCGCGTCGTCCGGCGTCATCCGGCCGGTGCTCACAGCGCGGCGAAGGCGCGCTCGAACGCCTTCGGGTCGGAGCGCCACGTGCCGGCCAGCTGGGCGGCCATCGGGTCGGGGAACACGTCCTCCTCGCCCGCGAGCACGCCGTCGAGCAGCGCCTCGGCCACCGAACGCGGCGAGGCCTTGGCCATCTCGACGCCGGCGAGCATCTCGGTGTCGATGGCCCCCGGGTAGACACCGACGACGGCGATACCGCGCTCGCGCAGCGGTGGACGGATGGCCTGGACCATCGAGTGCGCCGCAGCCTTGGACATGCTGTACCCGCCCATTCCCGGCGTCGCGGCGAGCGAGAGCAGCGACAGCACGGACACGATGGCGGAGCCCCGCGGCATCTCGGGCACGAACGCACGCACGACGTCGAGGGTGCCGGTCGTGTTGGTCGCCAGCTCGCGACCGACGGCGGCCGGGTCGGCGTCGAGGAGCGCGCCGAACTCGGCGGTTCCCGCGTTGTTGACGAGCAGCGTGACCGGCCCGGTGGCGGCGGCGACCGTGCGGATGCTCTCCGGGTCGGTGAGGTCGAGGCGGTGGGCGACGACTCGTGGGTCGCCGTCCCACCGGGCGAGGGATCGTGGGTCGCGGGCGGTCGCGTGCACCGTGGCGGCGCCGCGGTCGAGGGCGGCCTGTACCAGGGCGACGCCCAGGCCGCGGCCGGCGCCGGTGACGACGACGTTGCCGAGGAGGTCGGTCGGTTCGGATGACGTGAAGGGCGCCGCCAGGGCGGTTGCGGTGTTCATGTCATCGATGATGGGGAGTTCGACGCCATTCTGTCCAATGAGAGAATCTCACTGATTCATTCATCGCGTGAATAATGGAGTCGTGGACCCCCGCCTGCTCGAACCGTTCCTCGCCGTCGTCGACGAGGGCTCCTTCATCCGCGCCGCCGAGCGGGTATCGCTCTCCCAACCCGGCCTCACCCACGCGGTGGCCCGGCTCGAGAGGCAGCTCGGCGTGCGTCTCCTCGACCGGTCGACCCGGCGGGTCGACGTCACGCCGGCCGGGGCCGAGCTCGCCACGCACGCCCGCCGCGTCCTCGGCGACCTGGCCCGGGCGGAGGAGGCGGTCCGTGCGGTGGCGTCGGGCGTAGCGGGGGTGGTGCGGCTCGGTGTCGTCGGCAGCGCGATGGCCGACGTCGTGCCCCGGCTCGTGCGCCGGCTCGACCGTGACGCGCCCGACGTGCAGCTCCAGGTGGTCGAGGCGCTCGGTGGCGACCAGGTGGGCGACCTCGTCGACGGTCGGCTCGACCTCGCCGTGGTGCACGCCCGGCACGCGCCGCCCGGTACGAAGCTACGGCTGATGACCGAGGAGCCGCTGTGCCTCGCGCTGCCGGCCGACCACCCGCTCGCGGCGCGAACCGTGGTGCGCCTGGTCGAGCTCGCCGCGCATCCGCTCGTCGCGATCCGCCGGGAGGACGTGGCCGACACCCAGCACCTGTACCTCGGGGCCTGTCGTGATGCCGGCTTCGAGCCGATCGCGGTCCGGGAGGCTCGCTCGCTCCAGGGCCTGCTGGGGCTGGTCGCGGCCGGTGCCGGGTGGGCTTTCGTCGCCGCGCCGGTGCTTCGCGGCGCGATTCCCGAAGGGGTGCGGATCGTCGACCTGCGTGGTGTCGCGCAGACCCTCCCGGTCGGCGTGGCCTGGGTGCCCGAGCGGCTCACCCCTGGCGCAGGTCGGGTGCGCGAGCTGCTCGCGGCGGTGGGTCCTGAGCGCCACCGGCCCTGATGGTCACCGCTTCCGGACGTCCGAGCGGCCACGAGTGGCCTGCGCTCGCCGGTGCCCGAGTCGTGCACCCTCGAGCTCGCGCGTCATCGGGTCGCCTCTGTCAGGTGACCAGCTCGACGGGGAGGCCGAGGTCGGCGGCGTTGCGGGCGATGGCCCCGTCGAGCGTCCACACCGTCGCGCCGAGACGCTGCGCCAGGCGGATGTAGGTCGAGTCCGTGGCATGGCGCTCGTCGGCCACCAGGAGCGCGACGACCAGGCTGGCGTCGACGACGATGCTCACTCGGTCGGGCCGAGGACTGCTCGTGCGTCGTGGGCCGGACCGGTCGCGCCGGTGATCCGGTCTCCTGCTCGGTAGCCTTGGCGACGGCATCCGCCGCGCCGCGCCGCACGACCGGGAGACCCACAGACCATGGCTCCGTCGCACGACCTCGTGCTGACCACCGTCCCCGGCGGCGACGCCCTCTCCGGCTTCCGCGCCGCCGGCCTGCTCGTGCGGCTGCGCGCCGTGGCGCCACAGGTCACCGGGGTGCGTGCCCGCTACGTGCACCAGGTGGCCAGCGACGGCCCGCTCGACCCCGCCGCCGCGGCCACCGTGCAGCGCCTGCTCACCTACGGACCGGCGTTCGAGGCGCCCGAGATACCCGAGACGTCTGGCGGACCCGAGACGCCCGAGACGCCCGAGACACCTGGGCACCCGCGAGTCGTCTCCACGGATGCGAGCCGTGGGGACCGCGCGCGGTCCCCACGGTCTGCGTGGGCGGACGGCGCGCGGGTCGTCGTGGCCCCTCGCCTGGGCACGGTGTCGCCGTGGGCGTCGAAGGCCACCGACATCGCGCACAGCTGCGGCGTCGACGTGCACCGGGTCGAACGGGTCACCGAGTACCTGATCGCCTGTGAGACAGCCTTGTCCGACGATCAGTGGTGGGCCTGTGCAGGCCTGCTCCACGACCGGATGACGGAGTCGGCGCTGCGCTCGGTCGAGGAGTCGGCAGCGCTGTTCGGGCGACGGGACACCGAGCCGATGGTGCGGGTCGACGTGCTGGGGCGCGGCCGAGCAGCGGTCGAGGAGGCCGACACGACGTTCGGGCTGGCGCTCTCCGGGGACGAGATCGACTACCTCGTGGACGCGTTCACCGGTCTGCGCCGCAACCCCACCGACGTCGAGCTGATGATGTTCGCCCAGGCCAACTCCGAGCACTGCCGGCACAAGATCTTCAACGCCGACTTCGTCGTCGACGGTGAGCCGCAGCCCCGTTCGTTGTTCGGCATGGTGCGGCACACCGAGGAGGTCGCGGGCGAGGGCACCGTGGTGGCGTACACCGACAACGCCTCGGTGATGACGGGCGGCCCGGTCACCCGGTTCTGGCCGGAGGGCGCCGACGGGCCGAGCCGGTACACCGGCCGCGCCGACGAGGTGCACGTGCTCATGAAGGTCGAGACGCACAACCACCCGACGGCCATCTCCCCGTTCGCGGGAGCGGCCACCGGCGCCGGTGGTGAGATCCGCGACGAGGGCGCGACCGGTCGGGGGTCGCAGCCCAAGGCCGGGCTCACCGGCTTCGCGGTCTCGAACCTCCACCTCCCCGGTACCGAAGAGACCTGGGAGACAGAGCGATACGGTGCCCCCGACCATCTCGCGACGCCGCTCGACATCATGCTCGACGGTCCGATCGGCGCGGCGGCGTTCAACAACGAGTTCGGCCGCCCCGGGCTCGGCGGCTTCTTCCGGGTCTACGAGCAGACCGTCGACGGCGTGCGGCGCGGCTACCACAAGCCGATCATGAGCGCCGGCGGGATCGGCGCGATCAGCGCCTCACAGACCGCGAAGATGGTCTTCCCGGCCGGCACCCTGCTCGTCCAGATCGGTGGGCCGGGGATGCGCATAGGCATGGGTGGCGGAGCGGCATCCTCGATGGCGTCGGGCGCCAACGCGGCCGAGCTCGACTTCGACTCGGTGCAGCGCGGCAACCCCGAGATCCAGCGGCGCGCCCAGGAGGTCGTCAACCACTGCTGGAGCCTCGGCGCCGCCAACCCGGTGCTCGCCATCCACGACGTCGGGGCCGGTGGGCTGTCGAACGCGTTCCCCGAGCTGGTCGACGGTGCCGGGCTCGGCGCGCGCTTCGACCTCTCCGCGGTGCCGCTGGAGGAGTCCGGTCTGGCGCCGAAGGAGGTGTGGTGCAACGAGAGTCAGGAGCGGTATGTGCTCGCCATCGCTCCTGAGTCGCTCGACCGGTTCGCAGCTCTGTGCGCCCGTGAGCGATGCCCGTACGCGGTGGTGGGCGTCGCTCGCGACGACGCCCAGCTCGTGCTCGCCGCGGGCCCCGACGACGCCCCCGACGACGCCCCCGACGACGCCCCCGGTGACGACCGGCCGGTCGACATGCCGATGGAGGTGCTGCTCGGCAAGCCACCACGGATGACGCGCGACGTCACCCGGGTGCCCCGCTCTGCCGCGCCGCTCGTGCTCGACGGGCTCGACGTGCGGGATGCCGCACACGCCGTGCTGCGTCATCCGACCGTGGCCTCGAAGCGGTTCCTCGTCACCATCGCCGACCGCACCGTGGGCGGGCTCACGCATCGCGACCAGATGGTCGGGCCGTGGCAGGTGCCGGTCGCCGACGTCGCGGTGACCCTCTCCGACCACGTCGGGTTCGCCGGGCAGGCGATGGCCAGCGGTGAGCGGATGCCGCTCGCGGCCGTCGACGCCCCGGCCTCCGGACGGATGGCGGTGGGTGAGGCGCTGACCAACCTGCTGGCCGCGCCGGCGGGTGCGCTGGCGGGAGTCAAGCTGTCCTGCAACTGGATGGCCGCCTGCGGCGAGCCGGGGGAGGACGCCGCGCTCTATGACACCGTGCGCGCGGTCGCGATGGAGCTGTGTCCCGCGCTCGGGGTGTCGGTGCCGGTCGGCAAGGACTCGCTGTCGATGCGCACCCGGTGGGTCGACCCCGCATCGGGGGCGGAGCGCTCCGTCGTGTCACCGGTGTCGCTGGTGGTCACCGCGTTCGCGTCACTGCCCGACGTGCGTGGCACCTGGACGCCACAGCTGCTTCCCGACAGCGCCCTCGTACTCGTCGACCTCGGCGCCGGGCGCGACCGGCTCGGCGGGTCGGTGCTGGCGCAGGTGCGCGGGGAGTTCGGCGGCGAGGTGCCCGACCTCGATGACGCGTCGCATCTCGTGACGCTCGCTGCGGCGCTGGTCGAGCTGCGCGAACGCGGCCTGGTCACCGCGTACCACGACCGGTCCGACGGCGGCCTGTGGGCAGCCGTCTGCGAGATGGCATTCGCGGGCCACGTCGGGTTGAGCATAGAGGCCGCCTCTCTCGCAGCGCTGTTCGCCGAAGAGCTCGGCGTCGTCCTCGGAGTGCCGGCAGGGTCCGCGGATGACGTGCTCGCCGTTCTCGACCGGCACGGGCTTGGTGAGCTCTCGCGTATGGTGGGCTCGGCGTCCGCCCCGGTGGACGCGGGGGCCCGAGAGCCCCGGGTGCACGTCTCGGTCGGCGGTGAGGCGGTGCTCGACGACCCGGTTCGCGACCTCGCGCAGAGCTGGGACCAGGTGTCGTGGCGCATCGCCGCGCTGCGTGACAACCCGGCCTGTGCCGACGAGGAGCACGAGGCGTTCGGTGCCGACGACGACCCCGGGCTCGTCGTCGTGCCGACCTTCGACCCCACCGACGACATCGCTGCGCCGTACCTGGCGCGCGGCATCCGGCCGAAGGTCGCGGTGCTGCGGGAGCAGGGCGTGAACAGCCATGTCGAGACCGCGTTCATGCTCGACCGTGCCGGCTTCGACGCCTACGACGTGCACATGACCGACCTGCACGCCGGCCGGTTCGACCTCGCCGACGTGGTCGGACTGGTCGCCGCGGGTGGGTTCTCCTACGGCGACACCCTCGGTGCCGGGGAGGGCTGGGCGCGATCGGTGCTGTTCAATTCCGCTCTGACGGAGATGTTCTCGACGTTCTTCGCGCGAGACGACACGTTCGGGCTCGGCATCTGCAACGGGTGCCAGATGTTCGCCGCGCTCGCCGACCTCATCCCGGGCGCGCAGGCCTGGCCGAGGTTCACCCGCAACCGCTCGGAGCAGTATGAGGCGCGCCTGACCATGGTCGAGGTGCTCGACTCGCCATCGGTGCTCACCGCTGGTATGGCCGGTAGTCGGATGCCGATCGCGGTGGCGCACGGCGAGGGGTTCGCCGACTTCTCCGCCCGTGGCGACGCCGGCCGGGTGGCACGGGCGTTGCGATTCGTCGACCACCACGGCGAGCCGGCGGTGCGATATCCGTTCAACCCCAACGGATCTCCCGACGGGCTCACCGCGGTCACCACCCCCGACGGCCGGTTCACCGCGATGATGCCGCACCCCGAGCGGGTCTCCCGCAACGTGCAGCTGTCGTGGACGTCGGCGCCGGTCGAGCAGGACAGCCCATGGCTGCGCATGTTCCGCAACGCCCGCGTCTGGGTGGGCTGATGACGAGCCGCGCCGGGGAGGCGTCGGCGGTGACCCGCGACGACGTCACCCGGGCGATGAGCCTGCTCGCCGGGCGGGTTCGCCGCACCCCGATTCTCGAGGTCGACCTACCCGGCGGGCAGCGCGTCACGTTCAAGCTCGAGCTGTTCCAGCACACCGGGTCCTTCAAGCCTCGCGGTGCGTTCACGTCGGTGCTGTCCGCGGCCGAGCGCCCGTCGCTGCTGGTCGCTGCATCCGGCGGCAACCACGGGCTGGCCGTGGCCCACGTGGGACGCGAGCTCGGCATCCCTGCTCGGGTGTTCGTGCCCGAGCCGACGCCGGCGGTGAAGGCCGACGGCATCCGGGCTCTCGGCGCCGACGTGGTGCTCGCCGGCACCAGCTATGCCGAGGCGCTCGCGGCCAGTGCCGAGGATGCCGAGCGGCCCGGCGCCCTCGGCCTGCACGCATACGACACCGCCGAGACGGTGGCCGGACAGGGCACGGTCGGTCTCGAGATCGACGACCAGATGCGGCCCGACACCGTGCTCGTCGCGGTCGGCGGCGGTGGGCTCGTCGCCGGCATCGCCACCTGGTTCGGAGGGTCGGCGACATCCGTTGTCGCGGTGGAGCCGGAGACGTGCAATGCGTTGAATGCCGCTCTGGCACAAGGCGCTCCGGTGGTGGTGACTCCGTCGGGCGTAGCCAGTGACTCGCTCGGTGCGAGCACGGCGGGGTCGATCGCCTTCGAGGTGGCACGCCGCACCGGGATGCGGTCGGTCCTCGTCGGCGACGACATGGTCGAGGCCGCTCGGCAGTGGCTGTGGCGTGAGGTGCGGGTCGCGGCCGAACCAGGCGGGGCCACCGCGCTCGCCGCCCTCCTCTCCGGGGTGTTCGTGCCGGATGACGGCGAGCGGGTCTGCGTCGTCGTCTGCGGCGCGAATGCCGATCCCTCGACCCTCCGGTTCTGA
>JBOFBK010000255.1:0-2206 GCA_051645525.1 Dermatophilaceae bacterium | reverse complement strand
AGGCCGCCGAACCCGAGGGCGGCGAGCACGACGCTGGCCCAGTCGATGGTCGACGCGTGGGTCTCGCCGACGTTCTCCAGCCGGCGTACGCCTGCCACCGACACCAGCGCCACCACGGGCAGCACGACGACGAACAGCCAGCGCCAGCCGGCCACGCCGAGGATGACGCCCGAGAGCGCCGGGCCGAGCGCCGGGGCGACCGAGATGGCGAGCGTGACGTTGCCCATGACCCGGCCGCGGTCGCGCTCGGCGACGACCGTCATCAGCGTCGTCATCAGCAGCGGCATCATCACCGCGGTGCCGGCGGCCTGCACCACCCGACCGCCCACCAGCACCCAGAACGCCGGGGCGAGCGCACAGACCACCGTGCCGGTGGCGAACACCGACATCGCCACGACGAAGGCCGCCCGGGTCGTGACCCGGTGCAGGAACCATCCGGTGACCGGGATGACGACCGCCATGGTGAGCATGAACGCGGTCGAGAGCCACTGTGCCGCACGGGCGGTGACGTCGAACTCGGTCATCAGCCGGGGGATCGCGTTGACCATCACCGTCTCGTTGAGGATGACGGTGAAGGTGGCCGCGACCAGCCAGCGCAGCACGGGATAGCTGCCCCGTGCCTCGGATGCGGCGGATGTCGGGATCGGTAGGTCGGAGGTCGTGCCGGTGGTCGATGGCGTGCCGCTCACGGGGTCCGTCTCTGTGGTCGTCATGGCTGGTTCGACTCCACCGTAGGGAGAAAGTCATCGGCGGCGCGCGATGATTTCCGGCGCCGGTTCCGGTCGGTACGGTGCACAAGGCACACCGGGTGCCGTCGAAGGAGGACCGCAGATGGCGCCCACGCCGCGTAGCTCGACCTTCCCGTCCGACATCAGGACCTCGAGGGGCGCTTCCGAACCTTCTCGAGGCGACCGCGAACCCGGCCTGGCCGGGTCCGACGCGCGACGGCAGGACGAGACTCCTGCGTCGACCGAGACCGCCACGCGCAGCGACGCCGAGTTCGACGACGCCGTAGTGCGCTACCGGCGCGAGCTGCTCGCCCACTGCTACCGGATGACGGGCTCGCCCACTGAGGCCGAGGACCTGCTGCAGGAGACCTACCTGCGGGCCTGGCGCGCCTACGGCGCGTTCGAGGGCCGCTCCTCGCTGCGCACCTGGCTGCACCGCATCGCCACCAACGTCTGCCTCACCGCGCTCGAGGGCCGGGCGCGGCGCCCCCTGCCGACCGGCCTCGGGGCGCCGGCGTCATCCGGTGGTGACGCCCTGGAGCAGCGCGCGGAGGTGCCGTGGCTCGGGCCGATGCCGGATGCCGTGCTCACCGGCACGGCCGACCCGGCCGACGTGGTCGCCGAGCGCGACACCATCCGGCTGGCCTTCGTGGCGGCGCTGCAGCACCTGCCGCCGCGACAGCGTGCCGTGCTGGTGCTGCGCGAGGTGCTGCGGTGGAGCGCGGCCGAGGTGGCCGAGGCCACCGGCGCGACCGTCGCGTCGGTGAACAGCGCGCTGCAGCGGGCCCGGGCGACCATCGAGACGGTGGCGCCGACCGTCGACAGCACCACTCAGGAGCTCACCGCCGAGCAGCACGCGATGCTCGACCGGTACGTGGACGCGTTCTGGCGCAAGGACGTCGACGCGATCGCCGCGCTGTTCACCGACGACGCGGTCTGGGAGATGCCGCCGTTCACCGGCTGGTACCAGGGCCCGCGCACCATCGCCGAGCTGATCGACGTGCAGTGCCCCGGCGGCAGCTCTGACATGCCGATGGTCGCCACGACCTGCAACGGCCAGCCCGCGTTCGGGTTGTACCTGCGCGAGAGCGGGCCCGAGGGCGAGCGGTTCACCCCGTTCCAGCTGCAGGTCCTCGAGCTCGACGGCGCCCTCGTGCGGCACGCGGTCGTGTTCTTCGACCGCGAGTACTTCGCCATGGCCGGGCTGCCCGCCGAGCTCGGGCCGCAGGACGCCCCGCCGCTCGCCCGGGGGTGACCGTGTCTCCCGCGGACCTGCGTCCCCGGGCCGATGTCGAGCTGGTCGAGCGGGCGCTCGCCTTCACCCGGGGCGCGCTGGCCGGTGTGTCGGATGCCGAGGCGGGCGCAGCCACGCCCTGTGCCCGATGGACGCTCACCGATCTGCTCGTGCACCTGGTCGACTCGCTCGAGGTGGTCACCGAGCTGGCACTGGGCCGGGTCTCGGTGGCCGGGCCGCCGCC
>JBOFBK010000254.1:0-5300 GCA_051645525.1 Dermatophilaceae bacterium | reverse complement strand
GCGACCGCACCGGCCGCCACCCGCTCGACACCACTGACGCGCTCGCCCTCGGGGACGCCTGGCGCGCAGCCCGGCTCGTCACCGGGCGGGTCGACGAGGCGGCCGTGCTGCCCGCCGACTCCGCACTGCCCGGCCTGGTCCGCCTCCCCGAGGTGATGGGCGACCTCGCCGACCTCGACGACGCCGCAGCGGTCGTGCAGCGCTGGGGGTCGAGCACCGGCCTGCGTGCCCAGGTCGGCGCCGGGGTCGACGGCGTCGTCACGCTCGACCTGCGCGAGGACGGGCCGCACGGGCTCGTCGCCGGCACCACCGGCTCGGGCAAGAGCGAGCTGCTGCAGAGCCTGCTCGTCAGCCTCGCCGCGAACAACCCGCCGAGCCGCATCACCTTCCTGCTCGTCGACTACAAGGGCGGGGCGGCGTTCCGCGAGTGCGCCGACCTGCCGCACACCGTCGGCTACATCACCGACCTCACTCCCGCGCTGGTCACGCGTGCGCTGACCTCGCTCGGCGCCGAGATCGCCCACCGCGAGGAGCTGCTCGGCGAGTACGGCGCCAAGGACCTCGTCGCGCTCGAGCGCGACCACCCCGAGGTCGCCCCACCGAGCCTGCTCATCTGCATCGACGAGTTCGCCGCCCTCACCGCCGATGTGCCCGACTTCGTCGACGGCATGGTCAACCTCGCCCAGCGCGGCCGCTCGCTCGGCATGCACCTCCTGCTCGCCACCCAGCGGCCGGCGGGCGTCGTCACCCCGGCGATCCGTGCCAACACCGACCTGCGGATCGCGCTGCGGATCGCCTCCGACGACGACTCCCGCGACGTCATCGACGCCCCCGACGCCGCCCGCATCTCGCGGCGCACGCCCGGGCGGGCCTGGGTCCGGCGCACCGGCCACGGCACGGCCGAGCTCGTGCAGACCGCGTGGGTGGGCGCCCGCGAGCCGCTCGCCGGCACCGTGCAGCCCGCGGTCGTGCGGCCGTTCACCGCGGCCCGCCCGGCGGATGCCGACCGCACCGGCCCCAGCGACCGGCTCGACCCGCGCACCGACCTCGACCGCTGCGTCACCACCATCCGCGCCGCCCACACCCTCGCCGGCGTACCTGATCCGCGCCGGCCGTGGCTCCCCGCGCTGCCCGCCGAGCTGCTGCTCGACCCCGAGACGGTCGCCCGGGAGGCCGCGACGCAGCCGTCGGGCTGGGTGCCGCTCGGCCGCGTCGACGACCCGCAGCGCCAGCAGCAACCCGACCTCGGCGTCGACTACCGCTCGGTCGGCCACGTGCTCGTGCACGGCGCGTCCGGCTCGGGCAAGACCGAGGTGCTGCGCACCGTCGCCGCCGCGGCCTCGCTCGTCGATACCCACGCCCCCGGGTCGGTGCCGCCGTACGTCTACGGGATCGACCTCGCCGGCGGGGGGCTCACCGTGCTGGAGGCCCTGCCGACGGTCGCCTCGGTCATCGGCGAGCAGCACGTGGGCCGCGTCCTGCGCCTGATCCGGGTGCTCAAGGCCACCGTCGACGACCGCTCGGCGGCGCTCGCGGCATCCGGCGCCGGCGACCTCGCCGCCCTCGCCCGCGCCGGCCGGGTCCTGCCCCGGGTGCACGTGCTCGTCGACAACCTCCCGGCGCTCGTCGACCTCCTCGAGGGCGGTGGTGCGCTGCGCCGGGCGCACGCCGAGATGCTCACCACGGTGCTGCAGAACGGCCGCCGTACCGGGGTGCACGTCACCGCCACCGCACCCGGTCGCGGCGGCGTGCCCAGTGCGCTGGCGTCGGCGTTCGGCGCCCGGCTCGTGCAGCGGATGCCGGCCGAGGACGACTACCTCATGCTCGGCGTGCCCGGCCGGCTGCTCGACGCCGAGTCGCCGGCGGGCGCCGCGGTGTGGGCCGGCCGGCTCGCCCAGGTCGCCACCGTCGGCGGGCTCGCCGGCACCGTGGAGCCGGGGCAGCTCGACGGGGTGGCCGAGCTCCTGCGCGGTGCGGTCGACGGCCGACCCAGCGGGATCGTCCCGCCGATGCCGAGCCTGGTCCCGGCCGCCGCCCTGCCCGTGCCCACCGGCGCGTCGCTCGCCCTCGGCGTCGGGGCCGACGACGTCTCGCCGGTCACCGTCGACCTCCTGCGCGGCCCGGTGCTCGTCGCCGGTCGGGCCCGCTCCGGCCGCAGCTCGGTCCTGCGCGGCGTCGCCGCGCTCGCCGTCCGGGGCGAGCGTCCGCCGGCCCACCTCGGCGTCGCCGCGGCCTGGGCGCCCGCCGACGCGAACGGCGACGGGTCGTCATCCGAGCGCGAGGTGGCGGCGTCATCCGCAGGCGGGGCGGCGACGTCGTCCGCGCACCTCGGAGGTCTCGAGGCGGCGAGCACCTGGCTCGAGGCCCGGCTGGCGGAGCCCGTGGCGGATGACGCGTGGAGCCTCCTGCTCGTCGACGACGCGCACCTCTGGGACCGCGACCACGACGGCACCCCGGAGCTGCGCCGGCTCCTCCAGCTGCTCGACGACGCCGCCCGCGCCCGGGTCGCCGTGGTGGTCACCGCCGACGTGGAGGAGGCCCGCACCCGCACCCTCTCCGACGGCGTCGTGCAGCGGGTGCGGCGGTCGCGTCGCGGGATACTCCTCCAACCCGACGGCCTGGACGGTACGGTGCTCGCGGTCACGGTGCCGACGCAGACGGTCGAGCCGCTGTCCGGGCCAGGCCGCGGGATGTGGTGCAGCGAGGGTGCCGCCACGCTGGTCCATGCCGTGACCGACGTCGAAGGAGCACGCCGATGACCACGATCACCTCGGTCCACGCCGCGGCCGACGTCGAAGGAGCCCACCGATGACCACCGTCACGCCGCCGCTGTGGGCCACCGAGGCGGAGGTCGCCGAGTTCCGCGCGCTGCGTGACCGGGTGGCCGACGCCGTCGAGCTGGCCGTCACCGGCAAGCGGCACGTCGTCGACCTCTGCGTGCTCGCCGTGTTCGCCCAGGGGCACGTGCTGCTCGAGGACGTGCCGGGCACCGGCAAGACCACGCTCGCCCGGGCCGTGGCTCACGCCCTCGGCGGCACCGCGCGGCGGGTGCAGTTCACCCCCGACCTGCTGCCCTCCGACGTCACGGGCACCACGGTGTTCCACCCGGCCGACGGCTCGATCCGCTTCCGGCCGGGCCCGGTGTTCGCCAACGTGCTGCTCGCCGACGAGGTCAACCGGGCCGCCGCCAAGACCCAGGCCGCGCTGCTCGAGGTGATGGAGGAGCGCACCGTCACCGTCGACGGCACGGCGCACGAGGTGCCGCGCCCGTTCCTCGTGGTCGCCACCCAGAACCCGGTCGACCTCGAGGGCACCTACCGCCTCCCCGAGGCGCAGCTCGACCGCTTCCTGCTGCGCACCGCGCTGGGCTACCCCGACTCCGAGCACGAGCTCGAGGTGCTGCGTCCGGGAAGTGCCGCGGGTGACGTCGCCGAGGTCGGCGCGGTCACCGGCCCCGAGGAGGTCGTGCACTGGTCCGCGGTGCTCGGCCGCCTGCACGTGGCCGAGCCGATCCTGCGCTACGTGCGCGAGCTCGGAGCCGTGACCCGCGCCGACGAGCGGATGCGGCTCGGCGCGAGCACCCGCGGGCTGCGCTCCCTCGTGCGTGCGCTGCAGGTGCACGCGGCCGCGCAGGGCCGGCACTACGTGGTGCCGAACGACGTGCAGCGCCTCGTGGAACCCGTTCTCGCCCATCGGATGCTGCTCACCCGCGACGCCGCGCTCGCCGGGCACACCGCGGCCGACGTGCTCGCCGACGCACTCGACCAGGTGCCTGCTCCCCAGCCCACGGCCGGCTGAGGCGGATGACGTGGCGCGGCTCCCCGGACCGACCCGACCGGCTCGGCTCCTGCGGGCCACCTCGCTGACGGTGCGTGGCGGGGGCGTCCTGCTCCTGGCGCTCGCGCTGCTCGCGGTCGGTGTGGCGGCGCGGTGGTGGACCGTCGCCGGGGTGGGCGCGGCGCTGCTGCTGCTGGTCCTCGTCGAGGCGGGCGCGGTGCGTGGCGACCGCCGTACCGTCGCCACCCGGCGGGTCGAGCCGCTCGTCGTGCGCCGCGGCTCGCCGGCGCGCTGCACCGTCGAGGCCGACCTCGCTCCGAGCCGGATCCCGCTGCGGCGCACCGCCGTCGACCTCGTCGACGGCGACCCGCGGCCGGTCGAGCTCGCCGTCGGTCTTCGTGGTGGCCACGTGCGCGTCACCTACGACATCGAGACCCCGCGGCGCGGTCTCGTTCTCGTCGGGCCGCTCGTCATCCGCAGCACCGCCACCCTCGGCCTGGCCGCCGTCGCCTCCGACGTCGGGATGACGCGCCAGCTGCGGGTGCTGCCCCGCCCGGCCCACATCGACGCGCTCCCGCGCGGTAGCCGGCGGGCCGCCACCGGCCAGGACGAGCGGGTCGAGCACGGCGGCACCGACCTCGTCGGCCTGCACGAGTACGTGCCCGGCGACGACCTGCGCCGGCTGCACTGGGCGAGCAGCGCCCGCACCGGCGTGCTCATGGTGCGCGACGACGCCGACCCTGCCGTGCCGCACGTGCTCGTCATCCTCGACGACCGGTCGGGCTCCTACGGTGCGCGCGAGGTCGCCGAGGACTCCTTCGAGGAGGCGGTCGACTTCGCCGCGGGGCTCGTCGAGCGGGCGCTGGGGGAGGGGCGGCACGTGCGGCTGCAGGCGGTGAGCGGCGTGGTCGACGTCGACGTCGAGGCGCGCCCGGCCACCGTCTCCGCCGCACCCGACCCCCGCATCACCCACGCGCTCGCCGAGGTCGCCCTCGTCGACACCGTGCACGTCGCGGCCGGCAGCACCCGCGACCTGGACATCGCCGTGCTCGTCACCGGCACCGGCGTCGAGCCCGCCGAGGCGGCCGGCCTGCTCGCCACGTCGAGCCTGCCCGTGGTGGCGCAGGTCGACCCGGCGCCGGAGTCGCGCTTCGGCGCGGTCGGCACGGTCGACGCCGTGCGGGCCGCCACCGCACCGCAGCTCGCGTCGGCCTGGGCGGTGACCCACGGATGACGACCGCCCCACCCTCGGTGCGCGTGCCGGGCACCGGATCCGCGAGCCGGCCACCCGCGGTGGAGTCGGGCGCGCCCTCCGCGCTATCCCGCCGGGGGTGGATCGAGACGGTCTGGTCGACGCTGGTCCTGGCCCTCGGTGCCGTCGCGCTCGCGACCGCCTGGGACGGCTGGCCGGCCGCCGTGGTGCTCACGGGCACAGCCGTTCTCGGGGTGCTCCTCGTGGCGGCGGGGCGGGCGTTGCGGCTCTCGGTCCTCGTGGTGACGCTCGCGGTCGTCGCGGTGCTCGT
>JBOFBK010000253.1:0-6386 GCA_051645525.1 Dermatophilaceae bacterium | reverse complement strand
CCGGCCAGCCCGGCGCCCACCGCCTCGGCCACGACCGCCTTGATCGGGTCGCCGTGGCTGAACGCCACCCACACCGCCGCCGGTCCGTGCTCGGCCTCGACCGCGCTGTCGTGCGTCCGCACCGCCCCGATCACCCGGGCGGCCATCTCGGTCATGGACTCGCCAGGGAAGCGGTCGTCATCCGGGAACCGCGCCTGCGCCGGATCGTCCTGCACCACCCGCCACAGCGGGTCCTTGGCGACGTCGGCGAGCCGCCGGCCGGTCCAGGCGCCGTACCGGCACTCCCCCAGGCCGTCGTCGAGCATGACCTCCGCGTCCGGCGTCGCCAGGGTCGCGGTCTCGAGGCACCGGTGCAGCGGGCTCGAGGCCACCCGGCGCACGGTCGTCCCATCCAGGCGAGCTCGAAGCCGTTCGGCCTGCTCCCGACCGGAGTCGGTGAGCCCGACCCCGTCGGACCAGCCGGCGAGCACCCCCTCGGCGTTCGCGGTGGAGTGGCCGTGGCGGGCGAGCAGGACGATGGCCACGAGGCGACACTCTATGTGCCCCGGGGCGCGGTCCCTGCCGCAGAATGTCCAGCGTGATCGTCGACCTCGCCGTCTACACCGACGGGAAGCGCCGCCCGTGCGGCGACCTCAGCGACGAGCTGGCGATGCTGCGGGCGAGCGGCGACTCCGGCTCCTTCCTCTGGGTCGGGCTGAAGGACCCGACGCTCGCCGAGTTCGGCGAGGTCGACGAGGAGCTCGGGCTGCATCCGCTCGCGGTCGAGGATGCCGTGAACGGCCGCCAGCGCCCGAAGGTCGAGGTCTACGACGACATGGTCTTCGTGGTGCTGAAGCCGCTGCGCTACGTCGAGGAGACCTCCGACATCGAGACCGGCGAGCTGATGCTGTTCCTCGGGGCGAACTACCTCGTCACGGTGCGGCGAGGTGAGGTCGGCGGGCTGCACGGGCTGCGGCAGCGGCTCGAGGCCGACCCGGAGTCGCTCGCGCACGGGCCCGCCGCGGTGCTGCACGCGGTGGTCGACGAGGTGGTCGACGTGTACCGGGCGATCGACCGCGAGATCGCCGCCGACCTGGAGACGATCGAGGCCGGGGTGTTCTCCGACGACCCGGTCGACACCGGTGCGATCTACCGGCTCAAGCGCGAGGTGCTCGAGTTCCGCCGTGCCGCACAGCCGTTGCTCACGCCGCTGCAGCAGCTGCACACCTCGGAGCGCAGCCCCGTACCCGACGGCGAGCTGCGGCTGCTCGTGCGTGACGTCTCCGACCACCTGCACGGCGTCATCGACCACATCGAGGGCTACGACCGGCTGCTCACCGACGTGCTCGGCGCGCACCTCGCGCAGCTGAGCGTGCGGCAGAACAACGACATGCGCAAGATCTCGGCGTGGGTCGCGATCGCCGCGGTCCCCACCATGGTCGCCGGCGTCTACGGGATGAACTTCGACAACATGCCCGAGCTGAGGTGGCGCTACGGCTACTTCGTCGTGCTCGCCGCGATGGCGACGGCGTGCGTGGCCATCTACCGCGCGTTCAAGCGGTCCGGGTGGCTGTAGCGACGCTCAGGTGGCGGCGAGCCAGCCGGTGGCGAGCGCGGCGGTGAGCACCGCGCCGAGCGCCAGCCGATACCAGACGAAGGGCCGCAGCGAGTTCGTGGCCACGAACCGCAGCAGCCAGGCGATCGACGCGTACGCCGTGACGAACGCGACGAGGATGCCGACCAGCACCTGACCCACCCCGAGCGCGACGACGTCGTCGTACGCCTCGGCCAGCTGGAACACCCCGGCCGCGGTGAGGGCCGGGATGGCCATGAAAAACGCCAGCTCGGTAGAGGTGACCCGGTCCAGGCCGCGGGCCAGGCCGGCCGAGATGGTGGCCCCCGACCGGGACACGCCGGGCACCAGCGAGAAGCACTGGACCACCCCGATGACGACGCCGTCCATCAGGGTGACCGACTGCTCGCCCCGCTGCATCCCGGCCGCCTCGAGCCGGTCGTGCCGCCATTCCGCCCACCAGATGACCGCGCTCCACAGCACCAGGGCCGCCGCCACGACCCACAGGCTGCGCAACGGCCCGGCGATGACGTCGCGGCCGACGAACCCGACGACACCCACCGGCAGGGAGCCGACGATGACCGCCCAGGCCAGCCGGTAGTCGGATGACGCCCGCGCCTCCTCCGCGCGCAGGCCGTGCACCCAGGCGAGGAACAGCCGAGTGATCTTGCGGGCGAAGTAGATGAACGTCGCGACGATCGCCCCGATCTGGATGATCGCCGTGTACGCCGTCACCGCGGGTGCGTCGACGGGCAGGCCGAGCAGCTTCGAGGCGATGGTCAGGTGTCCGGTCGAGGAGACCGGGAGGAACTCGGTGAGCCCCTCGACGACCCCGAGGACGACGGCCTGGACGTAGGTGAGCTCGACGGGCACGAGCCGAGAGCCTAGGCGGTGGCGGGCAGGGCCTCGGCGACGACCCGCAGCACGGCGGCACGCTCTGCCGCGGTGGCCGCGTAGGGCGCCACCGCGAGGGTGGTCACGCCCGCGGTGGCGTACCGGCCGAGCCGGGCGGCGATGCGCTCGGGCGGCCCGATCAGGGCGGTGGTGTCGGCCAGCTCGAGTGGCACGGCGGCCGCAGCGTCGCGCGGCCGCCCCGCCAGGTACAGGTCCTGGATGCGGTCGGCCTCGGTGTCGAAGCCCATCCGGCGGGCCTGGGCGTTGTAGAAGTTCTGCTCGCGGCTGCCCATGCCGCCGATGTAGAGGGCGGTGTAGTCGGCGACTGCGGCCCTCCCGGCCTCGAGGTCGTCGGTGACCACGACGGGCACGGTGGCGACCGAGTCGAACCCGGCGAGCGGGTCGTCATCCGTGCCCTTGCCGGCCGCGACCCGGCCCTCCCGGACCGCGGCGAACTGGTCGGCGCTGTGCTCGGGCGAGAGGAACACCGCGAGCCAGCCGTCGGCGACCTCGCCGGCGAGCCGCAGGTTGCGCGGCCCGACCGCGGCGAGGTAGATCGGGAGGTCTGGGCGCGGTGGCCGGATGGTGAGGCGCAGCGCCTTGCCCGGGCCGTCCGGCAGGGGCAGCACGTGGTGCTTCCCCTCATAGACGACCGGCTCGCGGCGCAGCGCCATCCGCACGACGTCGACGTACTCGCGGGTGCGGGCGAGCGGCGACCCGAAGCGCACCCCGTGCCAGCCCTCGCTCACCTGCGGCCCGGAGACGCCGAGACCGAGCTGGAAGCGCCCGCCGGAGAGGGTGTCGAGGGTGGCGGCGGTCATCGCGGTCATCGCCGGGGTGCGGGCCGGGATCTGCATGACCCCGGCGCCCAGACCGATGGATGACGTCTGCGCGGCGAGCCACGCGAGCACCGTCGGGCTGTCCGAGCCGTACGCCTCGGCCACCCACGCCGACGCGTAGCCGAGACGCTCGGCCTCTCGCACGAGGTGGAGGGTGTCGTCACCGAGACCCATTCCGGCGTAGCCACACACAAGGCCCAGGCGCATGGTCCGCAGCCTAGCTGCGTGCCGGATGCCGCCGCCCCCAGCCGCTCGCTCACGCCGGCGGACGACGTCGCGGCATCCGGGTCACCCGGGGTTCGTCAGAAGGGTCGATGACGACCCCGAGCCGCCGGAACGTGCGCTCGCCGTCCGCAGTGACATCCAGCCCGCGAGAGCCGGGCCGGCGAGCGACCCAGCCGCGGTCGACGGCTCGTGCGGCGAGCTCCGCACCCAGGGAGCCGGCAAGGTGAGGGCGACGTTCGGTCCAGTCGACGCACACCCGCAGGAGGGGCCGACGCCGGGCTCGAAGCGCGCCGACGTCGATGTCGAACCAGTCGGCGAGCTCGGCGGCTCCCGCGGGCGTGACGGTGAGCCGGTCGAGGTCCAGCCAGCCACGGGCCACGAGACGATCGCTGAGGGCGACGCCGAGCCGGCCGGCGAGATGGTCGTAGCAGGTGCGGGCCGCGCGCATGCGCCGCTGCTCTCGGGAGCGGGTCAGCGAGGACGGCTCGGGCGCTGGGACGGGTGGCCCCAGCTGTTCCAGTAGCTCGGCCACGGGGGCACCGGCCAGCCGGAACCACCGCTGCCGACCGCTCTGCTCGACCGCCACCAGTCCCGCGTCGAGCAGCACGAAGAGGTGCTCGCTGGCGGTCGCGGAGGCGACACCAGCGGTCCTGGCCAGGTCGCTCGCGGTGTGCGGCCGACCGTCGAAGAGCGCCCCGAGCATCGCGACCCGAGCCGAGGCAGCGAGCGCCCTGCCCACGGTCTGCAGGTCGGCCACCACATCGCCATCGTCTCGCGGCGACATCTCGGCGTCGACCGAGGCGTCGAGCGCCTAGCGTCCCGATTCATGGACGCGGACCTCGGCCGGGATGAAGCCGCTGCACCGGACGTACGCATCGAGCGGGCGACCGCCGCCTTCCTGGAGGTGGCTCGGACATGGCTCGCCTGGGACGGGCGGCCTCGGCTGTCGGATGACGGCATGCGCATCTACACACCGCACAAGGCGATTCGTCGCTACGGCGACCACCTGGTCGACCATCTGGCGCAGGTCGAGAGTCTCCTGGCGGCGGAGACGCCGCGCCCGAACCGGTGGCACGAGAGCCGGGTGACCACCGCGGCCGACCTGGCGCCCTTCACCGAGGTCGACCTCGACGAGGCCACCGAGAGGCTGACCCGCCTGTCGCACACGTTCGCGCTCCGGCTGCGCGCGGCGGGGCCGGAGCAGTGGGACCTGCCGCGCGGCGAGGACTGGACGCTACGGGAGATCGCCGAGCACGTCGGCACATCCTGGTACGCCGACCAGGTGGGTCGCCTGAACTGACGGCGCACCGGCGATAGGGTCGCGGCCATGCTCACCCGCCGTCTCGGAGGCTCCGGCCTCAGCGTCTCGCGGCTCGCCCTCGGCACGATGGCGTGGGGGACCCGCACCGCGCCCGAGGACGCCCGCGACCTGCTCACCGTGTTCCGCGCGGCCGGCGGCACCCTGGTTGACACCGCGCACGGGTACGCCGGCGGCGCCGCCGAGGAGCTGCTCGGTGACTTCCTCGCCGGGGCCGACCGCGACGAGATGGTGCTGCTGACCAAGTCGGGCATCAGCAGGGCCTCCGGCGAGCGGGTCGTCGACTGCTCCCGCCGGGCGATGATGCACCAGCTCGACACCTCGCTCCGCCGGCTGCGCACGGATCACGTCGACATCTGGCTCGCCCACACCTGGGACCCCGACACGCCGGTCGAGGAGACCGTGAGCGCGTTGGCGTGGGCGGCGGAGTCCGGCCGGGCGCGGTACGTCGGGGTGTCGAACCATCTCGCCTGGCAGACCGCCCACAGCGCGGCCCTGCTGCGCTCGGCTGGCGTGCCGCTGGTGGCCAGCTCGGTGGAGTACAGCCTGGTCGACCGCACCCCTGAGCGCGAGCTGGTCTCAGCCGCAACGGCATTGGGCGTCGGCCTGCTGCCGTGGTCGCCGTTGGGTCGCGGCACGCTGACCGGCCGCTACCGCACCGGCATCCCCGGCGACTCGCGCCTGGCCAGCGAGGAGTTCGGCCGCTTCACCTCACGGCATGTCGGTGACCACACCCAGGGGGTGCTCGACGCGCTGCGCACCGCCGCCGACGGTCTGGGCGCCACCCAGGCCGCGGTCGCGCTGGCCTGGGTGCGCGACCGTCCCGGTGTCACCGCGCCGATCGTCGGGCCCCGCACCCCCGGCCAGCTCGCCGCGCTGCTCGAGGCCGAGGACGTGACCCTGCCCGAGCAGATCGTGCACGCCCTCGACGAGGTCTCCGACTCGCACGGATGACGCCTCGCCCCCGCCTCCTCCCGATCGCTACCCTGCCCGCACACCGCTGGGGCTGAACGGCATCCGCGGCTGGTCAGCGGCGGTCGTGGGCCGGCTCAGGCGCGGGGTCGTCGTCGTACTCGATGTCGTCGTCGAGCCCCGCGTAGATGCCGGCGTCCTCGGCGATGTCGTCGTCGGCGTCATCCCCGTCGTCGTCATCGCCCTCGTCGTCGCCCGACTCGTCGTCATCGTCCTCGTCATCCGACTCGTCGTCGCCGGTGTAGATGTCGAGCGGGGTCATCTCCCCGTACGCGTCGTAGAGCGCGCCGTCGTAGGCCTCGAACGCGTCGGCGAGGTCGTTGTACGCCGCGACGACGACGGGGTCGTCCTCGCCGCGCCGGGTGCTGCTGGCCTCCAGGTGCCGTTCGAGGGCGGCGATGAGCCCGGTGAGGGCGGCACGCGGATCAGCGCTCATGGTGGAGACGCTACCGCTCCTGACGCACAATATGGCGATGCCTTTCGGGACCGCGGTGGAGTACGAGTACCTCGTGCTGGTGTTCGGGCGCGAGACCGCCCGCGACGAGATCCGCCGGGCGCTCACCGATCACGCCGAGTACGGCCACTG
>JBOFBK010000252.1:0-5095 GCA_051645525.1 Dermatophilaceae bacterium | reverse complement strand
CGGTCACTGGTGACCACGGTGCAGCGCCAGCCCCGGTGCCGAGCCAGAGACGCAGCCGAGGCGAGGACGTCGTCGGCCTCCCAGCCCTCGTGCTGGACGACGGCGAACCCCGCCTCGCCCAGCAGGGCCGGGGCGTCAGCGAGCTGAGCAGCCAGGTCGGTGGGCTTCTCGGGACGACCCGCCTTGTACGCCGGGTGCTCGACCGTCCGGCGGTACGGCCCGGAGGAGTCGAAGGCGACCAGCACGGCATCCGGTCGGAGGCGCGCGGCGGCCCCGGCGACCGTGGCGACCAGGGCACGCAACGCCCACACCGGGCGGCCGTCGGCGTCGCGCTGGTCGCTGTCCGCGTGCGCGTGGTAGGCGCGGTGCAGCATCCCGTTCCCGTCCACCGCCATGAGCATCGGGGACGGTCCGGACGACGCCATGACCTCACGGTAGCCGCCGGCTACCACACGGCCTCTCAGGTGACCGCGGAGCGGGTGGCGTACTGCGGGCGTTCGTGCTCACCGCCGTCGAGAACGGCACGCAGCTGCTCGGCGGCCCGCAGCACGTCGGCGTGGGTGAGGTACATCGGCGCGAACCCGAGGCGGACGATGTCGGGCTCGCGGAAGTCGCCCACCACGCCGCGCGCGATGAGCGCCTGCACCACCGCGTAGGCGGCCGGATGACGCACGCTCACCTGGGAGCCGCGGCGTCGCGGGTCGCGCGGGGTGGCCACGTCGAGATCCGGAGCGAGCTCGCGGACGCACTCGAGGAAGAACCCGGTGAGCGAGAGCGAACGCTCGCGCAGCGCCGCCACCGGCACACCGTCGTACGCGGCGAGCGCGGCCTCGAGGGCGAGCATCGACAACACCGGTGGGGTTCCGACCCGTCCCCGGGCGACCCCTGCCGCCGCGCGGTACTCGGGCGCCATCGCGAACGGCGTCGCGTGCCCGTTCCACCCGGCCAGCGGCTGGTCGAACGACTCCAGGTGCCGCGTCGCGACGTAGAGGAACGCCGGTGCGCCCGGCCCGCCGTTCAGGTACTTGTAGCCGCAGCCGACGGCGAGATCGACCTCGTGCTCGTCGAGGCGCACGTCGAGCACCCCCGCGGAGTGGCACAGGTCCCAGCAGACCAGCCCGCCCGCGCCGTGGGCCGCCCTGGTGACGGCGGCGAGGTCCCACAGCTCACCGGTGCGGTAGTCGACCGAGCTGTAGGACGCCAGCACGAGGTCCTCGCCCACCTCGGCGGCGCGCGCGGCGGCATCCGAGGGCGACACGCGCTCCACGACCAGCCCGGCGTCGCGTGCCGCAGCGTCGGTGACGTAGAGATCGGTGGGGAACGAGGCCGGGTCGATGAGCACCGTGCGACGACCCGGCCGCATCCGCCCGGCCGCGATCACCACCTTGTAGAGGTTGACGGTGGTGGAGTCGGTGCAGACCACCTGGCCCGGCGCCGCGCCCACCAGCGACCCGATGCGGTCCCCGACCCGGATGGGCGCGTCCCACCAGCCGGCCTCGTTCCAGCTCGCGACGAGGTGCTGCCCCCACTGCCGATGCACGGCGTCGGCGACCGCCTCCGGGACGCCTGCGGGCAGCGCACCGAGCGAGTTGCCGTCGAGGTAGACGACCCCGGCCGGCAGACGGAACCGGGCACGGAGGTCGGTGTCCGCGTGCTCGGAGTCGAGGGCGCGCGCCCGCTCGTCCAGCGTCATCCTCAGACGGTAGCCGGTCAGGGCAACGCCATGAGCAGCAGCGGATGCCGCCCGTGCGGCAGCCAGGGCGGCACGACCTCGCCGACCACCTGCCATCCGTGTCGCCGGTAGAGCTCGACCGCACGGGTCGCGTCCCCGGCGACGTCGAGCACCGGGGTGCGGCCGAGGTCTCGGGCGTGGTCGACGGCTCTACCCAGCAGGGCCCGCCCGATGCCGCGCCCGGCCGAGGCCCGGTCGACGACGAGGACGCTGACCGCGGCGAGGTGGTCGACACGCATGCCGGTGGCGGCGACCCAGGCGTCCGTGTCCCAGCCCGGTCTCGGGTCGAGCACGGACACGTGGCCGACGACGGCGCCGGCGTCGTCCGCGGCAACCCAGGCGCCGAGCTCGCCGGGCCGGACCAGGAAGTCCTCGACCGGGAACGGCAACGGCCAGCGCATCGGATAGCCGGACCCGGCCTGCTGGTCGCCCAGGAGTCGCACCAGCTCCGGGAGGTCCGAGGCGGTGCGGTCGCGGATGGTCGCGGCGGCCGGCATAGCCGGACGGTACCGGCCCGCTCACCTGAGTCGGCGGCTACTCCACGTCCCGGTCGCGCAGGCGTCCGCGCACGACGCGGCGCTGCACGATCGGTGTCTCGTCGATCCGGCGGCGGAACGGATCGGCCGGCGGCGGAGGGGAGCTCTTCGGTCGCCCCGGGCCGTAGAGCTCGGCCCACACGAGGAACGCCCCGGCGAGGAACAGGATGACACCCAGGGCGCGGAGGTTCACCCCCGGCGGGTCGGCACGGACGGCGACCGCGAGGATGGCGCCCAGGACAGCGAGGACCATGCCCGGTGCCACGGCCATACCTCCACTGACGGCGACGTCCTCGAGAAGGACGACTGGATCAACCGCCCGAGTGTACGGACGCGTTCCTGTGCGGGGGACGCCTACGGGTGGTAGCACCACCACCCGGCCGACGGCGAAGATCCGGTGCAGACGTACGATCGGGCGCCGTGACCGGCCACCCCACCATCGGCGTCCTCGCGGTCCAGGGCGACGTGCGCGAGCACGTCCGGGCCCTCGCCGCGGCCGGTGCCGAGCCGGTGGCGGTGCGGCGCCCCACTGAGGTGGCAGCCGTGGACGGGCTCGTCATCCCGGGCGGGGAGTCCACGACCATGGACAAGCTGGTGCGAGCCTTCGACCTCCAGGTTCCGCTGCGTGAGCGGATCGCCGGTGGGATGCCGGTCTACGGCTCGTGCGCCGGCATGATCATGCTCGCCGACCGCCTCGCCGACGCACGACCGGACCAGCAGACCGTCGGCGGCATGGACGTCACCGTGCGGCGCAACGCCTTCGGCCGCCAGGTCGACTCCTTCGAGGAGGACCTGCACATCCGCGAGCTGGGGCCGCAGCCGGTGCGGGCGGTCTTCATCCGCGCGCCATGGGTGGAGCAGGTGGGCGACGACGTCCACGTCCTCGCGCGCGTCGAGCACGGCCCCGCCGCCGGGCGGGTGGTGGCGGCGCGGCAGGGCGGCCTGGTGGCCACCTCCTTCCATCCCGAGGTGACCGGCGACCATCGGTTCCACGCCTACTTCGCCGACATCGTCGCCGGCCGGCGGTGAGCCGCGTGGGGTGCGCCGCCGCCGGACGCGGGAGAGGTCGGGACCCGTCGCGGACCTAGGATGGTCGGCCGGACCACGACGACGCGACATCGAGAGGGAGCGTGCATGAGCGGCCACTCCAAGTGGGCGACCACGAAGCACAAGAAGGCGGCGATCGACGCCAAGCGGGGCAAGCTGTTCGCCAAGCTCATCAAGAACATCGAGGTGGCGGCGCGACAGGGCGGCGCCGACCCGGCCGGCAACCCCACGTTGTACGACGCCATCCAGAAGGCCAAGAAGTCCTCGGTGCCGAACAGCAACATCGACAACGCGGTCAAACGCGGTTCGGGCGCCACCGCCGGTGGCGCCGACTGGGAGACCATCACCTACGAGGGCTACGCGCCCGGCGGGGTCGCCGTGCTCATCGAGTGCCTCACCGACAACCGCAACCGTGCCGCGGCGGAGGTGCGAACCGCGCTCACCCGCAACGGCGGCCAGCTCGCCGACCCCGGTTCGGTCGCCTACGTCTTCAGTCGCAAGGGCGTCGTCGTCGTGCCCAAGACCGACGACCGCAGCGAGGACGACATCCTCGAGGTGGTGCTGGAGGCAGGGGCCGAGGAAGTGGCCGACCACGGCGACACCTGGCAGATCGTCTCCGAGGCCACCGACGTCGTGGCCGTGCGCACCGCGCTCCAGGAGGCGGGTGTCGACTACGATTCGGCCGACGCGGTCTGGGTACCGAACCTGCAGGTGCCGCTCGACCTCGACGGTGCCCGCAAGATGATCCGGGTCGTCGAGGCGCTGGAGGACTCCGACGACGTCCAGGACGTCTACGCCAACGGCGACATCCCCGACGACGTCCTCGCGGCTCTCGACGCGGAGTGACCGGGGCACACCGCCCGGGGGGCGGTGCGTCATCCGGCGCAGCACGGGCGTCGCGTGTCGGTGGGCGGATGACGCCCGCCGCGTGTGTAGCGTGGATGCCGAACAGGTGTTCTAGCCCCGTGTCCGCTGGTCCGGAAGGAGCCCGCTCGTGCGTGTGCTCGGTGTCGACCCCGGTCTGACCCGGTGCGGGCTCGGCGTGGTCGACGGCCGTCCCGGCCGAGCGGCCATGGTGGCGGTCGGCGTGGTCCGCACCCCCGGCGACGCCCACCCGGGGGAGCGGCTCGTGTACCTCGAGGCCGAGCTGGACGGCTGGCTCGCGCGGTACTCGCCGGATGTGGTCGCCGTCGAGCGGGTGTTCGCCGACGTCAACGTCGCCTCGGTGATGACCACGGCCCACGCGACCGCGGTGGCACTGCTCACGGCGACCAAGCGCGGCATCCCGGTGGTGTTCCACACCCCGACCGAGGTCAAGGCCGCGGTCACCGGCTCGGGACGGGCCGAGAAGGCGCAGGTGACCGCGATGGTCACCCGCATCCTCGGCCTCGACGCCGCGCCCCGGCCCGCCGACGCCGCCGACGCGCTCGCCCTCGCGGTCTGCCACGCCTGGCGGGGCGCCGCGTCGGGGCGGCTCGCGGCACTGGCCGAGGCGGCCCGGCGGTGATCGCGTCGGTGCGTGGCGCGGTCGGGCAGGTCGGTCTCGACCGGGTCGTCGTCGAGGTCGGTGGCGTCGGGCTGCTCGTGCACACGACCCCCGCCGCCGCGGCGGCGTGCCGCCGCGGCGAGGAGGCTGCCCTCGCCACCACGCTGGTGGTTCGCGAGGAGTCGATGACCCTGTTCGGCTTCGGCACCGCCGCCGAACGCGACTTGTTCGAGACCGTGCAGACCGTCTCGGGGGTGGGCCCGCGGCTGGCGCTGGCGATGCTCTCGGTCATGG
>JBOFBK010000251.1:0-5347 GCA_051645525.1 Dermatophilaceae bacterium | reverse complement strand
GGGTTCGCGCCGAGGTCGGCGGCGGCCTCCTCCAACCGCGGGTCGAGCGTCGCCACCCGGGCCTTGACAGCGACCACGACGAACGAGACGCAGAACATGATGTGCGCGATGGTGATGGCCAGCCCACCGCTCGGCACGCCGAGCATGAGGAACAGGGTCAGCAGGCTCGAGCCCATGACCACCTCCGGGGTGGCCATCGGCATGAAGATCAGCAGGTTGGTGCCCGACCGCCCCCGGAAGCGGTACCGGCCGAGCGCGAACGCGATCATCGTGCCGAGCGCGGTGGCCACCAGCGACGCGACCACCCCGATGCGCAGCGACAGGCCCAGCGACTCGCAGATGCCCGGGGCTCCGCACGGGTTGGTCCACGCCTCGGTCGAGAACTCGGTCCAGGTGTAGTTGAACCGCCCGACCGGGTCGTTGAACGAGAACACCGCGACCACGAGGTTGGGGATGAGCATGTACACGAGCACGCCCACCGACGCGATGAGCAGCAGGTTGCGGCGCAGCCAGGCCATGTCAGACCAGCTCCTCGGTGCCCGAGCGGCGCACGTAGGCCGTGACGAGCACGAGGATCATCACGAGCAGGATGAAGGAGAGCGCCGCGGCGAGCGAGTAGTCGAGCACCTGGAGGAACTGCCGGTCGACGACCTGGCCGATCATCACCGTCTGGGTGTTGCCGAGCAGCCGGGAGTTGATGAAGTCGCCCGCGGCCGGGATGAAGGTCAGCAGCGTGCCGGCGACGACGCCGGGGAGGGAGATCGGCCAGGTGACGCGCCGGAACGCCTGCCACGGCGACGCGTACAGGTCGCCGGCCGCCTCGACCAGCCGGGGGTCGAGGCGCTCGAGCGAGGTGTACAACGGCAGGATCATGAACGGCAGGAAGTTGTAGGTGAGACCGGCGATCACCGCGAACTTCGACGAGAGCAGGGTGTCGTTGGTGGTCAGGGTCAGCACCTGGAGCAGGTCGGTGAGGCCGATGGCCTGGGCGACGTCGGTGACGGGCCCGGTGTCGGAGAGGATGGTGCGCCAGGCCAGGGTGCGGATGAGGAAGCTGGTGAAGAACGGGGCGATGACGAGCACGAGCATGACGTTCTTCCACCGCCCGGCCTTCTGCGCCATGTAGTAGGCGAGCGGATAGGCCAGCACCAGCGCGGCGGCGGTGGCTGCGGCGGCGTAGCCCACCGACCGCAGCAGCTGCGGCCAGTACTTGCCGAGGGCGTCGGCGTAGATGCCGACGTTGCCGGTGAAGGTGTACCCCGCCTCGACCGAGCCCTCCTGCAGCGACTGCGAGCCGAGGGTGAGCATCGGCACCACGAAGAAGACGGCCAGCCAGAGCAGGCCGGGAGCGAGCAGCGCGTACGGCACCCAGTTCGTGCGCCGCGGCGGCGCCGCGGCGGGCGCCCCGCCCACGGCCGGCGCCGTGGTCGTCATCCGGCCACCTCCGCGGCCTCCTTGGCGGCCGCCTCGTCGGGGTCGACGGCGAACGCGTGTGCCGGGTCCCAGGCCAGCCAGACGACGTCGCCGGGGCGGGTGCTCTCGGGCTGCACGTCGAGGTTCTGCTCGTAGACCGCCCAGGTGGCCCCGCTCTCGGTGGTGACCAGGTACTGGGTGGCGACGCCGGTGAACGACACGTCGACCACGGTGGCCTTGAGGTCGTTGCCGGCCCCGCTCGGCTGGGTGTCGTGGATGCGCACCTTCTCGGGGCGGATGCCGAAGAAGATCTGCCCGTCGGTGCGGGTGCTGCGCGCGAGCGGCACCCGCACCCGGGTGCCGCCGACCTCGGCCACCAGGTCCTCACCGGCCCGGTCGACCACGGTGCCCAGACCCATGTTCGACTGGCCGACGAAGTTGGCGACGAAGGGCGACCGGGGCAAGTCGTAGAGCACCTCCGGCGCGCCCATCTGCTCGATCCGGCCGTGGTTCATCACCGCCACGGTGTCGGCCATCGTCATGGCCTCCTCCTGGTCGTGCGTGACGTGGATGAAGGTCAGGCCCACCTCGGACTGGATGCGCTTGAGCTCGATCTGCATCTGCCGCCGCAGCTTGAGGTCGAGCGCACCGAGCGGCTCGTCGAGCAGCAGCACGTCGGGGCGGTTGACGACGGCCCGTGCCAGGGCGACCCGCTGCTGCATCCCACCGGAGAGCTGGTGCGGGCGCTTCGCGGCGACCGGTGCGAGCTGCACCAGGTCGAGTGCCGCCTCGGCCTTGGCCTTGGCGTCCCGGTCGCCGCGGCGACGCAGGCCGAACGCGACGTTGTCGAGCACGCTCATGTGCGGGAACAGCGCGTAGGACTGGAACACCGTGTTGACCTCGCGCTGGTGCGCACGGGTCCGGGTGATGTCACGGTCACCGATGAGAATGCTCCCGGCGGTGGGCGGCTCGAGCCCGGCCACCATGCGCAACGTGGTGGTCTTGCCACATCCGGACGGGCCGAGCAGGGCGAAGAACGACCCCTGGGGAATGGTGAGGTCGAGAGGGTGCACGGCGGTGAAGTTGCCGAACGTCTTCGCGAGCCCGGCGAGCCGGAGGTCGCCGCTGGCCCCACGCTCGGCCATCAGCTGGCGCTGAGGTCGGAGAAGGCGCGGGAGTACTTGGTCTCCTCCTCGGCGCTGAGACCGCGGAAGACCCGCGCCTTGGAGAGCACGTCGTCGCTGGGGGCGATGAACGGGTTCTTCGCCAGCGCCGGGTCGATCTTGGTGAGCTCGGGCGCGATCCCGGCAACCGGCGGGATGTAGTTGACGTACGCCGCGACCTGGGCCATCACGGCCGGACGGTAGTAGTAGTCGATGAGCTTCTCGGCGTTCTTCTTGTGCTTGGCCAGCGCCGGGATGACGAAGTTGTCGGACCAGAGGGTGAAGCCCTTCTCGGGCAGCGTGTACTCGATCTTGTCGTTCTCGAGCTGCAGCTGCACGACATCCCCGGTCCACGCGACACAGGCGGCGATGTCGCCCTTGGTGAGGCCGTCGGTGTAGTCGTTGCCGGTGAAGCCCTTCAGCTGGCCGGCGTCCTTGGCCTCCTGGACCATCGCGATCGCCGCGTCGAAGTCGGCGTCGGTGAAGTCCGAGGGGTCCTTGTCCATCTCCAGGAGCACCAGCCCGATGGTGTCGCGCATCTCGGTGAGCAGCGTGACCTTGCCCTTGAGCGCCGGGTCGGTGAGCAGCTGCGTCATCGTCTCGATCTTCTTGCCGCCGGTGGCGTCGAGGTTGGTGGCGATCCCGGCGAAGCCGCTCTGCCACGGCAGGGAGAACTTGCGACCCGGGTCGAACTCGACGTTCTTCAGCGACTCCACGAGGTTCGCCTGGCCGTTGGGGACGTTGGCGTAGTCGAGCGGCTGCACGTACCCCTGCCGGATCAGACGCGCCACCATCCAGTCGGTGCTGCACCACACGTCACGGCCGGTGTCCTGTTCACCGTCGAGCAGCGGGCGGACCTTGGCGTAGAACTCGTCGTTGTCGTTGTAGTCCTCGGTGTAGTTGACCTTGATCCCCGTCTCCTTGGTGAAGGCGTCGAGGGAGGGCCGGGTCTTCTCGTCCTCGGAGACGTCGATGTACTGCGTCCAGTTCGACCAGTTGACGACCTTCTCGGTGTCGCTCATGTCCTGGGCAGCCTTGGCGGTGGGGGTGGCGCTGCCGCTCGCCCGGCTCGCGGTGCCCTCGCTGCCGCAGCCGGCCAGGGTCAGCGCGCCGAGCCCGAAGGCACCGGCCATGACCGAACGACGGGTCGTGAGCCCACGCACCAGCGCGGCCCTGGCGGCGGCCGAACTCAGGTCGGGGGTGGTGGAGTCGGTCATCGGTGTCTCCTTGGGGTGGTGCGTTCCGGGGCTGATGCTCGATGGTGCGTGGCCGCATGCTACGAGCGGATGCCGTCTCGGAGCCAGGCGGACAATGGCACGATCAGGACTCGATGTTGGCCATCACGTGCTTGACGCGGGTGTAGTCCTCGAACCCGTACATCGACAGGTCCTTTCCGTAGCCGGACTTCTTGTAGCCGCCGTGCGGCATCTCGGCGACGAGCGGGATGTGCGTGTTGATCCAGACGCACCCGAAGTCCAGCGCCCGGCTCATCCGCATCGCCCGGCCGAAGTCCTTGGTCCAGACCGAGGAGGCCAGCCCGTAGTCGACGCCGTTTGCCCAGCGCAGCGCCTCGTCCTCGTCGGTGAAGCGCTGCACGGTGATGACCGGTCCGAAGATCTCGTTCTGGACCGCCTCGTCATCCTGGCGCAGGCCGGAGAGCACGGTCGGCTCGAGGAAGAAGCCGTCGCCGAGCGAGCTCACCCGGTTGCCGCCGGCAGCGACACTGGCGTGCGAGGGCAGCCGGTCGATGAACCCGGACACCCGCTCGAGCTGGGCCGCGTTGTTGACCGGGCCGAAGAGAGCGTCCGCGTCGTCGGGGCGGCCGACCGGTGCCGAGCTGCTCGCGTACTCGGCGAGGGCGGCGACGAAGTCGTCGTGGATGCCGGGCGCGGCCAGGACCCGGGTGGCGGCGGTGCAGTCCTGCCCGGCGTTGAAGTAGCCGGCGACCGCGATGCCCTCGACCGCCGCCTCGATGTCGGCGTCGTCGAACACGACGACCGGTGCCTTGCCGCCGAGCTCGAGGTGCACCCGCTTGACCTGTGCGGCGGCGCTGGCAGCCACCTCGGCACCGGCGCGCACCGAGCCGGTGATCGCGACCATGGCGGCCGTCGGGTGCTCGACGAGCAGCCGGCCGGTCTCCCGGTCGCCGGTGACCACGTTGAGCGTGCCCGGCGGCAGGTGCTCGGCGGCGATCTCGGCGAGCAGCAGCGTGGTCTCGGGCGTGGTGTCGCTGGGCTTGAGCACGACCGTGTTGCCGGCGGCGAGCGCCGGTGCGATCTTCCACACCGCCATCAGGAGCGGGTAGTTCCACGGGGTGACCTGTCCGACGACACCGATCGGCTCACGCCGGATCCACGACGTGTGGCCCTTCAGGTACTCGCCGGCCGCCTTGCCCTCGAGGACTCGCGCGGCGCCCGCGAAGAACCGCAGCTGGTCGACCATCGGGGGGATCTCCTCGCTCGTCGTGAGCGCCTCGATCTTCCCGGTGTTCTCCGACTCGAGCCGGACCAGCTCGTCGGCTCGCGCCTCCACGGCATCCGCGATCTTCAGCAGGGCCTGCTGGCGCTCACTCGGCGTCGTGCGGCCCCAGTCGCCGAAGGCCCGCTCGGCCGCCGCGTAGGCGGCATCGACGTCGTCCGCACCGCTCACCGGCGCGGACGCCACCACCTGACCGGTGGCCGGGTTGACGACGTCACTGCGGGAGTCGGCGCGCGTATCGACGTGCTGACCACCGACGAAGTTGCGGAGCGTACGGGGTTGGCTCATGGGCG
>JBOFBK010000250.1:0-9064 GCA_051645525.1 Dermatophilaceae bacterium | reverse complement strand
GCCAGAAAATCAGCGATTCCCTAGATGTGGACGCCACCGACGCCGATGGCCGCCATGGCGTCGAAATGGACCGGTGGCCTCTACGTGAACGGGCCTGGGACGCCACCGTTAGGACCGGTGCGTCGAGGTGGGCCGGTGGCCGGGCGCGCGGCAACGCCGCCCGGATCGTTCACCCGGGCGGCGTCATCCGCACCTCAGCCGACGTGCACCGGCGCTGTCCCCTCGGCGTTGTCGGTGGCCAGCTCGGTGTGCTTGACACCGAGGAACAGCCAGACCACGAGCGACGCGCCGAGCATGAGCCCCGCACCGAGCAGGAACGCCTGCGTGGACCCCTCGGCGAACACCTGGCCCTGGACGGCCACCTGCAACGCCTCGATCTGCTCCGGCGTCGGTTGCGCACCCCCTTGTGCCGCAGCGGTTTCGGCTGCCGCGGCGAGCTCGGCGCCACGATCGGTGAAGACCTGGGTCGCGAGCGTCGCGAGCAGGGCGAGCCCGGTGGCGCCACCAACCTGCTGCATGGTGTTCAGCACTCCGGAGCCGATGCCCGAGTCGCTCGCCCGCAGGTGGTGCACCGCGGTGAGGGTCAGCGGCACGAAGGTCGCCCCCATCCCGAACGACATCAGCAGGATGAAGGGCAGCAGGTCGGTGGTGTAGCTCGCCTCCAGCGGCGTCACCGGGAACGTGGTGTCGTACGGGATGCGCGAGAAGCCGAACAGGCCGGCGGCGGCGAGCAGGGTGCCGACGCCGCTGATGTACCGCGGGTCGACCCGGTTGACCAGGTTCGACGCCAGGCCGGCCGCGACGACGATGCCGACACAGAACGGCAGGAACGCCAGACCCGCCTCGATCGGGCTGTAGCCGAGCACCCGCTGCACGTACTGGCTGAGGTAGAAGAACATCGCGAACATCGCTGCGGGAGCGAGGAACATCGCCGCGAAGCTCGCCGCGCGGGTGCGGTGGGTGAACACCCGGAACGGCAGCAGCGGGTGCGCCGCGCGGCGCTCGATGACGAAGAACAGGGCCAGCACCGCGAGCCCGCCGATCAGGGTGGTGAGGGTCCAGGTGTCGGTCCAGCCGTCCTCGCCGGCCCGGCTGAGGCCGTAGACGATCCCGAGCAGACCGACCGTGCCGGCGACGGCACCCGGCACGTCGAGTTCGCCGGTGCCCGACTCGGACTCGCGCAGGAACCGCGGGGCGAGCAGCGCCGCGATCAGACCGATCGGGACGTTGATGAGGAAGGTCAGCCGCCAGCCGTCGACGTCGACCCCGGCGACACCGTCGAGCCCGGTGAGCCAGCCACCGAGCAGCAGGCCGACCGCCGCACCGGCACCGGACATGGCCGCGTAGACGGCGAAGGCACGGTTGCGGGCCGGGCCGGCCGGGAAGGTCGTGGTGATCAGCGCGAGCGCCGCCGGCGAGGCCAGCGCGGCGCCGAGGCCCTGCAGGCCGCGGGACGCGAGCAGAAGCCCTTCGCTGGTGGCGAGACCGCCGAGGCCGGAGGCGACGGCGAAGACGACCAGCCCCACCATGAAGACCCGGCGGCGGCCGTAGAGGTCGCCGAGCCGCCCACCGAGCAGCAGCAGGCTGCCGAAGGCGAGCGCGTAGCCGGTGACGATCCAGGTGAGGTTGGCGTCGGAGATCTCGAGGTCACTCTGGATGTAGGGGAGCGCGATGTTCGTGATGGTGCCGTCGAGCACCACCATCAGCTGCGCCATGGAGATGACGACGAGGGCCCAGCCGAGCCGGGCCGACGACGAGGATGACGAGGGGGACGACGCGGGTTCGGTGACGTCGCGGACTTCGCTCATGAGCGCGCTTTCTGTGCGGTGGGGCGATGGCACCCGCCACTGCAGGTGGCGGCGGGGATGAGGAGACGGTCGATGACCCGCGACACGACGTCGGGCCCGGGGTGGGTGCCGTCGGTGATGGACTGGAAGATGGCGACCGCCGGGACGACGGTCGTCAGGAGGTCGAGGTCGGCGTCGTCGGCGACCTCGCCGCGGGCGCGGGCCCGCTCGAGCAACGACCGTGTCGTCGCGTTCTTGGGGCCGAGGAACTCGCGGCGGAACGCCTCGGCGAACTCCTCGTCCCGGCCGATCGCGGTGATCACACTGGTGAACACCGCGAGGGCCTCGTTAGCGGCCAGCCCGCCCTCGTGGCAGTACATCGCCACCAGGTCACCGCGCAGCGAGCCGGTGTCGGGCAGGGTCTCGAGATCGCCGTGGCAGAGCAGGGCGTCGATGACGAGAGTGGCCTTGGACTGCCAGCGGCGGTAGAGCGTGGCCTTCGACGCTCGCGCCGCGAGCGCCACGGCATCCATCGTCATCCGGTCGTAGCCGACCTCGGCGAGCACGCCGAGGGTGGCGGCGAGGATCTCGCGTTCGCGATCCCCTTCGACCCTCGGTCTGGCGCTCAACGATCCGGACGGAGTCACCCGAGCAGCAGGTGCATTCACGGGTTCGTTCGTCACCCCAATCTGATCGATGAAACGGAACGGTTCCGTTCCGATGCGCCACAGTACGTCATGCCGATGGACCGCGCCACCCCTGCCCTGCCGACCGGCTCACCGACCATCGACTCCTGTCCAATCAATGACCCAAACTTTCCATTTAGTTGACGTATTTACGTATTGCCACATCTCGATAGATAGGTGAAGGGTGGATGCCGGGATAGCTGGGGCGTCGACAGGGACAAACCAAGGTCGAGCGGAGCCGGGAGTGCAAATGGGGTCGTGTGTCGTCGTGTCGCCGTTCGAAGCGGGTCTGCAGCCACTCGCGGCTTGCAGTGCCGCGGGCGCCCTGCGGGACGCCGGGACCGAAGTGCACGGGTGGGACCACGATCAGCGGCCCGACGCCGCTCCGGCGGTGACGCCGAACCTGGTGCTGCTGTCGGTGCAACAGTTCGAGGCGCTGCAACGCGCCGTCGACCTCGTCCCGGTGCTCCGCTCCAGGTATCCCGGTGCCCGCATCGTGACCTTCGGTCAGTACGCCCAGATGAACGCGCCGGTCTTCCTCGGCCTGGCCGACGGCGTGCTCTACGAGGAGCCGGAGCGGGTACCCGTCGAGCTCGCCGCAGTCGCAGAGCGATCATCGGTCGACGGCGTCCCGGGCATGCGAACCCTGACCGGGATGACGCCCCGGCGGCCTCGAGCTCGGCTCTCCTTCGGTCGTCCCGCCCGCGACCTCTTCCCCGATCTCGTGCACTACCCGGCGCACCACGGCCCACGGGGCCTGGTCGGGAACATCGAGGCATCCCGCGGCTGCCACCACCGATGCACCTACTGCTCGGTCTACGGCGCCTACGACGGGGCGAGCACCGCCTACGAGGTCGAGACCGTCGTGGCCGATGCGCTGGCGCTGGCCGAGGAGGGGGTGCGGCACTTCGTCTTCATCGACGCCGAGTTCTTCAACTCGCGGACGGTGGGCGAGGCCGTGATGCGACGGGTCCGTGACGAGCTCGGACCCGCAGCGACGTTCGAGTTCACGACTCGCGTGGACCACGTTCTCGACTACACCCGCGAGCTGGAGCGGCTCGTTGTCCTCGGCCTGGTCACCGTCACCTCGGCGCTGGAGTTCCCTTCCGACCGCATCCTGCGGATCTTCGACAAGGGCATCGACACCGCCGACATGCGCCGTGCGGTCGCCGAGTCCGCGCGCCTCGGCTTCGCGCTCAACCCCACCTTCATCCCGTTCACTCCGTGGGTCGAGTACGAGGAGCTGCTGACCTTCGAGGACTTCCTCGTCGAGACCGGCCTGGCGGCCATGGCGCACCCCACCGTGCTGCAGACCCGGCTTCTGCTCTTCAAGGGCTCACCGCTGCTCGGGTCACCATGGCTGCAGGACGTGGCCCTCGACGACAAGGGATTCTGGGTCGACTGGACCCACGACGACCCGCGTGTGGAACAACTGTGGCGAGACCGCCGAGACCAGGCCGAGGACGCCGGGGCCGTCCGATGCTGCATCAAGTGTTGAGGAGCGTGCCATGACCAGGACTGCCCGCGTCGAGCTGAGCACGACCACCGAGCTCGCCTCCACCGGATGGGACACCGATACCGCCGACATGCCCGATGTGTGGCCGTATCTCTCGACCTCGTGGCTGGCCGGCACGACGACCGCACTCGCCACGTCGGCACAGCCGATGCATGCGCTCGCCTCCAGATCGCGGGGAGAACACGCGTGGCTCCCGGCCTACCTCTTCGAGGAGAGCACCGGTGTCGACTGGGACCCGCGGACCTACCTCGGCTGGGAGGCACCGGACGGCGCCGAGGTGTGCTGCGGGGTGAACCCGGACCGGGTGGCCTCCGACGAGGTCGCGTCGTGGGGGGAGCGGGCACTCTTCCCGTGCCTGGTGGTCGGCAGCCCGCTCGGCTACCGCAGCGAGCCCGCCTACAACTTCTGGGTGCCCGGCATGGTCGAGGCCCTGACCGACCGCCTCCTCGAGGCCGCGACGGAGGCCGGGGCGGCGAGCGTCGTCGCCCCGTGGGTGCCCGAGCGGGCCGGGAACGGCGAGCTTCTCGCCGGCTTCAGAGGAGCCGGCGGCTTGACGACCTACTGGGGCCTCGAAGACCATCTCCGCCTCGATGCCGAGTCGTACGAGGAGCACGTCGCGACCCTGCCGAAGAAGCGGCGCCAGCGGCTGCGCCACGACCAGGTCCAGCTCGCGCGCTCGGGCCTCACTGCCCGCCACGTGCGTGGTCCGGAGATCGAGCCCTATGTGGAGCGGGTCGCGGAGCTCGTCTGCCTCAACCGCGAGAAGAACGGCGCCAGCCAGGAGCCGAACCAGGTCGTCGCCGTGCTTCGCGCGCTCCTCGCAGCGAACGCCGACCTCTGGGGCTACCTGGGCGAGCTGGACGGGCACGTGGTCGTCGCGTGCGTGGCGATCCGACGGCAGCGGCGTCTCTTCGTCAAGTGGGCCGGGTTCGACTACGGCGTCGTCGGCACCCGGTCCGGTCTGTATTTCCCCTTCTGTTTCGACATGCCCATGCGGGACGCATACGCCGAAGGGGTGCGGACGCTCGAGTTCGGCGCGGGCGCCCACGAGGCGAAGGCGCTGCGCGGCTGCGATGCGCGCGTTCTCAACACCGCGATGTGGCTGCGCGACGAGGCGCTGCGACCGACGGCGGCCAGCTTGCTCGCGGCGTTCGGCGACCGGCGTCGGGAGTCCTTCGGCGCTGCGAGCCCTCGACCATCGACCATCCCGTTGGCGCTCGTCGGCGGGGACGACTGCTGTGGAGGTACGACATGACACCGAGAATCATCCCCCTGTCCGGTTTCCTGGGGGCGGGGAAGACCACGACCATGGTGGCGACCGCGGGCCTCCTCACCGACCGTGGCGCCCGCGTGGCGGTCATCACCAACGACCAGGGAGTCGACCTCGTCGACACCATGACGGCCCGCCGGGCGGTTCCGCAGGTCGACGAGGTCACCGGCGGATGCTTCTGCTGCCGCTTCGAGGATCTTGCCGCGCTTGTGGACCGGCTCCTCGACGCAGGAACGGCAGACACCGTGCTCATCGAGGCGGTGGGCTCGTGCACCGACCTTCAGGCGACGGTCATCAGGCCGCTCGACGAGATCTATGGCGAGCACCTCGACGTGGCGCCGCTGACGGCCGTGGTCGACCCGTTGCGCTACCGGGCGTTCGCCCGAGTGTGGGATCGCGGCGAGGACTCCGATGTGGCCTATCTCTTCGATCACCAGATCGCCGAGGCCGACATCGTGGCGCTGAACAAAGCCGATCTCCTCCCGGCGCCGGAGCTCGACATGGTCACCGGACTGGTCGCGTCCCGCTACCCCCGGGCCACGGTCCTCGGATACTCGGCGGCCACCGGCCGCGGGCTCGACACCCTGGTGGACGCGTGGGACGTCATCCCTGGCGTGGAGTGGGACGTCGACATCGACTACGACCGTTACGCGCGAGCCGAGGCCGAGCTGGCATGGCTCAACGTGGTCTACGACGTCTCGGGCCGCTCGGTCGACATCACCCGGTGGTGCCGCACGGCGATGGAAGCCGTGGATGCCGAGTGCCGAGCGCGGGGCCATCTGGTGGGCCATGTCAAAATCCGAGCGACGTCTCCGGGCGGGGACGTCAAACTCAGCCTCGTAGGCGGTGAGCCGGTGCTCGACGAGGGTCTCGAGTCCGCCGTCCAACACGCTCAGGTGACGGTCAACGCCAGGGTCTCCTGCGAGCCGGCCGCCATGGACGCCATCGTCGCGGAAGCGGTCCACCTGGCCGACCGCGCGGTCGGCGCGTCCTCCACTGCGGACAAGCAGCCGTCCTCCTTCACACCCGGCTATCCGGTGCCCGTCCACCGCATTCCGGCGCGGGTCTGACCGGAGGAGCCATGAGCCGACCAGTTCTCAGAAGCGACGTCGAGGAGAAGTACCGCTCGGCCGCGGTGAGCGCACTCGAGGGCAGTTGCTGTGGGCCGGGCGATCCGGTCGTCGCGGGCGCGGCCCGGTACGCCGACCTCGGCCCCGACAGCGTTCCCGACGCAGCCCTGCTGGCCAGCCTCGGCTGCGGCAACCCTACGGCGGTCGCCGACCTCCGGGCCGGCGAGACGGTTCTCGACCTCGGCTCGGGAGGAGGGCTCGACGTCATCCTCTCGGCCCGGCGAGTCGGCCCCTCCGGAAAGGTGTACGGGGTGGACGCCATCGAGGAGATGCTCGAGCTCGCCCGCGAGAACGCGCGCCGTGCCGGCGTCGACAACGTGGAATTCCTTGAGGGGTCGATCGACGACGTGCCGCTCCCGGACGAATGTATCGATGTCGTCATCTCGAACTGCGTCGTCAACCTCGCCGACGACAAGGCGGCGGTCGTCGGCGAGCTCGCCCGTCTGCTTCGTCGCGGTGGCCGAGTTGGGGTGTCCGATGTGGTGGCCGAGGACGGTGTCGCACCCGAGGAGCGGGCGCGACGCGGGTCGTACGCCGACTGCGTCGCGGGTGCGCTCAGTGCGGGCGAGTACCGGACGCTCCTCGAGGCGGCCGGCTTCACGCAGGTCGACATCAGCTTCACCCACGCTGTGGCGGATCGCATGCACGCCGCCATCGTGACGGCACGGCGATGACCGAGGTGCCGCTCTGGCGCCGGGCGACCGCCGAACTGGTCGGGACCGGCGCACTCGTCTGCGTCGTGGTCGGCTCGGGCATCATGGCCGCCTCCCTCTCGCCCGACGACGTGGGCCTGCAGCTGCTCGAGAACAGCACGGCGACCGGACTGGGCCTGTGCGTCCTCATCGTCGTTCTCGGGCCGGTGAGCGGCGCGCACTTCAACCCGGTGGTCACCCTCGTCAGCATGGTGCGGGAGCGGATGCCGCTCGGCGCGGCGGGCGCGTACGTGGGCGCCCAGGCGGCGGGCGCGGCCGGAGGGTGCGTGCTGGCCAACCTGATGTTCGACCTGCCCGCCGTGACGGTCTCCACGACCGTACGCGACGGACCGGCGCTGATCCTCGCCGAGGTCGTGGCGACGACGGGGCTCGTGGTCGTCATCCTCGGTCTCGTGACCCAGGAGCGCACCAGCTGGGTTCCGCCGATGGTGGGTGCCTACATCGCCGCGGCGTACTGGTTCACGGCATCGACGAGTTTCGCCAACCCGGCGGTGACCTTCGGACGCATCCTCACCGACACCTTCGCCGGGATCGCGCCGGAGTCGGTGCCCGGCTTCGTGCTCGCCCAGCTCGTCGGCGGCGCCGCCGGGTTGGCCGTCGCCACAGTCACTTTCACCACCGGACGGGCGACCACCGCCGCGCAGGAACCGGCGATGGTGGTGTCTCGTGAGGCCGGTGACGCCGCACCGGCCTCACGAGCCGGCTCTTGATCGCCGTCCACTCATCGAATAATTTAGTCACATGGATGAAGGGCGTCTGACCGAGGACGAATCGGCACTTTTCGCATCGTGGTTCCACGCCCTCTCCGACCCCACTCGGATCCGCATCCTCAACCTGCTCTCCACCACTCGGCAGGAGCATGGCGTCGGCAGCATCGTCGAGGCGCTGGACCTCCGCCAGTCGACCGCGTCTCACCATCTCAAGGTGCTCCACAACGTCGGGTTCCTCTGCCGTCGGCGGGTCGGCACCAGCGTCCTCTACCGCGTCAACGCGAACTGTCTCGAACGGTTCCCGTCGGCGGCGGACATGGTCATGGGTCGGCTGCGGGTCGATGCCGGCCCGACCGCGCCCGGGTGGATCCCCACCTCGGCCTGACGTCCAACCCGGCTCGAAGGAGACCCGAGATGCTCGCCGAGGTCGAGTGGTTCGTGCGGTTCACGATCGATGCGATTCTAGAGCTCGCCCCGTGGTTCCTCGCCGCCATCGGGCTCGGCGTGCTGATCCAGCACCTCAACCTCGACATGCTCGCCACGCGAGCGTTCCGGCGCCACGGGGTCCTCGGGGTCGTGCTTTCGGCCGCGGTGGGCGCCCTCAGCCCGTTCTGCTCCTTTACCGTCATCCCTCTGGTGACCCGTCTCCTACGGTCAGGCGTACCGCTGTCGGTCATCATGGCGTTCTGGATCGCCTCTCCGGCAATGGATCCCGAGATCTTTGCGTTGTCCGCCGCAGCGCTGGGCACCGACGTCGCGGTGGCGCGACTGCTCGGCGCCATCGCGCTCAGCGTCGGCTCGGGCCTGCTCGTCCTCGCTATCGAGCGGCAGGGAGGATTCCGTGACGTCCTGGTCCGCCGTGCCGGCCCGGCCGACCAGCGCGGCGCGGCCCCGGCGAACGTCCCGGCCCCGGCCGCCATGCTCGCGACACCGTCCGCCGGGATGACGACCACCGCCCCCGTCCCCGCGCCGGACAGCCGCGCTTCGGCGACATCCTCGACCGAACCCGAGCCGTGGGACGGTGACGACGGACGGCGCTGGCACCTCGTCATCCGAGAACACACCCGCGATGTCAACTGGCGCCGTTTCGCGCGAGACGTGCTGCGCGACACGGGTTCTCTCGGCAAGTGGCTGCTTCTCGCCGTCGTCCTGCAGGCGGCCATCGTCCGCTACGTCCCCCAGGACTGGGTGATCTCCGCCCTGGGGACGGCCGACTGGTGGTCGGTCCCGGCTGCGGCTCTCGTGGGAGTTC
>JBOFBK010000249.1:0-6201 GCA_051645525.1 Dermatophilaceae bacterium | reverse complement strand
TCCCACCCGATCCTTTGCGCACCCGCCCACGCAGCGCGCGGGACCTGACGCGGTGCGCGCCCGTCATCCCACCCGAAGGACACCCATGGCCAAGGAACTGGAGTTCAACGACTCCGCCCGCAAGTCGCTCGAGCGCGGCGTCAACGCGCTCGCCGACGCCGTCAAGGTGACGCTCGGCCCCAAGGGCCGCAACGTCGTCATCGACAAGAAGTGGGGCGCCCCCACCATCACCAACGACGGCGTCACCATCGCCCGTGAGGTCGAGCTCGAGGACGCCTACGAGAACCTCGGCGCCCAGCTCGCCAAGGAGGTCGCGACGAAGACCAACGACGTCGCGGGTGACGGCACCACGACCGCCACCGTGCTCGCCCAGGCGATGGTCAAGGAAGGCCTGCGCAACGTCGCCGCGGGCGCTGCCCCGTCCGGGCTCAAGCGCGGCATGGACGCCGCCGTCGAGGCCGTGAACGACGAGCTGCTGCGCACCGCCCGGGAGATCGAGTCCAAGGACGAGATCGCCCAGGTGGCGGCCCTCTCGGCGCAGGACGAGGAGATCGGCGCCACCATCGCCGACGCGTTCGACAAGGTCGGTAAGGACGGCGTGATCACCGTCGAGGAGTCCTCGACCGCGAGCACCGAGCTCGAGTTCACCGAGGGCATGCAGTTCGACAAGGGCTACATCTCGCCGTACTTCGTCACCGACGCCGAGCGCATGGAGGCCGTCGTCGAGGACGCCTACGTGCTCATCACCCAGGGCAAGATCTCGGCCATCGCCGACGTGCTGCCCGTGCTCGAGAAGGTCGTCAAGGCCGGCAAGCCGCTCGTCGTCATCGCCGAGGACGTCGACGGCGAGGCGCTCTCCACGCTCGTCGTCAACAAGATGCGCGGCACGTTCAACGTCGTCGCGGTCAAGGCGCCGGGCTTCGGCGACCGCCGCAAGGCGATGCTCCAGGACATGGCGGTGCTCACCGGCGGCCAGGTCGTGGCCGAGGAGGTCGGCCTCAAGCTCGACCAGGTCGGGCTCGACGTGCTCGGCCAGTCGCGCCGCGTCGTGGTCACGAAGGACACGACGACGATCATCGACGGCGCGGGCGACCACGCCGAGGTCGAGGGCCGGGTCAACCAGATCAAGCAGGAGATCGAGCGCACCGACTCCGACTGGGACCGCGAGAAGCTGCAGGAACGCCTCGCCAAGCTCGCCGGCGGCGTCTGCGTCATCAAGGTCGGCGCGCACACCGAGGTCGAGCTCAAGGAGAAGAAGCACCGCATCGAGGACGCCATCTCGGCGACCCGCGCGGCCATCGAGGAAGGCATCGTCGCCGGTGGCGGTTCGGCCCTGCTCCAGGCCGTCAAGGTCATCGACGGGCTCGAGCTCGAGGGTGACGAGGCGGTCGGTGCGTCGATCGTGCGCAAGGCGGCCGCCGAGCCGCTGCGCTGGATTGCCGAGAACGCCGGTCTGCAGGGCTACGTCGCGGTCGCGAAGGTGGTCGAGCTCGAGGCCGGGTACGGCCTGAACGCCGCCACCGGTGAGTACTCCGACCTGGTCAAGGCCGGCGTCATCGACCCGGTGAAGGTCACCCGGTCGGCGCTGCGCAACGCCGAGTCGATCGCGTCGATGGTTCTCACCACCGACACCCTCGTGGGCGAGAAGACGGAGGAGGAGCCGGCCGCCGCCGGTGCGGGCCACGGCCACGGTCACTGACCCTCCTTCTCCCACAGCGGTACTCGGATGCCGCCCGCGCCCGTGTGTGGGCGCGGGCGGCATCCGCTTCTCTGCGTGCCCACTCCTGATTCGTCAGCACCGTGCACCAGTGGGTACTTGCGCTCACTATTCACATCGTGAATAGTGAGCGTCATGACGACCGGGCACGTGGTCCTGGGGCTGCTGTCCAGGGGGCCGCAGCACGGCTACGAGCTCAAGCACGGTCATGACAGCGTGTTGCCGTCGGCGCGCGCACTGGCCTTCGGTCAGGTGTACGCAGCACTCTCCCGACTGCGCGACCGCGGGTTCGTCGAGGAGTTCGCCGTCGAGAAGGCCGACGGACCGGAGCGTGTCCGCTACCGCATCACCGATGCCGGTCGAGCCGAGCTGACGACGTGGCTGTCGACCAGCGAGGCGCCGCCGGAGCATGCGGCGAACCCCGTGGCGACCCGCGTCGCGCTCGCCCTCCTCAGCGGTGGGCGGGATGCGGCGATCGAGGTCCTGCGCGACGCCCGACGCGTGCGAGTCGACCGCATGCGGGCCATCACCCGTGACCAGTCGAGCCGGCGCTCAGGACTGCAACGGCAGCTCGCTGCCGAGCACACCCTCGCCCACATCGACGCCGACCTCCGCTGGATCGACGCCGCCCGGCGCCGCATCGACGATCTCGAGGGAGAGCTCCCATGACCGAGCCGCTGCTCCGCGCCCGCGACCTGACCCATGCGTTCGGCAGCACCCGTGCGCTGCGCGGAGTCGACCTCGAGGTGGATGCCGGCGAGATCGTCGCGGTCACCGGGCCGTCAGGGTCGGGCAAGTCGACGCTCCTGCTCTGCCTCGCCGGCCTGCTCGTGCCCGACAGCGGAACCGTAGAAGTCGCCGGCACCGATGTGCATCGGCTCGGTCCGGCGGCACGGACGGCGATGCGTCGAGAGCTCGTCTCCGTCGTGCTCCAGTACGGCTCGCTGATCCCGGAGCTGACGGCGGCGGAGAACGTCATGATCCCGCAGCTCCTCGGCGGTCGACGGCGCGCGGATGCGGCGCCTCTCGCGCACCAGTGGCTGGAGCGGCTGGATGTCGGCAATGTGGCCGCCGTCCGAGCCGAGGCGCTGTCGGGTGGGCAGCGTCAGCTCGTCGCCGTGGCTCGCGCGCTGGTCACCTCGCCCCGCCTCGTTCTCGCCGACGAGCCGACCGGAGCACTCGACTCCGCAGCCGCCGACCTCGTCATGCGGCAGCTCGTCGGTGCCGGGCGCGAGGCCGGTACCGCAGTGGTCGTGGTCACCCATGATGCTCGGGTCGCGGCGCACGCCGACCGCGACATCCACCTGTGGGACGGTCAGGTCGATGGCGCGGATGACGTCCGTCTCTCGGAAGGTGCCGACGGTGTCGTCGTTGACCTGGGCTGAGGCGCTGTGGCTCGCGCGCCGGGGGACGGATGACGACCGCCCCCGTCGGTGGTTCGCCGCCGTGACAGCCGGGATGACAGCCGTCCTCCTGTGTACGGCAGCCGGCCTCGTCGCCGACGGTTTCGAGGACGTCCCCAGCCCGATCCAGGTCGTGGCCGACGGTGGCACACGCGGGGGTGCCGCGCTGGCGGTGCTGCTGTTGGTGATCCCCTGTGCCTACCTCGCGGGGCAGTCGTGGCGGGTCGCGTCGGTCGCCCGCCGCCGGCGGCTGCGTCAGCTCGCGGAGGCCGGTGCCTCGCTGGGCGACCTGCGCCGTGTCGTCGTCGCCGACACCACGATGCCGGCGGTAGTGGGTGCCGTGGTCGGCGTCGTGCTCCTGGGCGTGGTGGCGAGCATCGCCGCGGCTGCTCAGGTGCTGCCGAACGTTGTCCTGGGCGCATGGTGGCCGGCTCCGTTGGCGGTGCTCGCCACCACCGCACTGGCTGGCCTGGTCACTGCGGTGTCGGCCCAGCGAGACGACCGAGTGCGTCGTCGCGCCCGGCTGACCGGCGTCGACCGCCTCCTGAGTCGCCTGGCGGGCCGGGTCGGCAACCCCGCGGCGCTGCTGGCCATGCGCGGGTTCGCGCGGTGGCCGGGTGAGACGATCCGGCCGGCGGTGATCTTCGCACTGGCCGCAGCGGTGGCGGCGTCCTCGACCTGGGTGCACCGGCAGTTCCGGGCGACAGTCGGCATGTGGGCACACGACGAGGAGTGGGACCTTTTCTACGGGCAGGCGTTCGACCTCGTCGCCGCGTCGACGGCGCTCGGGCTGCTGATGTGCGCCCTCGCCCTGCTCGTCGAGCTCACCGACTCGGTCCGGCGCCGTCGGCGCGAGGACGCCGCGGCGGTGGCCGCCGGTGTCCCCGTGCGCACGCTGCGTGCGGCGCTCGTCATCCGGACCGTGGTGCCGGCCGCCGGCGCCGTCGCAATCGGAACGGCCGTCGGGGGTGCGCTCTCGGTGTACCTGACCGGCCGGATCGTGTACGACCCACTGTCTGGTCTCGATCGTGAGGCGTCGCCGTACGTCCTGGCGCTGCCCTGGGTCCCTTGGGCAGGTGCGGCAGTCGCGATCGTCGGCCTCGCTGCCGTGGCGGCCTGTGTCGCCTCGCTCGCCTTGCGGCGCACGACCGAGCCGCAGCACCTCCGCATTCCTGCCTGAGGCCTCGTCGTCAGCGGCGCCGGATGCAGCACGCGCCCATCGGTGCGGGCGGCATCCGACGTAGTCAGGCGAGGATGGCGCGGAGGCGGGCGGCGAAGGCGTCGGGCTCGCCGTGCTGGCCGTACTCGCCGCCGAGGAAGCCGGCGTGGTGGCTGGGGAAGTCGGTCACCGGCACGCCGACCGCCTCCGCCACCGATCGCCCGCCGCGGGCGGCGAGGGTGTCGCCGGACTCGGTGCCGACGGCGACGACGAGCCGCTCGCCGAGCGCACGCAACGCCTCGACGTCCGGCTCGAACTCGTTGCACGTGCGAGCGTTTCGCATCAGCGGGTCGGTGCGCGATCCGTCGTCCTCAGTACTGAGGCCGAATGCCGCCGGGTCGGGAGCCGGGCGCGAGGTCCAGTCGGCAGGCACCTCGCCGTCGTGCATGACGAACGCGATGAACTTCGCCATCGCTGCGCCGTGGCCGTCGGTGGCGTAGGTCGAGCCGATGTCGTCGACCGCCGCGAGGGCGGCATCCCGGTCGGGGAGCCAGACCACCGTCGGCGGCTCGTGGGCGACGACGGTGCGCACGTCGTCGGGGTGGACGGCGGCCAGGGCCAGCGCGTTCACGGCACCGCCGCTGCTGGCGAACACGTCGACCGGGCCGGGGCCGACCGCCCGGATGACGCGGTGCAGGTCGGCGGCGTGGTCCTCCGGCCTGAGCGGCGCGGTGCCGGTCGGGTTGCGCCCGGCACCGCGTGGGTCGTAGGTGATGACGGTCCGGTCGGTGAAGTGCCCGGCCAGGGTGCCGAAGCCACTGGCGTCCATCGGGCTGCCGAGGAGGAAGAGCGGCGGGTGGGCGGCCTCGGCCGCCGGGTCGCCGTGGACGTCGTAGGTGATCGAGTCGGCGCCCTCGCCGACGGTGTGGGTGCTGATGGTCGCGTTCATGGTGTCCTCCGGCTCTCGCTGATCCGCTCGGTCGCGGGTCGTCATCCGTTCTGACTGCAGATCCTCGCGGAACTCATCGCCGGCTGCTCGGGTCGACGGCGGCGTATCCTTCACCGCGAGTCAGCGCCAACAGGAGGTGGAGGCCATGGTGCGGTGTGTCGCACACGATGCGGTGTCTCGATTCGCCGCATGCTCGACCAAGGCCTCGGCCAAGATCGAGCGCCGCACGGTTCCACCCGGTTTCCAACGCTCCCCCGAGGTGGCCGAGTACCTCGCGCGAAAGACACGCACGCGCTGATGCTGTTCGAGCCGGGCTACGGCGAGACGGTCGCCTCCGGTGACGAACTCCAGTGGCGGGTACCCAAAGCTAGGCGGCGCTCCCCACTCCACGGACGACGGCCGCCGGGCTCGATCTGACTTGTCCCGAGCCGGCCGGTGAGGTGTCAACTGTCAATGGTCACCTGGGTCTCGGCGTCGTCGCCGGCCTCGGCGGGCGCACCGGTCGGCGCGTAGATCACGCGGATGACGCCGGTCAGGAACACCTCGGTCGCGGTGACGGCCAGGTGGTACGGCGCGTCGCCCTCGTCGAAGAGGCGGCGGCCCCTACGGGCCGCGACCGGGTGCACGAGCAGGCGGAGCTCGTCGACCAGCCCGGCGGCGAGCAGCTGCTGCACCACGGAGATCGACCCGGGCACGAGGATGCCGGTGACGTCCGGGTCGGACTTCAGGGCGGCGACGGCGTCGACGAGGTCGCCCTCGACCAGCTCGGAGTTGCGCCAGGAGAACTCGAGCGGCTGGCGCGAGATGACCACCTTGCGCATGTCCCCGAGTCGCGTTGCGAACGGCGCATCGTCCCCACCTGCCGCCTCGCGGTCCGGGAATGCACCGGCGAAGTCGTCGTAGGTTCCGTGCCCGATCAGCAGGACGTCGGCGGTGTCGTAGTCCTCGTCGACGGCGCGGCCCAGGTGCTCGT
>JBOFBK010000248.1:0-1759 GCA_051645525.1 Dermatophilaceae bacterium | reverse complement strand
ACCCCGGCCGGCCCACCAGAGCCACCGATCCCGATATCCCGCGACCAAGCCCTCACCGAGAACGCCCGACCATAGCCACCGACCGGCGCCACCGACCGGCGCCACCGGTCAGGGAGCAGGGCGTCATCCACGACGGTGCCGGTTGCTCCCCGCCAGCGCCGCGTACGTCCCTCTTGCCCCCGTGGCGGGCCTCGGGCGTCGGCGAGCCGCGACCGCGCGACCAGGCCCGCGCCGGTTTGATCGCCCGGTGGCACGGGGAGGTGCACGACATGAACGGGACGACCACACCACTCGCGACCGCCGGGCCGACCGGACCACACGCGGCCACCGAGCCCGACGAGCTACGTCAAGCCGCCGGGCTGGACCATCTGCTCATCCGGGCTCGGCACGCCGGCAGCGGATGGCGCCGCACCGCACCCGCCGACCGGGCCGCCGCCCTGCGTGCTGCGGCAGCGGTCGTGCGCGAGCGGGCCGACGAGCTCGCCCACGTGCTGTGCGACGACACCGGCCGGCTGTGGCGCGACGCCCGTGCGTCGGCCGTGGTGGCGGCCGACCTCCTCGACGAGGCCGCCGTCACCGGGCTGGTCGGCGGGAGGGCGCTCGCCGGCGGTCCGGGCACGGTCGACCTCGTGCGCCCGGAGCCCCGAGGCCTCATCGCGGTACTCACCCCGTGGAACGACCCGTACCCCGCGGCGGCCGGCCTGCTCGCCGCCGCACTGGTCACCGGAAACACCGTGGTGCACAAGCCGTCGGAGCGCAGTGCCGACTCCGGCCGCCTGCTCACCGGGCTCCTGGCGCGGGCCCTGCCAGGCGGGGTGCTGACCCACCTCGGCGGCGGCCCCGACGTCGGGCGCGCTCTCGTCGAGCACCAGGACGTGGCGATGGCCGCGCACGTGGGCAGCAGCGTGACCGGTGCGTGGATCCGGTCGGCGTGCGCGGCGCGCGGCGCGGTGTCGATCACCGAGAACGGCGGCAACGACCCGGTGGTCGTCGATGCCGGGGTGGACCCGCGGTGGGCAGCCGAGCAGGTGGCCGTCGGCGCGTTCACCAACGCCGGCCAGCTGTGCACCTCCGTGGAGCGGGTGTACGTGCACGCCGAGGTCGCCGAGGAGTTCCTCGACGCGCTCGTGGCCCGGGCGGAGCGGCTCGTCGTCGGCGACCCGCGCGACGACAGCACCGACGTGGGTCCGCTCGTCGACGAGGCGCAGGTGCGGGTGGTCGACGCCCACGTGGCCGACGCTCTCGAGCGCGGAGCGCGTCTCGTCACCAGCAGCACCGAGGCCGGCCCGACGGCACGACACCGCCGGCCCACGGTGCTCGACGGGTGCACCGACGAGATGCTGGTGATGACCGAGGAGACGTTCGGGCCGGTCGCGCCGGTCGCCGTCGTCGGCTCGTGGGAGGAAGGGCTGGCGCGGGCGGCATCCGGCCGATACGGGCTTGCCGCAACGGTGCTGACGCGCGACACCGGGCACGCGCTCGACGCGGTCGACCGTCTCGAGGTCGGCACGGTCAAGGTCAACGCGGTGTTCGGCGGCGCTCCCGGTGGCTCTGCCGACCCCCGCCGCGCGAGCGGCCGCGGCCGCGGTTACGGGCCGGCCCTGCTTGACGAGATGGTGGTGCTCAAGGCGGTGCACTGGGAGCCCGCCCCCTGAGCGGTGCACTGGGAGCCCGCCCCCTGAGCGGTGCACTGGGAGCCCGCCCCCTGAGCGGTCATCCGGTGGATCGCGCGCCCTGGGCTCGTCGCCTCATGGCGACG
>JBOFBK010000247.1:0-3287 GCA_051645525.1 Dermatophilaceae bacterium | reverse complement strand
CCGACCACCGCCTCGACGACGAGGCCGGGGTATCGGGTGCTGAGCTGGCCGGCAGCGTCGCGGAGCGTTCCGTCGGAGACGTCGACCGGCACGAAACGCCGGAGCGACCCGTGCGACCGGCCGGGCGCGCGGAACGCGTCGAGCAGGGTGCGGGTCTTGTCGCTCGTGCCGCTACCGAGCTCGACCAGGGTGCTCGCGTCGCACACCTCGGCGATCTCGGCGGCACGAGCGGTGATGATCGCGCGCTCGGCCTCGGTGGGGTAGTACTCCGGCAGCCGGGTGATCTCGTCGAACAGCGCCGCCCCGACGTCGTCGTACAGCCACTTCGGCGGCAGCCGCCGCGGCCGGCCCCCGAGCCCGCGCCGCACGTCGCCGACGAACGAGCCGGCCGCCCAGTCCGGGTCGAGGAGCACCCGCACCCGAGGCTGCACCACGCCGCTCATCGCGCCCCCTCCTGCGGTGCGCCGCCGTCGGCGAGCCGGATGCCGGACAGCGCCCACCGGGCGTCGTGCGGGAAGAAGTTGCGGTAGGTGAGCCGGGCGTGGGCCGGCGGGGTGAGGGCGCACCCGCCGCGCAGCACCATCTGGTTCGACATGAACTTGCCGTTGTACTCGCCGACGGCGCCCGCGGCTGGATGGAACCCGGGATAGGGGTGATACGCGGATGACGTCCACTCCCAGCAGTCGCCGTAGGCCTGGCGCAGCCGGTGCTCACCGTCCGGCGCCGGGGCCGCGGCCGGGTGATAGTGCTCGAGGTCGCCGAGGTTGCCGGTCGAGCGCGTGGCGTCGGCCTGGCCGTCGGCGGCGACGGCGTGCTCCCACTCGGCCTCGGTGGGCAGCCGCTTCCCGGCCCAGGTGGCGAACGCGTCTGCCTCGTAGAAGCTCACATGGCTGACCGGCAGCCCGGGGTTCACCGGCCAGGTGCCGTTCAGGGTGTGCTCGAACCACACCCCGTCGCGCGAGGTCCAGTACAACGGCGCCTGCCAGCTGTGGGCGCGCACGTGGGCCAGACCGTCGGAGAGCCACAGCTCGGGCCGGTCGTAGCCACCGTCGGCGATGAACTCGAGCCACTCCCCGTTGGTGACGAGCCGGTCGGCGAGCCGATAGGGCTCGAGCCACTGCCGGTGGCGTGGCAGCTCGTTGTCGAATCCGAAGCCGTCGCCGTCGTGGCCCACTTCCACGAGCCCGCCCTCGACGTCGACCCAGCCGAGCGGGTCGGGCTCGCACACCTCCGGCCGGCTGCCGGCGTAGACGGGTTCGAGCGGGTTGCGGGACAGGACGTGCTTGATGTCCATGAGCAGCAGCTCCTGGTGCTGCTGCTCATGGTGGAACCCCAGCTCGACGGTCGGGGTGAGCTTGTCGAGCGTGCCCTCGTCGAGACCACCGACGAGGTCGCGCATGCGGTCGTCGACGTTGTCGCGGTAGACGCCGACGTCGTGGGCACCGGGGCGGGTGACGAACCCACGGTCGGGGCGGGCGTAGCGCGGGCCGAGGCTCTCGTAGTAGCTGTTGAAGAGGAACCAGTAGCGGTCCTGGAACGGGGTGAAACCGGGCTCGTGGTCGGCGAGGACGAAGGTCTCGAAGAACCAGGTGACGTGCGCGCGGTGCCACTTCGTCGGCGACACGTCGGGCATCGACTGGACGGTCTGGTCCTCCGGCGAGAGCGGCGTGGCGAGCCGCTCGGTGTGTGCTCGCACCTCGTCGAAGCGGGCGGTGAGACGTGCGGCATCCCAGATGGTGGGGCTCATGCCGGTGTCCTCTCGTCGGGGTCGGTCGGTTTCCGGCGCCGTCCATCCTTACCCGGACCGCCGACATCCCTCCACCGGAGGCGCGTCGTTGGGCCCGGTGGCGGCGGTCACGGGCGGCGGCGCGGATAGGGTTCGGCAGGTGATCGACCTGCGCAGCGACACCGTCACCCAGCCGACCGGCGAGATGCGGGCCGCGATGATGGCCGCGCCGCTCGGCGACGACGTCTTCGGCGACGACCCGTCGGTCAACCACCTCCAGGACAAGATCGCGGCCATGCTCGGATTCGAGGCCGCGCTGTTCTTCCCCACCGGGACGCAGAGCAACCTGTGCGCCATCCTCGCCCACTGTCAGCGTGGCGACGAGTACCTCGTCGGCCAGCTGGCGCACACCTACCGGTGGGAGGGCGGAGGCGCCGCGGTGCTCGGCAGCGTGCAGCCGCAGCCGATCGCGAACGCGGCCGACGGCTCCCTTCCGCTCGCCGACATCGAGGCCGCGATCAAGCCGGACGACGCGCATTTCGCGATCACCCGGCTGCTGTGCCTGGAGAACACCATCGGCGGAAAGCTGCTGCCGTTCGACTACGTCGAGGCAGCCACCGCGCTCGCTGCCGACCGTCACCTCATCCGGCATCTCGACGGCGCCCGCGTGTTCAACGCCGCGGTGGCCCAGGCTGGCCTCGCCGACGGTGAGCCGGCCGACCGGGCACTCATCGAGGCGCGGCGCATCGCGCAGCAGTTCGACTCGGTCAGTGTGTGTTTCAGCAAAGGCCTCGGCGCACCGGTCGGGTCTGCCCTGTGTGGGACGCGCGAGGTCATCGCCCGTGCCCATCGGGCCCGCAAGATGGCCGGCGGCGGGATGCGACAGAGCGGCATCCTGGCCGCCGCGGCCACCTACGCGCTCGACCACCAGGTCGCCCGGCTGGCCGAGGACCACCGCCGCGCTCGACAGCTGGGCGAGGCGCTCGCCACCATCGAGGGCGTCACCGTCGACCCGGTGCACTCCAACATCGTGTTCGTCGAGCTCGACGGCCCGGCGAAGCACCGGGCCGACGGGCTCCTCCCGCACCTCGAGCGCCACGGCATCCTCGCCACCGGCCTGTACCGGCTGCGTTTCGTCACCCATCTCGGAGTCACCGACGCCGACGTGGAGAAGGTCGGCCAGATCGTCGCCGACTACCTCGGCTGACGTCGGCCCGACCGGCGCCGTGCCGACGAGCGAGCGGCGGCCGAGCCGGTGTCGGCGGGCTCGCAGGATCGGCGACAGCCGGCGCCATCCCGAGCCGTCGACCCGTGGATGATGCAGCTCAGCCGAGTGCGAGGAGGCTCGCGAGCGGGACGGCCGCGCCGAGCACCGTCCCGGCGGCCACCTGGGCCACGGTGTGTCGGCCGGACCGGACCCGAGCCCAGGCGATGAGCGGGAGGAGGCAGCCGAAGGCCAGTGCGTGGGGACCGTGCAGCTCGGTCAGGGCGACGACGGCCCCCGTCGCGACCGCCAGGTGCATCGACGGCTTCCACCGCGTGAGCGTCGTCATGACGGCGA
>JBOFBK010000246.1:0-2360 GCA_051645525.1 Dermatophilaceae bacterium | reverse complement strand
CCGAGCACGACGTCGCGGTACGTGTCCTCACCAGTGGCGAGCCACAGCTCGGCGGCGGCCCAGTAGAGGTCGTCGCTCGCGTCGTCGTCACCGTAGGGCCCGCCGCCGTGGCGCGCGTGGTCATCGGGTGGTACCAGGTGCGGATGACGGCGCGCGGCGTCGAACGCGACCCTCGCCGCGCGGAGGGCGCGGGTCGCGGTCGGCGGGTGGTCCTCGCGCAGGAGGCGGGCGGCCGCGGCACCGGTTGCCGCGAGGTGCAGGGTCGCCGGGGTCGACGGCCGGTGCAGCACGCGCTCGGTCGGGTCCTCGTGCGGCAGGCCCGGTAGGGGCGACCAGCTCGTGCCGTGGACCCGGTGGAACACCGTGCCCGCCAACGGGTCCGGCGCAGGCACCTGCATCCGGAGCAGCCAGTCGAGCTGCCAGCGACACTCCTCGACCACCGCTTCGCGGAACGAGCGCGGCAGGGCCGCGGTGTCCAGGACGAGCAGCAGCTGCCAGAGCGCGATACCGCCGCTCGTCGCGTACTTGCCGTGGTTACCCGCGTCGTACCAGCCGCCCGAGACGTCGTAGCGGCCGGTCGGACGCCAGCCGGGGTAGAGCCGCTCGGCATCCGGGCCGGTCCAGCCCCTGACCGCGGTGTCGCCCCGGTTCGGAGCGACACCGAGCTGTCCGGCCGGGCGCGCGTACGCTCCCCACGGCTCGGCCAGGAGCTCGGCACCGGAGCGCTGGAGGGTGAGGAAGCGCAGAGCGTCTCGGGCCAGCGCGTCGTACGGGGGAGTGCCGACGGTGAAGGGGTGGCTTCGCGCGCCGTCCACCTCGAGGTGGCAGCCGGGGCCGGCGTCGGGCGCTCGGTCGAGCCGGATGACGTGCACCGACTCCCCGGAGGTCGGGTCGGGCCGCTCGGGCCACGGGGTCGAACGTCCCTCGGCGATGACGTGGTCGCGGCGGTCGAGGAGCCGCCACGAGAGCGGGGAGCGAGCCGCGGTGACCACGGTCGCGTCCAGCGGCAGGCCGGCGAGACAGCCCACCTGGTTGATGCGCACCGGTGGCCGACCTCGGGCGACGTCGGGCGGATGGCGGGCAGGCGTCATCCACCCGAGGCTGGCTCCGGATGGGGCGGGACGACCCGGGCCTGGTTCCCTCGTGACCCCGGCCCGAGCCGCGCCCTCCGGGCGCCGTCTGTCGGCGGCCTCAGCCCTTCTCGGCGCCTGCATTCGCTCCCTGGGTGAAGTACCGCTGGAAGAAGACAAAGACGATGGCCGTGGGGATCGTCATCAGCAAGGAGGCTGCCATCGAGACGGGGAACTGCGAGCCCGACCCGAGACCGCCAGAGGTGAGCCCGGCCACTCCGCGAGTCAGCGTGTAGAGACCGGGGTCGTCGGTGGCGATGATGAAATGCGCCAGCTCGTTCCACGACCCCTGGAACGACAGGATCGTCAGGGTGATCAGCGCCGGGCGGGCCATCGGCAGGACGACGGACCAAAACGTGCGGAAGGTACCGGCGCCGTCGATCCGAGCCGCCTCCTCCACCGAGGGGGAGATCGACTCGAAGAACTGCTTCATGATGAACACGCCGGCGGCGTCCACGAGCAGCGGCACGATGAGCGCCGGGTAGGTGTTGTAGATCCCGAGGTAGTTGATGACGAGGAACTTCGGGATGAGGAGCACGATGCCCGGCACCGCGAGCACCGCGAGCACCGCGGTGAACACGGCGTCACGGCCCTTGAACTTCAGTCGCGCGAGGGCGTAGCCCGCGAGCGAGTCGAAGAACACCCGGCCGGCCGTCACGAACACGGTGACGATCACCGAGTTGGTGAACCACAGCGGGAAGTCGGTCTCCGCGATCCGCTGGAACGCTGCCGTCGTGAGCGGGTCGGGGATGAGAGTCAGCGGGTTGTCCACCGCATGCGGGTCGGTCTTGAACGACGTCGAGAGCTGCACCAAGAACGGGTAGATGTACATCAGTGCGAACGCGATGAGCGCCGCGTAGACGGCCACCTTCCTCGCCGGGCTGTTCTTGTTGACGAGGTTGCCGTCCTCGGTGATCCGGCGTCCGCTCCTCGGTGGCTCGAGATCCTTGTCGGCCCGCACCACGGTCGTCGGGTCGGCGGCGGTGGCGGTGCTCCCGGTGAGCCGCTCGGTGCCGCTCATGCCGACACCCCCTTCCGCGCCGCGCGGCGCTGGGCACGCTCCGCCATTTTCCTCGCTGCCTCGTCCTTGTCGCGCAGGATGAACCGCTGGATGCTGGTGAGCACGAAGATGAGCGCGAAGAGCAGGAACGCCATCGCCGCTCCTTCACCCCACTGCTGCTGGTTGAAGGCGGTCTGGTACGAGAGGAAGGCCGGTGTCAGGGTGGTCTT
>JBOFBK010000245.1:0-1584 GCA_051645525.1 Dermatophilaceae bacterium | reverse complement strand
CGCCGCATCGCGAGCCGGATGCGTCGTCACGTCGAGCCGGTCCAAGCCAGTGTGGTCGTGATCTGCCTTGAGCTTCGTCATCTGGTCGTCACCTCATCTCAGATATCCGTAGAACGTCGGCCGGAGCCGATCGGCGTGGCTGATCCGGGTCGGTTCGCCGGCAGGAACGGCGACGAGCTCGAGCATCCGGCCGTGGCGATCAGGCCCGATGGCCAACAGCCGGTCCTCGCCGTCGTAGTCGTACTCCACGAGCCGGATGGCGCAGTTCCATGCGTGCTGGATGTCGGCATCGTCGACGCCATGCTTCAGCGCCGACGCCGTCACCTGCACATGTCAATACTATATTGACATGTGCAGGGGACAACAGGCTATCGACCGAGTGACGTCCCGTGGGCCGACACCTTCAGGACTGCCTCAGGGCACCACGAGGCGAGGGCGGCCGACCGACGGGCCCGGGTCGACATCGGGTGGGGTGACCACGAGACCGGCGCCCACGTCATCCGCCAGCTCCCGGGTCGCGAGTCCACGCCGCACGAAGCGGAAATCCGCTGCGGCAGAGGCTTCCTGCGCCATCGCGAGCCGGTCCTCGCAGGACGGCGTGCGCGCCACCGAGCGTGACACCACCCCCGACCTGTCGCGTGCCGCCGGTGCCGCTCCGGTGGGTTGCAGCGGCGGCAGGTCGACCATCCAGATCGTCGAGCCCGTGGTGCACAGCCCGGCGAGCAGTCCGGTGGTCCGGGCCGTGTCGGCCTCGGCCGGGGTGAGCCGCACGTCCCGGCCCTCCCGCAGCAGCTCGACGACGTCGGCCTGCGCCAGGGTGACCTCGGCGAGCCCGAGCAGCACACCCACCTCCTGCACCGTGAGCGGCGAGTCGACGCCACGGCGTACCGGCCAGCGCGGGAACGCCGCGTCGGGCCAGACGTAGGGCAGGTCGTCGGGGATGTCGCCGAAGTGCGGGCGGTAGTGCTCGGGGTTCTTGCGCACCAGCGCCGACCGGTGCGACAGGTGCAGCACCTCGTCACCGACCCACGGCGGGAGCTCACCGGCGTCGTGCAACGCGTTCCACTCGGGCTCGGCGCCGGCGGTGAACTCCAGCAGAGCGGTTCGGGTCGCATCGGCGCGCCCACGCGCCCGCCACTCGTCGACGCACGCCAGCCCGTAGGCGACCAGGCCCGGCACGAACCCACGCCACATGCGCACCGCCGGATGGTTCTTCCACGCGTAGGTCGGCCAGGTCAGTGCCCGCAGCACCTGGAAGGTCTCGACCCGCTGCTTTCCGAGCCGCCGGTCGTCGAGAACCGCCGCGCTCGCTCGCGGGTCGGGGTAGGGGAGGAACGTCTGCATCCCCTCGCCCTACCCGGCAGCGTGACCACCAGTCCGGATGACGCCCGCCCACCTCCACGAGGAGCCATCGGCTCCCATCGCCTCGGCGGCTCGATGTCGGATGCCCGCCCGGTGCTACGCCATGATGCTCTTCCGCCGGTTGCGCAGTGCGCGCGCCCACGTCCGGAGCACCGGCCCCGGGAACGGCACGACGCCGTCCTCGATGTCGCCGACGACCCCCTCGGTCGCCAGGAGCACGTC
>JBOFBK010000244.1:0-1758 GCA_051645525.1 Dermatophilaceae bacterium | reverse complement strand
TACTGGTGGGTCGCGGTGAAGCTCGTCGCGAACCTCGTCCTGTGCGCGCTCGTCGTCCTCGCTCTCCGGCCCGGTATGGATGACGTGGCCGCCCACGGCGCGGCCTTGTCGGTCTCAGGTGTGGCCGACCCGGCCGCGGTTGCCGAGCTGGTCTATCCGCCTGCGGTGTCACTGGCGGCGCTCCTCCTCGCCGTCATCTTGAGCATCGTGAAGCCGTGGGGCCGGATCGGCGCAGGTCGGAGCGGCCGAGCGTCGTCCCGCCGGGTACGCCGCGAGGCGTAGGTAGTCGCTACCCCGGTGTGACGACGCGCGTACCCGCGCGGACATCTAGATTCGGACCCGTGAGCGACGCCCCGTCCCTGTGGTCCGCGGTGCCACCGGTCGGCCGGGTTCTCGCGGCCGGGGCGCTCGCCCTGGTCCAGGTCGCCGGCACCGCCGGTGCGAGTCGCGGGCAGGTGGTGGCCCGGACGCCGCTCGACCTCGCCGGGCAGCTGAGCCGGACGCCGCTCGATGTGCTCGGGGTGGTGCTGCTGCTCGCCGGGCCGGCGGCCGTCGCCACCCTGCCGTACCGGCCTCGAGTGGTGGTCTGCGTCACCGGCGCGGTGACCGGCGGCTACCTCCTCACCGGGTACCCGTACGGGCCGGTGTTCCTCTCTCTCTCGGCATCGCGCTCGTCGTGGCGGTGGTGACCGGCCACCGGTCGACCGCCTGGGCGGTCGTCGGCGCGGTGCTCGTCGCGGATGCCGCCGGGCGGCTCGCCGTCCTCGACGGCGGGTGGTGGTGGCCGGCGCAGCTCGTCATCCTCGCCTGGGCGTGCGCAGTCCTCGCGGTCGCCGAGGTCGTGCGCAGCCGGCGTGAGCGCGGGTTCGCGGCGTGGGAGGCGGCCACCGAGACCCGCCGCCGGCAGGCGAGTGACGAACGGCTGAGGATCGCCCAGGAGCTGCACGACGTCGTCGCCCACCACCTGAGCCTCATCAACGTGCAGGCTGGCGTCGCCCTGCACCTCGCGGAGCGGCGACCCAGGCAGGCCGAGCCGGCGGTGCGCGTCATCAAGGACGCGAGCGGGGAGGCGCTCACCGAGCTGCGGGCGCTCATCGACGTGATCCGCGACCCGTCGGCACCGGCGCCTCGGCTGCCGACGGCGACCCTCGCCGCGCTCGACGACGTCGTGGAACGGAGCCGCCTGGCCGGCCTAGCAGTGTCCAAGACCGTTGTCGGACAGCCGGTTCACCTTGCAGCGGCAGTCGACCTGGCGGCTGTTCGGATCGTCCAGGAGTCGATGACGAACGTCATCCGCCACGCTCGCGCCCGACGGGCCTGGATCCGTCTGACGTACCGGGAGGACGAGCTCGAGGTGACGGTCGACGACGACGGGACCGGCGCCGTCGAGGTGGTGCCCGGCAACGGCATCCGGGGATGGAGGAGCGCGCCGGTGTGTTGGGTGGGCGGCTTGCGGTGACATCGTCCGCGCACGGCGGGATCCAGGTGGTCGCCTCGCTCCCGCGGCGCGCCGGCGAGCACGCCGCCGCGTCGCGGGGCCCGGAGCGCACGTCGTGATCCGGGTGGTGCTCGCCGACGACCAGCCACTGCTCCGCGCCGGGCTCCGTGCGCTGCTCGACGCCGAGCACGACATCGAGGTGGTCGGCGAGGCAGGAGACGGTGCGGAGGCCGTCGAGGTCGTCGCCGCGACGCGGCCGGACGTGGTGCTCATGGACATCCGGATGCCGGGCACCGACGGCCTGGCGGCCACCCGCCGGA
>JBOFBK010000243.1:0-6211 GCA_051645525.1 Dermatophilaceae bacterium | reverse complement strand
CGGGATCACGCTGCTCCAGCTCCTCGACGATCTCGATCTGACGGGATCCCCGGACGCGATGAGGTCCGCCCGGATGACGGGTGCGGGAGCATAGGGCGGCGAGATGACCGTCGGAGACCAGAACGGAGACGCAAGACTGCGGTTCTCGGAGTCAGTACGTCTGAGCCGCAATGCCTTTCGCACGGCGGCGCGGTCGGTCTCGTCGGCGTAGACCGTGACGGTCATGGCGCGCAGTGGCAGGTCCATCGCCTCCGCTGCGGCCTCACCGGTCAGCCACGCGGGGGGAAGGTTCGACTCGGTGAGTGCGTCGCGGACGTCGTCGACCGAGAAGCCGCAGTCATAGCGCTCCGAGCTGTGCCACGTCGCGTAGCTCTTGAGGTAGGCGCTCGTCCAGGCGTCGAGCAGGCGCCGCGGTTCCAGCAACCCCCCGGTGCGGCTGGCATACCCGGACCGTTCGAGGTCGGCCACTGCCGACTGCACGGTTCCCAGAGAAGCAGGAAGCCGGTCGGCGAGCTCCCGCAGGGGCGACGCCAGCAACAGCGGATCGAGGAGGGCGAGGAGACTGACACTCAACCCGGTCGGGGTCAAGGCAGCTGTCGGGGCGGCGCGCTCGCCGTGCCGAGGAGGACGGGTGCGCGCCGGACGGGGCTCCTCCACGGCAAGAGGATCCAGCTCGACGGCGAGGCCCGGGAAGCGCAGGTGCCCTCGGCCTCTACCATCGATCCAGCTGACGCCCGACGACCACATCTGATCGGCGACGACGGCGTCGATGTCCGGCGCGACCACAAGTGGCGCAGGACTTGGCCGCGAGGCGTTGTGGACCGGTACAACTACCTGGACCCACTCGGCGGACACGGGTGGGACCGCGCGCTCCCGCGTGGCGAAGACCTGTGACGTGCCATGTCCGCGCACGACGAGCCGGCCGTCGAACGCACCGGCCGGCTCGGCCGAGTACCGCGTCTCGAATCCCTCCCGGTGGAGGCGCTCGCGAACCCGTGCCATCAGTGCACTCTGTCGCGTGTTCAAGATCTCCACGCGTTCAGTTTGTCTGAACACGCGCCGAACTCGAACGTCGCTGCCAGGCCAGACCTGATGCGGCAGTGGGTCGTCTCGACGGCGATCACGGGGCGGTCGGTCGTCATCCGGTCACGCATTCACTCCGCAGGCGGCGCGACGCTAGACCGGTCGCTGCGCGCCCTCCTCGGACGCGGCGGAGGGGGTGGGCGCGGCGCCGGGCGCGGCGGGAGATCCACCGCCGCCGTCGAAGCGGTCGCCGTTCCCGCCGCCGGCGCGTCGGAGGCGGGCGACCACCGGCCAGAGGAGGACCCCCAGGACGATGGCGTAGCAGACCCAGGCCACCGGCCCGCCGACGAGCCCGTGGAGCTCACCACCGGTCGTCTGCAGGGAGCGCCGCAGATGCCGCTCGAACAGCGGTCCGAGGATGGTCCCGACGATGAGCGGCAGCACCGGAAAGCCGAAGCGCCGCATCGCGAACCCGACCGCACCGAGGGCCAGGAGCAGGAAAAGGTCGAACGGCTGGGCGTTGACGGCGTACGCCCCCATCGACGCGAAGAACAGGACGCCGGCGTAGAGGTACGGGCGGGGGATCCGCAGCAGCCGGGCCCAGGTCGGTGCGAGCGGCAGGTTCAGCAGGAGGAGCATCGTGTTGCCGACGAAGAGGCTCGCCACGAGCACCCACACGAGGTCGGGCTGCTTGGTGAGCAGCAGCGGCCCCGACTCGATGCCGTAGCTGCTGATCGCGACGATCATGATCGCGGCCGTCGCGTTCGTCGGCAGGCCGAGCGCCAGCAGCGGCACCATCGTGCCCGCGGCGGAGGCGTTGTTCGCCGCCTCGGGCCCGGCGACCCCTTCGATGGCGCCCTTGCCGAACTCCTCCGGGTGCCTGGCGAGCCGACGCTCGGTGAGGTACGACAGGAACGTCGGGATCTCGGCGCCACCGGCCGGGATCGCCCCGAACGGGAACCCGAGCGCGGTGCCGCGCAGCCACGGCTTCCACGACCGGCCCCAGTCCTCGCGCGACAGCCACGGGCGACCGACGGGGATGACGACCGCGGCCTTGCGCCGCAGGTGCGCGGCCACCCACAGCGCCTCACCGACGGCGAAGACGCCGACGGCCACGACGACGACGTCGATGTTGTCGGCGAGGAACGGGCTGCCGAACGTGAGCCGCTGCTGACCGGTGACGAAGTCGGTGCCGACGAGGCCGAGGGCGAGTCCCAGGAGCAGCGCCGCGAAGCCACGGACCCGCGAGGACCCGAGGATCGCCGCGGTCCCGACGAATGCCACGAGGATGATCGCGAGGAACTCCGGCGAGCCGAGGGTGATGGCGAACTCGACGACCTGGGGCATGACCAGGGCGACGAGGAGCGTCCCGATCGTGCCGGCGACGAACGACCCGATCGCCGCCGTCGCGAGCGCCTGCGCCGCCTTCCCGCTCTTGGCCATCTTGTTGCCCTCGAGGGCGGTGACGACCGATGCGGACTCCCCGGGGGTGTTGAGCAGGATCGACGTGGTCGACCCGCCGTACATCCCGCCGTAGAAGATGCCCGCGAACAGGATGAGCGACTGCTCGACGGGCAGCCCGTAGGTGAGCGGGAGGAGGAGCGCGACCGTCATCGCCGGGCCGATGCCGGGCAGGACCCCGACGGCGGTGCCGATCAGGACGCCGAGCAACGCGACGAGGAGGGTCATCGGCGTGAGGATGTCGGCGAAGCCGCCGAGCAGCCCACTCAGGTTGTCCGTCACAGGATCCCCTGCAGCACACCGGCGGGCAGGTTGACGCCGAGCCCGATGGCGAACGCGTAGAACGTCGCGAGGGCGAGCGCGATACCGATCGCGAGCCCGCGCACATGGTGGCGGTTCCCGAGCGCGAACGCCGAGAGCGCGAAGAGGAGCGAGCCGCTGATGACCCACCCCAAGGGCTCGATCAGCACGGCGTTGAGGACGAACGCGCCGGCGAGGATGACGACCGTCCGCCAGTCCGCGCGGGTTCCGGGCTCGACATCCTCCCCGACCTCGGCCTCGCCGACGCCGCCACGGGCGATGTCCACCGCGTAGAACGCGCAGACGACCAGCAGCAGACCCCCGACCACGAACGGCATCGCCCGTGGGCCGACCGGGTCGTTGCTGCTCGCCACCGGCCCGATCCGGGCCGCGTCGACGATGACGACCACCCCGACCAGGGCCAGGGCCGCGCACAGGCCGAACTGTGCGCGGTCCCTGACCCGGCCGGTGGTCGTGGCGGCCCCGAGGCTCACCTCAGGCCAGGCCGAGGTTCTTCAGGATCTCGGCGACCTCGGCGTCCTGCTCCTTGAGGAAGGTGCCGAACTCGTCGCCGGTGGCGAACGCGTCGACCCAGCCGCGCTTCTCCAGCTCAGCCTTCCACGCCGGGGAGGCGTGCATCTTGGTGAAGGCGTCGGTCCACACGGCCTTGTCCTCATCCGAGATGCCCGGAGGCGCGACGACACCGCGCCAGTTCGTGAACTCGAGGTCGATCCCCTTCTCCTTCAGGGTCGGGACGTCCTTCAGGGCCGGGAGCCGCTCGGTCGACGTCACCGCCAGGATCCGGACGTCGCCGGCCTCCACCTGGTCGAGGAACTCGCCGAACCCGCTCGCGCCGAACGCGATCTTCCGGCCCAGCAGCGCGGGCAGCAGCTCGCCGCCGCCGTCGTAGGAGACGTAGCTGACCGTCTTCGGGTCGATGCCGACCGCCTTCGCGAGCTGCATCGGGAGGAGGTGGTCGGGGCCGCCCGGCGACGAGCCACCGCCCACGGTGACCGCCTTCGGGTCCTTCTTCCACGCCGCGACGAGCTGGGTGATGTCCGTATACGGGGAGTCCTTCGGCACGACGATCGCGCCGGCCTCCTCGATGAGCTTGGCGATCGGCGTGGTGTCGCCCAGCGACGCCGCCGACTTCTGGGTGTAGGCCGCACCGACGACACCGAGGCCCATCTGCATCGCGAGCTTGCCGTTGCCCTTCTCGTTGACGACCCGCTGGAGGCCGACCGTGCCGCCGGCACCGGCGAGGTTGAACACCTGGACCGGCCCGGTGATCTTCTCGGCCTCCATGACCTTCGCCGCGCTACGGGCGGTGGTGTCGTAGCCGCCGCCGGGGCTGTTGGGGACCATGTACTGCAGGTCGGTGGCCGGGGCGCCGGCGGCCCCGGACTCCGACGCCGCACCACCGCCCTCGTCCTCCGTGGCCCCGCACCCGGTGAGGGCGAGGGTGGCCGCGACGAGTGCGCCGAGGGTGATGCGGTGGAGTCTCACGTGAGGTCGCCTTTCCTGCAGGGGGGATCGGACGCGATGATCGTCGGGGGCGGCAGCAGGGATGTCGCCGTTGTGTCGGCAACGGAGGTTGAGTTCATAGTGGTCACACGCAGGCGGCGCCGCCCGACGCTGGCGGGTCAGCTCTTCGTCCTCCAGCTCGCCATCATCGTCGTCGTCCTCGTGGCCATCGCCGCCGTCTCGCTCGCGCAGTCGGAGGCCACGTTCGAGCGCGTCGAGAGCCGCCGGGTCTGGGCCATCGCCGAGCAGGTCGCCGCGAGCCCGCTCGTCCGCGCCAACCTCGACCGGCCGGATCAGCGCGCCGGCCTTGCCACGCTGGGGCAGGGAGTGGTGACCCAGACCGGGGTCACGACGGTGACCTTCGCCGAGCCCGACCTCGCCGTCCGGGTCTCCACCGACCCGACGTCCGTGGAGCGTCGACTACCGGTCGGTCATCCGCGCGTCGCCACCGGAGGGAGCTGGTCGGGCACGCTCCGCCTCGAGGGCCGCGACCACCTGGTGTCGCAGGTGCCGGTCCTCGCCGGGGGCGACGACAGAGACCCGGCCACGGCATCCCGGGCGGGTGAGCACCTCGGCACCGTCATGGTCGCCGAGCGGATGCCGTCGACGCCCAGCAGGCTCCAGGGCACCTCGTCGTACCTGCTCACCTACCTCGGTATCGCCCTCGTGGTCGGGCTCGTCGGCTCGTGGCTGCTCTCGCGGCGCATCAAGCGCCAGACGCTGGGGATGGAGCCCGGCGAGATCGTGGGGCTCGCCGAGCACCGTGAGGCCATGCTGCGCGGCATCGCCGAGGGCGTGCTCGCTCTCGACCTCCAGCACCGCATCACCCTGGTCAACGATGTCGCCCGTCATCTGCTCGACCTCCCCGAGCACGCCCTCGGGGCCTCGATCTCGGACCTGCGGATCGAGGGCCGGCTGCGTGAGGTGCTGATCGGCGAGTGCCTGCGGCCACCGGGCGCCGGTTCCCAGGACCACGTCGCCGAGGCACACGACGAGGTCGCCGAGGCGCACGACGAGATCGTCATCCGGCGTGGGAAGGTGCTCGTCATGAGCACGATGCGCGTGGTCAGCGGTGGCCAGGTGCTCGGCACCGTCACGACCATGCGCGACCGCACCGCGCTCGCCGACCTCGAACGGGAGGTCGGCTCCTTCCGTTCCACCGCCCACGTGCTGCGCGCGCAGGCGCACGAGTTCACCAACCAGCTGCACACGATCAGCGGGCTCATCCAGATCGGCGAGCACGACGAGGTGGTCAAGTACGTCGATGCGCTGAGCGAGCGGCGGCACGCGCTCGACCTCACGGTCAGCACCCTCGTCCATGACCCCACGATCGCCGCGCTGCTCATGGCGAAGGCCGCCACCGCCAACGAACGCCGCGTCGAGCTGACGATCACCGAGGACAGCCGGCTCGAGCGGCTCGAGGCGCACGACGTCGCCGATGTGGCCACCGTGCTGGGCAACCTCGTCGACAACGCGCTCGACCACGCGCCCGCCGGCTCGGCACCGTCGCCGTTCGTGCGGGTCCGTATCCGCCAGGACGCGAGCACCGTCGAGATCGACGTCTCCGACTCCGGGCCGGGCGTCTCGGAGGACCTGCGGTCGTCGGTCTTCGAGCACGGTGTCACGACGAAGCGGGTGGACCCCACCGAGCACGGCGTGGGGCTCGCCCTCACCCGGCTGGTCTGCCGACGGCGCGGAGGCGAGATCGATGTCGACCGGGTCGACGACGTCACCACCTTCGCCGCCCGGCTCGGGGTCTCGACCTTCGTGGACCCGGATGCCGCGGCGCGGGCACCGCGGCAGGCGACGGTCACCGAGCCGGTGCCGTCACCAGCCACGGTGATCCGATGACCCGGGTGCTCGTCGTCGACGACGACTTCATGGTGGCGCGCATCCACGTCGG
>JBOFBK010000242.1:0-3586 GCA_051645525.1 Dermatophilaceae bacterium | reverse complement strand
CGCCCTCGCGCACCGCCACCGTCCTCGCGCTCGCCAACCAGAAGGGTGGGGTGGCCAAGACCACCTCGGTCGCCTCGCTCGGGGCCGCCTTCGCCGAGCAGGGTCTCCGGGTGCTGCTCGTCGACCTCGACCCGCAGGCGTGCCTGACCTTCAGCCTCGGCGTCGACCCCGACAGCGCCCCGGCCTCGATCCACGACGTCATCGTGTCGGGGACGCCGCTCGCCGACGTGATCGTCCGGTGCGAGGACGGCGTCGACCTCGTGCCCAGCACCATCGACCTCGCCGGCGCGGAGGCCGTCCTGCTCTCCCGCCCGGCCCGTGAGTACGTCATCCGCAAGGCGCTCGACCCGGTGCGTCGCCGCTACGACATCGTGATCCTCGACTGCGCGCCGACCCTCGGGGTCATCACCCTCGCCGCGCTCACCGCGAGCCGCGCGCTCGTCATCCCGATGCCGTGCGAGATGCTCGGCCACCGCGGCGTGGGGCAGCTGCTCGACACCGTGCGCGACGTGCGGAAGCTGCTCAACCGCAACCTCACCGTCGTCGGCATCCTGCCGACCCTCTACGACGGCCGCAGCGTGCACGCCCGCGACGTGCTCGACGACGTCGGCGAGCGGTACGGCATCCCGGTGCTCGAGCCGCCGATCCCGCGCACCGTGCGCTTCGCCGAGGCGCCCGCCGTGGGCCGCTCGATCCTCGCGACGTCCCGGCGCTCCAAGGGCGCCCGTGCCTACCGCGAGGTGGCTGCGGCGCTGCGGCCCGTCATCCGGCCCTGACCGGCCGGGGGAGTGCCTACGATTCGGGGATGACGACCACGACGCCCGCCCTCGTCGCCGACTCGGCCACCTCCGGGCACCGGCAGGCCACCATCGAGCGGCGCGACCTGCGACCGGATGACGTGCGCATCGCCATCGCCTACGCGGGCGTCTGCCACTCCGACATCCACACGGTGCGTGAGGAGTGGGGCGAGGTGCGGTTCCCGATCACCGTCGGCCACGAGATCGCCGGCACGGTGCTCGCCGTCGGCGCCGAGGTGACCCGCCACGCCGTCGGTGACCGGGTGGGTGTCGGCGTGTTGGTCGACTCCTGCGACACCTGCGCCCCGTGCAAGGACGGCGTCGAGCAGTTCTGCGAGGCGCCCGCGGTGCAGACGTACGACTCACAGGGCTACGACGGCGAGTGGACCATGGGCGGCTACGCGCAGGAGATCGTCGTGCGCGAGCGGTTCGTGCTGCGCATCCCCGACGCCCTCGAGCTCGACGTCGCCGCACCGCTGCTCTGCGCCGGAATCACCACCTACTCGCCGCTGCGACGCTGGGGTGCCGGCACCGGCCGTGCGGTGGCGGTGGTCGGTGTCGGCGGGCTCGGCCACCTGGGCGTGAAGATCGCCGCGGCCATGGGCGCCACCGTGACGACGATCTCCCGCAGCGACGCCAAGGCCGCGGATGCCCGCGCCCTCGGCGCGACGGCCCACCTCGCGTCATCCGACGAGCAGGCGCTGGCAGCCGCGCACGGGAGGTTCGACATCGTGCTCAACACCGTGAGCGCCGACATCCCGATGGCCGACTACGTACGGCTGCTGCGGCCGTCGGGGGTCATGGTCAACGTCGGCCTGCCGCCCAGCCCGTACCAGATCTCGCCCGGGTCACTCATCGGCGGCAACAAGGTGGTGACCGGGTCGATGATCGGCGGGATCGCGCAGACCCAGGAGATGCTCGAGTTCTGCGCCGAGCACAGCCTGGGTGCAACGGTGGAGGTGGTGGACGCCACCGATGTCGATGCCGTCTGGGACCGGGTGGTCGCCGGGGACGTGCGCTACCGCGCCGTCATCGACACGAGCACCATCACCCCGGCGAACTGACCTCAGTCCCCGGCGAACTGACTCAGGCGGTGCTGGCCTCGCCGGCCGGCTTGCCGCCCCGGGTGCGGCGGCGGTTGCGCCGGCCTCGCCGGCTCGCGGACGGTGAGTCGGATGACGCGCCGTCGCCACCGCGCCCGCCGTCACCGCTGCGCCCGTCGCCGCGGCCACGAGAGTCGTCTCGACCGCGGGACTCGCCGCCACCACGGGAGTTGCCGCGGCCACCTCGACCGCCTCGACCCTGGCCACCAGCACCGCCGCCGCCGCGCGGACCGCGACCTTTGCCGGTCTCGCCGAGGTCCTCCACGCGCTCGGCACCCAGACCGGCGCGGGTGCGAGCCGCGACCGGGAGGGTGCCGGTCGTGCCCTCGGGAATGTCGAGCTCGGCGTACAGGTGCGGCGAGGAGGAGTAGGTCTCCTGCGGTTCGGGGATGCCGAGGTCGAGCGTCTTGTTGATCAGGCCCCAGCGCGGGATGTCGTCCCAGTCGACGAAGGTGACCGCGACGCCGGTGTTGCCGGCCCGGCCGGTGCGCCCGATGCGGTGCAGGTAGGTCTTCTCGTCCTCAGGACACTGGTAGTTGATCACGTGGGTGACGTTCTCGACGTCGATGCCGCGCGCGGCGACATCCGTGGCCACGAGCACGTCGACCTTCCCGGCGCGGAACGCGCGCAACGCCTGCTCGCGGGCGCCCTGTCCGAGGTCGCCGTGGATCGCGGCAGAGGCGAAACCTCGGGCGCTCAGGTCGTCGGCGACCTTGGCGGCGGTGCGCTTGGTGCGGCTGAAGATGATGGTCAGGCCGCGCCCGTCGGCCTGGAGCATGCGCGCGAGCATCTCGGTCTTGTCCATGGCGTGCGCGCGATAGACGAACTGCTCGATCGCCTTGACGGTGTGGCGCTCGTCGCCGTCGTCCTCGGACATCGCCCGGATGTGCGTGGGCTGGCTCATGTAGCGCCGCGCCAACGCCACGACGGCGCCCGGCATGGTGGCCGAGAACAGCATCGTCTGCCGCCCGGCGGGGGTGAGCGCGAGCAGCCGCTCGACGTCGGGGAGGAACCCGAGGTCGAGCATCTCGTCGGCCTCGTCCAGCACGACGATCCGGGCGTGGCCGAGGTCGAGGTGGCCCTGGTTGGCCAGGTCGAGCAGCCGCCCGGGGGTGCCCACCACGACCTCGACGCCGCGGCGCAGCATCTCGATCTGCGGCTCGTAGGCGCGCCCACCGTAGATGGTGGCGACCCGGATGCCGCGTCGCCGGCCGGCCGTCTCGAGGTCGCCGGCGACCTGGACGGCCAGCTCGCGGGTCGGCGCGATGGCCAGCGCCTGGGGCTTGCCGGATGCCGCCTGGTCGGCAGCGCCGACGTCACCGGGCGCGACCACCTGATTGAGCATCGGGATGCCGAACCCGAGGGTCTTCCCGGTGCCGGTCTTGGCCTGGCCGATGATGTCGTGCCCGCTCAGGGCCACCGGCAGGGTCATTGCCTGGATCGGGAACGGCGCGGTGATGCCGACATCGGCGAGGGCTGCGACCACGTCGGGATGGATCGGGAAGTCGGCGAAGCTGGGTGCAGGGGCGGCCTCGGCGGGCGGCGCGGGCAGGTCGTCGGGCAACGGCGCGGGCAGGTCGTCATCCGCGCGGGTCGAGACGTCGGTCATGGGATCACTTCCGGTCGGGCGGCGCGCGAGAGCGCGGGCACCTGTGTGCGGGCCGATCGGAGGTCTTCGGGACGGGC
>JBOFBK010000241.1:0-7154 GCA_051645525.1 Dermatophilaceae bacterium | reverse complement strand
GAGCTGAGCGTCGCGAATCGCTGGGCTCGACATCGCGAATTGCCGATTGGACGGGTCCGGTTGCATGGGTGTACCGCCCTCGCCAGCTCAAAGGTCCGCTGGTTGCGGCCCTGGCCGACACCCCGGTGGTGGTCGTCGCCGGGCCACGCCAAGCCGGGAAGAGCACTCTTGCTGCCCGGGTGGTCGGAGAGGCGCAAGGCGCCTGGCTGACTCTCGACGACGCCGCTGTCCTCGACGCCGCGCGGGCCGACCCGACCGGGTTCGTTCGCGGGCGTCGCGGCCTGGTCGGGATCGACGAGGCGCAGCGTGTGCCCGAGTTGCTCTTGGCGATCAAAGCGGAGGTGGATGCCGACCGCCGTCCGGGCCGCTTCCTGCTCACCGGGTCGACGCGCCTGTTGGGTGCGCCGAGGCTTGCGGACTCTCTCGCCGGGCGGATGGAAGCGTTGACGCTGTGGCCGTTCACCCAGGCCGAGCTGGGTGGTGAGTCGAGAGAGCCGACGTTGATCGACTCCGCGTTCGGCGATGCACTGGCGGACCTGCGCCCACCGGCGGTGTCGCGGGCGGAGGTTCTCGAACGAGCGGGCGCCGGTGGCTTCCTGCCGGCGCTGGACCGGACGGGCCGGCGACGGACGGCATGGTTCGACAGCTACGTTGCCGGAGTCGTCGACCGGGAGGTTCGAGCCCTCACCGACGCGACGTACCTCCATGAGCTTCCCAGGCTCCTGCGGATCTGCGCAGCTCGCACGTCCGGCGAGCTCAACACCACCGACTTGGCCCGCGATCTCGGGCTCTCGCGTTCCACCACCGACAGCTACCTGGCCCATCTGGAGGCCGTGTTCCTCATCCAGACCGTGACGGCGTGGTCCACGAATCTCACCACCAGGGTCGTCCGGCGGCCGAAACTCACGATCACCGACACCGGGCTGGCTGCCCGACTGCTCGGCGGACGCCTCGGGAACGATGCCGAGCTCGCGGGCAGGCTCGTCGAGACGTTCGTCGCCGGGGAGCTGCGTGCCCAGGCGGAGTGGTCGCAGGTCCGTCCCGACCTCTTCCACTATCGCGACCGCGACGGTGTCGAGGTCGACCTCGTGCTCGAGTCCGGCGACGGCCGAGTCGTCGGCGTCGAGGTCAATTCGGGCGCGACGGTCCGGGCCGATGACCTGCGTGGCCTGCGGCTGCTCGAAAGTCGACTGGGTGCCGACCTGGCCGCCGGGATCGTGCTCTGCACCGCCCCCGAGCCACGACACCTCGGCGGACGGCTGTGGATCTTGCCGATCTCCGCGCTCTGGGCTGGAACCGGCAACAAAGAGTGACGCGCTCAGGGGCTGCACCGCTCGCGCTGGCACTCCCGGCGCGACGGGTCCCCGAAGCACTCACTGCCGACCGGTCAGCACGACGGTGATCTGCGAGCCGGGGTAGGTGGCAGCACCCGGCGGGTACCACGTCGAACCCCTCTCCTTCGGCAGGCCGGCGACAGCGGGGCCGTGCTCACCGGGCGAGAAGGCGGATGACGAAGGCCGCCGGCTCGCCCTCGTCGAGACCCTCCGCGACGCGTACGGCCTTCTTGACCGGCAGCACGAACGCCTGCGCCTCGCGGGACGGGAAGAGCGACGTGCGCCACGTGCTGCCGCCCACCACCACCTCGACCGGGACCGACCCGAACCCGCCGGTGGCGTCGCCCACCGCCTCGTCGACGGCGTCGCTCACCGCCTCGGGCACGGTGACGAAGAACCAGGAGCCGTCCCGCCAGCGCCACAGCGCCGCCTCGAACGACCAGGACGACGAGGACGACGAGGACGACGAGGACGACGAGGACGACGGCCCGCTCATCCGCGGATCGTCCCACCCGCCGCCGACACCGGGCGACCAGCCCAGGTGGTGCGTGCCGGGGCGTAGCCGTCGTACTCCGGCCGGGCGGCGACACTCGACCCTCGTGACACTGCGGCCCGCGTGACACCGCGACCCGGCGGAGCTACCCCGCCGACCTCTCGGAGACCGACCCGTCATCCGCGCCGGCGCTCTGATCGGCGGTTGCGCGCAGCTGGCGCCGCCGGCGCACGGCCAGCCAGACCACCGCGAGGACCGCCACGACGAGCACACCGGTGGCGAACGGACCCACCCACTGCTCGACCACGGCGTAGTCCTCGCGCAGCCGGTAGCCAAGCCCGATGAAGATGCCGTTCCAGATGCCGCTTCCGACCGCGGTGAGCGCGAGGAAGCGGGGCAGCGGCATCCGGGAGACGCCCGCCGGCAACGACACGACGGACCGCACGATCGGGATCAGCCGGCCGAGCAGCACGACCGCCGCACCGTACCGGTCGAAGATGGCGAAGCCCCGCTCGAGGTCGCGCCGGCTGAAGAGCGGGAACCAACGCCGGCCGGCGAGGTACTCGATCCGCTCGTAGCTCAGCGCCGCGCCCAGCCAGTAGAGCACGCCGGCTCCGGTCAGCGACCCCACGGTGGCCGCGACCCACGCCAGCACCGGGTCGATCTGCCCTTGCGCGGCCGCGAAGCCGGCGAACGGGAGGATCACCTCCGACGGGATCGGCGGGAGCACGGTCTCGAGCGCGATGAGCAGCCCGACCCCGAGCTCGCCGATCGACTCGATCAGGCCGGTGAGGCGATCGAGGAGAGTCACGGCGTCATCGTGCCCGAGTTCCCTGAACGTCCACCATCCGGGCACGGTCGGAGCCGGCGGATGCAGCGGCGGCGGCGTCTGCGCCCGGCCCTGCGGGTGGGCGCGGGTCCGGGTGCGGCCAGGTGGCCACCGCCGGACGCACGGCCGATACGGCATCCAGGCGCGTGTACCCACCCGCGAGCAGAGCCTTCTGCGTGGGTCGCGCGTCGGCGTCAGGTGCGTTCGGCCAGAACGACATCGCGCGCTCGGCCTGCGCGGTGATCGTCAGCGACGGGTTGACGCCGAGGTTCGCCGACACCGCCGCGCCGTCGAGCACGGAGACCCCGGGATGCCCCCACACCCGCTGGTAGGGGTCGAGCACCCCGCGTGCGGGCGACGAGGCGATGGCCGCACCACCGAGGAAGTGCGCCGTCATCGGCACGTCGAACACCTCGAACCAGGAGCCGCCGGCCACGGTGTACTCACCGGTGGCCTCGGCCAGCCGTGCAGCGAGCGCGCGCATCGCCTCGTGCCCGGCCGGCAGGTAGGTGGGGTTGGGCTCGCCGTGACCTTGGGCCGAGGTCAGCACCCGCCGGCCGAGCACCCCGCGCCGGGTCGAGACCCGCAGCGAGTTGTCACGGCTCTGCATGACCAGACCGACCACCATCCGCTCGCTCCACCGACGGGCGGTGGGCATCATCCGGATGAAGGTGCGCGGGTCGCGCGCGACCGTGCGGAGGAACTCGACCCACCGCGGGCGGCCGGTGTCGCCGGGCACCGCGAGCGTCGCCAGCAGCCCCATCGCGTTGGAGCCCGGGCCGTACCGGCAGTTCTCGACATGTGTGTCGGCGTCGGGGTGGAAGGAGGAGGTGATGGCCACCCCGCGGGTGAGGTCGGCCCGGGCTGGGGCCCGCTCGCCCATCGCGCCGAGCAGCGCCTCGGAGTTGGTGCGGGTGAGGTGACCGAGCCGCTCGGACAGCCGCGGCAGTTCGCCCTCGTCCCGCATCGCGTGCAGCAGCTGCTGGGTGCCCCACGTGCCCGCGGCCACCACGACATGTCGGGCCCGCACCACCTGCCGGTCGCGCCCCGATACCGGCCCGGTGCGCTCGTGGAGGACGCGATAGGTCTCGCCCGCGCCATCCGCTCGCTGATGGCCGGGCAGCACCCCGAGCCGGGTCACCGTGCGCATCGGCCGGATGTCGGCCCCGAGCCCCTCGGCGAGCGCCAGGTAGTTCTTCATCAGGGTGTTCTTGGCACCGACCCGGCAGCCGACCATGCAGTTGCCGCACGACGTGCAGCCGGTGCGGCGCGGCCCGGCCCCGCCGAAGTAGGGGTCGTCGACGGCTCTGCCGGGTGGCCCGAAGAACACCCCGACCGGGGTCTTGCGGAACGTGTGGCCCACCCCGAGGTCGTCGGCGGTGCGGCGCATCGCCTCCTCGACGACTCCCTCGCACGGGTTGGCGACCACGCCCAGCATGCGGCTGGCGGTGTCGTAGTGCGGCGCGAGCTCGGCCTCCCAGTCGGTGACGTCGGCCCACTGCGGGTCCTCGAAGAACGGCCGCGGCGGCACGTAGAGCGTGTTCGCGTAGTTGAGCGAGCCGCCGCCCACCCCGGCGCCGGCGAGCACCACGACGTCGGGCAGCCGGTGGATGCGCTGCACGCCGTAGCAGCCCAGCTGCGGCGCCCAGAGGTAGCGGCGCACGTCCCACGAGGTGCGGGCGAACTCGTGGTCCTCGAACCGGCGCCCGGCCTCGAGCACGAGCACCCGGTAGCCCTTCTCGACCGCCCGCAACGCCGCCACCGAGCCGCCGAACCCCGACCCGATGACGACCACATCGACATCCACGTCGCCGTCCACGTCGCCGTCCACGTCCAGCTCGCCGCCCACGTCGCCGTCCGCGACGGTCCCGCTCACGAGCGCCCCAGCGCCTTCATCGCCCGCAGCGACGCGGTGAGTGCGCGCGCGTAGCGCTCGCCGTGCAGCCCGGGGATGTCGCCGATGTTGACCAGTCGCTGCACGCTGACGTTCTGGCTCTCGGTGTACTTGAGGATGCCCTCGCGGCCGTGCCGGCGGCCGATGCCGGACGCCTTCATCCCGCCCATCGGGGCGGCCACGCTGCCCCACGCCGCGGCGTACCCCTCGTTGACGTTGACCGTGCCGGCGGCGATCCGTGCCGCGATAGCGCGACCGCGGCGCACGTCACGGGTCCAGACCGAGGCGTTGAGGCCGTACTCGGTGTCGTTGGCCATCCGCACGGCCTCCTCGTCGCCGACCACCCGGTACAGCGACACGACCGGGCCGAAGGTCTCCTCGTCACGACAGAGCATCGCCGAGGTGACGCCGTCGAGCACAGTGGGCTCCACGACGAGCGGCCCGATCTCGGGACGGGCCCGGCCGCCGGTGAGCACTCTCGCGCCCTTGGCGACGGCGTCGGCCACGTGCCCGAGCGTGCGGTCGCGCTGGGCCTCGCTGACCAGGCTGCCGAGGTCGGCGCCCCAGTGCAGCCCGGTGCCGAGGCGCAGGTCCCGCACCGCGGCGACGAACCGCGGCACGAACGCGTCGTAGACGTCGGCGTGCACGACGACCCGCTCGGCGCTGATGCACAGCTGGCCGGCCGAGGCGAAGCAGGCGCGCACGGCGCCCGGCACCGCGCGCGCCAGGTCGGCGTCGTCGGCGACGTAGAGGGTGTTCTTGCCGCCGAGCTCGAGGCTCGCCCCGATCAGGCGCCGGCCTGCCGACGCCGCGACCCGGCGCCCGGTGGCCGTGGACCCGGTGAAGCACACGTAGTCGGTGCGGTCGACGACCGCCTGCCCGGTCGGCTCTCCCGGCCCCAGCACCACCGGCACGAGATCGGGTGGGAGACCGGCCTCGACGAGCAGCTCGACCCCCGCGAGCGCGGTGAGCGACCCCTGCGGGTCGGGGCGGATGACGACCGCGTTACCGGCGACGAGCGCGGGGAGGGCGTCGGTGACCGAGAGGCTGAGCGGGTAGTTCCACGGCGACACCACCCCGACCACCCCGCGCGGCCGGTGGTGCTCGACCGCCTCGGTGAGGAGGGGAAACGCGCCCGGATGCCGCTCGGCCCGCAGGTAGCGTGCGGCCCGCCGGCCGTAGTGGCGTGCCACGATCGCGCAATCCGCCACCTCCTCGAACGCATGCCCGCGCGCCTTGCCGGCCTCGAGCTGCACGAGGTCGAGCAGCTCGGACTGGCGGTCGAGCACGAGGTCGTGCAGCCGCAGCAGCACCGCGGCCCGTTCTCGCACGGGGAGGGCCGCCCACCGGTGCTGGGCGGACCGTGCCCGATCCACGGCCACGGTGACGTCGGCCGCGCTCGACACCGGCAGCGTCGCGAGCGGTGCGCCGGTCATCGGCGTGCGGGTCGTCATCCGCCCGGCCTCGCCGGACGCCACGACCTGCGAGATCAGCCGGCGCGCGACGGCGGGATCCACGGCCCAAGTGGCGTTCGGGTCGGTCTCCGGGTCAGCGATGACGTCGGCCATACCGGATGGTAGCCCTGCTCCCGCACCAGGAGGCCGGAGCCGCGCGGTCACCGTCCGGTGAGCGAGGTGGGACGCCCGTCGTGCGGGTCTCGGCGGTCCGAGCTCAGCTGCGCTCGTACGGGGCGACCACGACGTCGACCCGCTGGAACTCCTTGAGATCGAGGTAGCCCGAGGTCGCCATCGCTCGTCGAAGCGCCCCGACGAGGTTGGTGGTGCCGTCGGCGGCCCGGCTCGGACCGAACAGCACCTCCTGCAGCGGCGCCACCGCGCCCACCTCGACCCGCTCGCCGCGCGGCAGCTCGGGGTGGTGCGCCTCGGGGCCCCAGTGGTGTCCGCGGCCGGGAGCGTCGGTGGCCCGGGCCAGCGCCGCCCCGAGCATCACCGCGTCGGCGCCGCACGCCACCGCCTTGACGACGTCGCCGCTCGTGCCCACTCCGCCGTCGGCGATGACGTGCACGTAGCGCCCGCCGGACTCGTCGAGGTAGTCCCGGCGGGCCGCCGCGACATCGGCGATGGCGGTTGCCGTGGGTGCGTGGATGCCGAGCGCGCGGCGGGTGGTGCCCGCGGCACCGCCGCCGAAGCCGACGAGCACGCCGGCCGCGCCGGTGCGCATCAGATGCAGCGCGGCCGAGTACGACGCCGCGCCCCCGACGATGACCGGCACGTCGAGCTCGTAGATGAAGCGTTTGAGGTTGAGCGGCTCGGCCCGCCCCGACACATGCTCGGCCGACACCGTGGTGCCCCGGATGACGAAGAGGTCGACGCCGGCGTCGACCACGGTCTTCCACAGCTGCTGGGTGCGCTGCGGGCTGAGCGCTCCGGCGACCGTGACCCCTGCCTGCCGGATCTCGCGCAGCCGCTCGGTGACCAGCTCGGGCCGGATCTCCTCGCGGTAGATCTCCTGCATCCGGGTGGTGGCCACCGCCGGGTCGAGCGTGGCGATCTCGGCGAGCAGCGGCGTCGGGTCGTCGTACCGCGTCCACAGGCCTTCGAGGTCGAGCACGGCCAGGCCGCCGAGCCCACCGAACGCGATGGC
>JBOFBK010000240.1:0-23034 GCA_051645525.1 Dermatophilaceae bacterium | reverse complement strand
GGCGGCGATGCCGCCCGGATGCCGTACGGGCGCCTCGCCGGGTGCCCTGTTCGTCGACCTCGACGCGCACGCCACGGAGTGGAACGCCGCGGCCGGTCTCCCGCCGCCGCGCCTGCTCTCCTACGACGTCGAGGTGCTGTCGGCGCCGGTGGAGTACAACGCCGACGGCTGGCGCGACCCGGTGGGGCACCACTACCGACTGCTGCGGGCTCAGGTGCGCACCCGAGGTCTCGACGGCTCATGGGTGCTCGAGGACCCCGAGGTCGACGACATCTCGTTCACGACCCCGCCGGGCCACAACCCGGAGCCGTTCTTCCCGCGCGCCAACCAGGGCGACATCGTCGAACTGCGGCTGCACAACTCGCTGGGCAGCTTCCCCGCCGACGACTTCGACCTCGGGCAGGCACCGGTGGAGTGCGGCCTGCACGTGCATCTCGTCAAGTTCGACGTGCTCGCCGCCGACGGGTCGGCCACCGGGTGGAACTATCTCTCGGGGGCCTCGTGCCGCGAGGCGGTCGGGGCCGACTCCCCGGGTGAGGCGCGCACCGTGAGCCGGCACCGCTGGGTCGTCGACGAGGAGTTCGGCCCGTGCTTCTTCCACGACCACCTGCTCGCGAACTTCCGGCAGAAGCACGGCCTGTTCGCGGCGCTGATCGCCGAGCCCCCGGGGTCGCAGTGGCTGCGCACCGACGATCAGGGGACCACGGCGTGGAGCGAGCCCGAGGCGGTGGTGGTGCCGCCCTCTGACACCGGCACGCCGCCGTTCCGCGAGGCCTGCCTGGCGGTCGGCGATTTCGTGCCGCTGCTCGACGACGGTGGCCGGCCGCTGAACCCGCCGTCGTCGCTCTCCGGCGACGACGACCCCGGCTCGATGGCGGTCAACTACCGGTCGGCCCCGCTCACGCACCGCGGCGACGACCCGTCGCTCTGGTTCAGCACGCAGGCGCGCAGCCGCCCGAACCTGCGCGGCGAGCCGGGCGACCCCGACACCCCCGTCGTGCAGGCCTACCCGGGTGAGCGGGTCCGCATCAGGCTCCTCCAGGGCTCGCACGAGGAGCAGCACACGTTCTCCACCCACGGCCTGCGCTGGCGGCGTGACTGGGGCAACCCGCACGCGCCGCTGGTGAACCAGCAGACCGTCGGCATCTCCGAGGCGTTCACCCTCGAGCTCGGGGAGGACGGCCTGAGCGAGTTCGGCCCGGGCGACCACCTGTGGCAGTTCGGCACGACCGACGATCTGTGGACCGGGTGCTGGGGATATGTCCGGGTCCTCGCACCGGTGCCGCGCAACCTCGCCCGACTCGACCCGCTGCCCGACCTCGCCGACGACCCGGCCGCCGCGCGGGCCCGGCGGCACGAGCGCCATCTTCCGCCCCGCCCGTCGGCAGACGCCGGCCCGGACCACGTGCGCACCTATGTCGTCGTCGCACGGCGCACCGAGCACCGGTACGCCGGGCTGCACCTGACCGACCCGTGGGGGCTGCAGTACCACGTGGCTGACTACGACCCGGCCGAGCACGCCGCTGCCCGCGGCGGTGGGGAGTGGCATCCGGCGAGCGTCCACCCGGCGGCCGGGCCGCTCGTCATCCGGGCCCGTCGCGGTGAGTGGGTGCGGGTCGTCCTCGTCAACGAGCTGCGCCGGGACGACGACGTCGAGGCGGTGCGGCTGCCGCCGTTCGGCGTCGAGCCCTCGCCCCCGCGGCTGCCGCTCGAGCACCTCGACGCGCAGGGCTGGCCGGACGAGCGCACGGTCTCGACCCGGGTGTCGCTGCATCCGAGCCTGCTGTCCTTCGACGTGCGCACGGATGACGGGGCGTACGTCGGGCGCAACACCGACGGCACGGTCGCGGCACCCCGAGACATCGAGGGCGGCCACGGCAGGGGCCCGCAGGGCCACGGCGACGGCGGCGACGTGATCGACCGCGGCGGGCACCACGGCCGCGACCCGAACTGGACCGAGTACCTCTGGTACGCCGACGAGGCGCTCGCGCCGGCCAGGCATGCCGACGGCCCGGGCACGGTCTGCCACCTCCAGGACATGGCAGACGTGCGCAACCACCGCCACCACGGCCTCGTCGGCGCGCTCGTCGTCGAGCCCGGCGACGTCGTGCCCTGGCGGCCCGGCTCGACCGCTGCGGACGCCGACGGATGGCACGGGATGGAGTGCGAGCTGCGCGACGCCGACGGCGCCGTGGTCGCCCGCGAGGGCGTCGCCTTCGTGCAGGACGGCCTGCGGCTGTTCGTGGGCGGCCATCCGGACCTCCCGGTGCCCGACGTCGAGCCGGGCGACGACCCCGAGGACAGCGGCCAGAAGGCGATCAATCTGCGCACCGCACTCGTGCACCGCGGCGTGCCGCCCTCGGGCAGCCTCGCCGACCCGCCGCTACTCACCGCGTACGTCGGCGACGACATCTGGCTGCACGTGGTCGGTGCGGGCGACAAGCCGCGCCAGCACTCGCTCGGCGTCCACGGCATGGCGTGGCGTGAGGCGCCCTGGGTGCCCGACGGGCCGCGGGTGGGTGCCGTCTCGGGCGTGGTGCACGGCTTCGCCCGGACCCTGCGGCTCACCGCCCGGGAGGCCGGAGACCACGCGGTACGCACCGGCGCCTTCCGATGGGGCAGCGAGCTCGGCGTCTGGGCCACCCTCCGCGTCCTCGACCCCGCGGAGTCACGAGCATCCCGCCGACGTGGGGAGCGGTAGCGCCCCGGAGAGTGGCCCGGACCGGGCGGAACGAAAGCGCGCCGGCTTCCGTGCGCGGACTGATCCTCGACCGCGCCGGCGGACCCACGTCCACCACGACATGTCAACACCACAGGTCACAGCCCCAGAGCAACGACCACCCGGTCAACTTGACAGGAAGCAATGTCGTTGTTGTTCTTCGTGCGCCGTGCTTTCACCGCTTGACCACCGCTTGACAGCGCACCATTGGTCACACTAGAACCGTCAGCACAATACATCGAGATCTCGGGCGAAGGCGGGCATTGTGCGAAGGGGGTCGCGATGGGAAGCCGCTCGCTCGCCGACCGGCGAGTTGGGTGCCGACGAGATCGGGGCTGGAGTCTGTCCGCAGCATGTGCGCCGGCGCGTCGGCGCGGCGGTCGGGCCGGCGAAGGGTGAAACGACTCGCAGGCGGTGGACTGTGGGCAAGCGGTTGGTCCCGGTGACGGCTGTCAATCTCGTGCGTCTCGCGGTGAGCATGGTGGCAGCACGTGCGACTGCGGATGGGCGACATCTGGGACCGAGCCGGGTAGGGATGCCGCAGCGGTCGGTCGAGCTGGAAGGTGCTGTCGGCCTTCGGCCGATCGAGCTGGCCAGTGATGGGTGGGGTCTGACGCCGGCTGGTGACGCCTTGCTGCCCTGGCCCGGGTGGTCCTGGTGGCCGAACAGCCGCTGCGGCGGAGCGGCGAGATCTCCGGACTCACCCACATGAGGCCCGGCCCGATCTGGCGACGCTCCACACCTGCGTCCATCGACTCGGCGACGGTCCCGCATTCGGCTCCTGTGCAGGGGAGCGTGCCGGGGGCACCCGCCCCCCGACTACCAGGAGGTCCGCAGTGCGTGACACGGTAAAGGCTGACTCAGCGGGTCAGCAGGCAGCGTTTCCGCCGACAGTTGCAGGGATGCCGTTGACGGAGCCCGAGGCGGAGCTGACGACGCCAGAGTCGCGGAGGTCGAGGCTTTCGTCGCGGAGGCTGGCGGACTCGTCGATTCGCACCCGGGTAGCGGTGATTCTGCTGGTGCCCTTGCTCGCTCTGCTCGTGGTGTCCGGGTTGCAGGTGACCTCGGGGTTGGGCTCGGCGTGGGCAGCTGGCGACACCGACCGGCTGGCTCAACTACAGGTGCGGGCTTCCGGTTTGATCTCTGCGCTGCAGGATGAGCGGACGTCAGCGGCGGTGCTGCTCAGCAGCGAAGGCGCAGCACCGTCATTCGAGCAGTCGTTTGGAGCGCGCGCGGATGCGACCGACGCGCAGGCGGAGAGGTACACGCGCCAGGCCAGGGACTCCGACCTCGCCAGCGCGGTGCGTGCGCGTGTCGACACGGTGAGCGCGCAGCTGGAGGGGTTGGCGACGGTCCGGCAAGACGTGATCGAGCGTCGGCTTGAGGTAAGCGCAGTGTCAGATCAGTACTCCACGGTGATCGCTGACCTGTTGTCCTTGGGGCGGTTGACCTCGGTGGGTAACGAGAACGAGGCGTTGAGTCGGAGCGTCGTCGCGGCTGCGGCGTACGCCGGCTACCAGGAGGCCTCGGCACAGACGCAGACGCTACTGTCCAGTGCGTTGAGCACCGGGGAACTCGGCGGCGTCCAGGGCCTGGCGGTGATCGGCACCCTGAATTCTCAGGAGAGTTCCTTCGCGGAGTTCGCGGGCTCGGCGACCGCCTCTCAGCTGACCGCGGCGGCCGCGACGGGCTCGAATCAGGCGGTGACGCAGGTCGCTCAGCAGGAGCAGGTGGCGCTACGCGCGGTCCGGACCGGTGAGATCAGTGGCAGCCTGCCGCAATGGCTGGAGGCCAGCGGATCCCGCCTGGCCGCCATCCGCGAAGTTCAGCGAGACCTGGTGGAGTCGGTCTCCGGAAGCGCAGATCGGTTGCGGGAGGAAGCGCTGCGCTCGGCAGCCCTGAATGCCGCGGCGCTGTTGTCCACCGGCCTGCTGGCGCTGCTGATCGGGTTGGCGATCGCGCGCTCGATGATCCGTCCGATCCAACGGCTGCGTGCCGCAGCACTGGAAGCGGCCTACCATCAGGTGCCACGGGCGGTGGAAGCCGCCCGCGCCGGACATCGACCACCTGAGGACCAGGTGCAGTCGTTGGGTGTTTCAGGCCGTGATGAGGTCGGCCAGCTGGCAGGGGCCTTCTCGGCGATTCAGGCCCAGGCGATCCGCGTGGCCACCGAACAGGCAGTCCGGCGTCAGGAGACCCAGGCGCTGGTGCAGAACCTGGCGCGCCGTACCCAGAGTCAGGTCGACCGCGCGATGAGCCGGATCGACGCCATGGAGAAGGAAGAGGCTGACCCCGACCGCCTCGCGGAGATCTACGACCTCGACCACGCGATCACCCGGATGCGGCGAACGAGCGACAATCTGCTGGTCCTGACCGGTGAGCAGAAGAGCCGCGGAAGCTGGCAGGACCACCCCGAGCCTGTGCGTAACGTGCTGCAGGCGGCGATCAGCGAGGTAGAGCAGTACCAGCGCGTCGACGTGGTGGGGAACGGTGTGGACTCGGTGCTCGTGCAGCCTCACGCGGTCAAGGACGTCGTCCACTTGCTCGCGGAACTGCTCGAGAACGCGACGACGTTCTCCAGCCCTCGCACCTCTGTGATCGCCGAGGCACGCCGGGTCGGAGACCGGGTGGTCGTCGAAATCGAGGACTCAGGTGTCGGGCTCGGCATCACGCAGCTTGAGGAGATCAATGAGCACTTAAGGCGGCCCCAGGAACTCGATGTAGCGGTGGCTCGTCAGATGGGCGTCTACGTGGTGGCCCGGCTCGCAGCGATACATGGGATTCACGTCGCGCTGCGCCTGGTGCGCCACGGTGGGGTGCTGGCTATCGTCGAGCTCCCTGACTCGATCCTCCAGTGGGCCACCCCAGCCGCGGCACCGAACTTGAACAGGCCGGTGACATCTCGACCACAACCCGTGCCCAAGCGCACTGTGCCGGTGTCGCCGCCGGCGGTGGTGGCGGTCAGCGCGTCGTCTCGGACGGCTGGGCAGTCGGATGCGGCGGCTGTGCCGGTGTCGCCGCCGCCGGTGGTGGCGGTCAGCGCGTCGTCTCGGCCGGCTGGGCAGTCGGATGCGGCGGCTGTGCCGGTGTCGCCGCCGCCGGTGGTGGCGGTCAACGCGTCGTCTCGGACGGCTGGGCAGTCGGATGCGGCGGCTGTGCCGGTGTCGCCGCCGCCGGTGGTGGCGGTCAACGCGTCGTCTCGGCCGACGCATCAGCCGATCGAGCACCTCGAAGCGCTCGCCCGCGCCACAGCTGGTCGGCCGGGCCCTCCGCGCACGGCCGCCGCGCCGGACCGCCCGGTGGTCAGCTCCGATCCCGAAGCTTTGGGTGGACGTGACGCTAACGCCCCCGGCTCCCCGATCTTTGACGCCGTGCGCTCGGAGTGGTTCAGAGCCGGTCGGGCCGTTGATACGGGCGACCGTCGCCCAGATCAGCGGGAATGGGCAACCGCCGCGGACATCGGGTGGGCCAGGGCCCGCCAGGCGGGCATGGCCGCCATTTCATCCGGTGCACCGCCGGTCACGGCAGAGTCGAATCGACTGACCAACACGACCGGAGCCAAACGCGACGAACTGGCCGCCGATGGAACAGCGGACACGAATATGCCGGCGCCTGGGACCATTCCGCTGACCAGAGCGGGGTTGCCCAAGCGGACCCCGATGGCCCAGCTGGTCCCGGGATCCGTGTCCAGCTCGACAGCCGCTACCCGGGCGCAGCCTTCCCCGTCGAGAACTCGCTCACCTCGGGGTGAGGATCCCGGCAGGCGGTCATCGGAACCGGCACGGCGCCAGCGCGGCGCGACAGCAAGTACGCTTCGCAGCTTCACCGCGGGCGCGCACCGAGCCCGGACCACGTCCAAGGACCCCAGCGCCCCCGTAGCCACGGCGCCGGCGACATCCGAGCAGGACCGGGGATCGGCAGAACCAAACCGCACCGCACCGCAGGAGGACTGATGTCCCGCGAGGACAACTTGGACTGGTTGATGGCTGACTTCGTGAATCGGGTTCGCGGCGTCGCGCACGCTGTCGCTGTCTCGGCTGACGGGCTGCTGCTGGCGGTGTCCGAGAGCTTGCCCCGGGACCGCGCGGATCAGCTCGCCGCGATCGCCTCGGGTGTGGTCAGCTTGACCGCCGGCGCCGCCCGATGCTTTGAGGGCGGCAACGTCAACCACACCCTAGTGGACATGGACCAGGGCTTCTTGGTCGTGATGTCGATCAGCGACGGGTCCTGCCTCGCCGCCCTCACCGCTCGAGACTGCGACATCGGCCAAGTTGGTTTCGAGATGGGCCTATTGAGCGATCAGTTCGGGGTCGCTCTGACGCCGCAGACGCGCTCCGACATCGACGAGGTGCCGGTGCGATGACCGACCTGCCCGCCCGGCCCGCCGCGCCCTTGTTGGCGCCTCAGCCGCCCACCCGGCCCGTTGAGGCAGGAGCGAGTCCGCCGGTACGCCCCCACGTGGTCGCTTGCGGCCGTGCCAGGGCGCTGATGGACATCGCAGGGGACTCGTTGGTCTCCCCGACCGAAGGGCCTCCGTCGCCGTTGTCGACCGGTGGGGAAGTCGAGGTTCAGGCCACCATGCAGGTCAGCGCCGTCGAGGTGAAGTCCCTTGGCCGAGACCTCCGCCTGTCTGGGGCTGCTGCTGAGCGTCATGCCGGTGCTGATCGGCGACCTCGCAGTAGACAGCGCGCTGATCGCGCACGACCCGGCCAGCGTCGCCGGCGGCGAGACGTGGCTCCCGAAGAGAGTCGTTGATGGCCTCCACCGCCTCGAGCCCGCGCGGAAGGTCGGCGACGGCATCCTCAACGAAGATCGTGATCGCCGGCGGGTTCGCGGTGGGCAAGACCACGCTGGTCGGGTCAGTCTCGGAGATCGAGCCGTTGACCACCGAGGCGGTGATGACCTCGGCCGGTGCCGACACCGACGATGCCCAGCTCACGCCCGGCAAGACCACCACGACGGTGGCGATGGACTTCGGCCGGATCACCCTCGACACCGACCTGGTGCTCTACCTGTTCGGCACCCCTGGCCAGACCCGGTTCTGGTTCATGTGGGACGAGCTGGTGCGCGGCGCGATCGGCGCCGTGGTCCTGGTAGACAGCCGACGCCTGGCGGATGGCTTCGGCCCACTCGACTACTTCGAGAACGCCGGCCTGCCGTTCGTGGTAGCGGTCAACGAGTTCGATGGCCTCCGCTACCACACCGTCGCGGACATCCGCGAAGCTCTGTCCATCCCGGACGACGTGCCGGTCCTGACCGTCGACGCTCGCAGCAGGCAGGCAACCAAGGCGGTGCTGATCGCTGTGGTCGAGCACGCGCTGAAAGCCCGACGCGCTTCCTTCCAAGTCCCGGTCACGACCTGATGCCGGTGCACAAGGCAACCCGCCTCCAAGCCTGGGTCGTCTCGCCGCGTCGGGCCGGTGCACGCAGCAGGCTCGATGGTGCATCACCCCGTGCCGTACTGCGGACCGGACGTGACGATTCTGCGGTGGTCTGACTGGTCATGAGGCAGCCACCGTGTGGTACCTACCTCCCGTTAGTTCCCCGACCCTTCCTAGGAGCCCTTTGATGACTTCTGCTCAGCCCACGCGCCGCACCGTCCTGACCAGCTTCGGGATCGGCACCCTCGCGTCGACGACCCTCACTGGATGCGGCGACGACGACACCACCGGTCAGCAGGGGACGTGGCCGGATCGCCCGGTGACGATCACGGTGGCGGCCGACCCGGGAACCCCGGCGGACACGATGGCTCGCCGCGTCGTGCAGAGTATCTCGCGGAACCGGCTCTCCGATGAGTCGTTCACCGTGAAGAACGTCCCCGGCGCGGCGGGCACCGTCGGTCTCGCCGAATTCGTCAAGCAGCGCGACAACGCCTACGCGTGGTTCACCACAGGCCTGAGCATCCTCGGCGGAATCGCCACCACCGGGTCCGAGGCGACGATGAACGACACCACGCCACTGGCCCGCCTGGCCTCGGAGTGGAATGTCGTCGTCACCCCTGCCAACTCGAGCTTCCGGTCGGTGACAGACCTGGTCGACAGACTGCGTGACGACCCGAAGAAGGTGCGGATGGTGGGTGGCTCAGCGGGCGGTGTCGACCACGTCCTGGCCGGGCAACTCGCCGCAGCCACGAACGTGGACCCGCAGGACGTCAACTACACCGGTTTCCCCGGCGCCGCCCAGAGCATTCCCCAACTGCTGGGCGGCAAGGTCGACATCGGCCTGTCCGCGATCGGCCAGTACCTCTCGGCGATCGAGGACGGCAAGCTGCGGGCGCTGGCGGTGGCCGCACCCGAACGAGTCCAAACCCTCGCCAACGTGCCCACCCTCAAGCAGGAAGGCGTGGACGTTCAGTCGCAGCAGTGGCGTGGTCTGGCCGCAGCTCGCGACCTGGACTCAGACACCATCTCGCAGATGGTGGCTTTTCTCACCAAGGCGCACAGCACCGAGACCTGGCGCCGCACGTTGGTGGAGTTCGGGTGGGCGGACTCCTGGCTCATCGGCCAGGAGTTGGCTGACTTCATGACCTCCGAGCAGGAGCGCATCAGCGGGGTGCTGCGCGAACTCGGCTTGCTCAAGAGCTAGGACCCCGATGGCCCTGAATCGAATCCCGACCGCGACCACGCGGGTCTCGACAACCCCGTCGTCGAATCCGGTCGGTCGCAACCCCGCGTGGCCGGAGCTCGTGCTCGCCGGAGCACTGGCGTCGGCAGCGGTCGTCGTGGTCCTTGCTGCTCGAGAGGTCCTGGTACCGCCGACCGTGACGGCCGTGGGGCCGCGGTTCGTGCCATATCTGGTGGGTGCTCTGCTGGCTGCCGTCGCGGTAGCCCTCAGCGTCGATGTGCTACGTGGTGGGCGGGCTAGGACCGAGCAGGGCGAGCCGGTTCAGCCGGTGGACTTGCGGACCACCGGTTTGCTGGTGGTGGTGCTGATTGCGCACATCGCGTTGATCGACGCGGCAGGCTGGCTGGTCGCCGCATCGTTGTTGTTCAGCGGGTCGGCACTGGTGCTCGGCGCTCGTCGTCCGGTGCCCTTGGTGGCGGTATCGGTCGTGCTGCCACTCCTCACCTATTTGGCCTTCACCGAGGGCCTGGGCGTGGCACTGCCGGCCGGACCGTTTGGCTGGTAGTCGGCAGCGAGAAGGTCACTGCAGGCCCGGTAAGGAGCGCTCGCGTGGATGGCTTGACAGGTCTTGTGGACGGCTTCGCGGTGGCCGCGCAACCCCAGTACCTGCTGTTGGCGCTGATCGGAGTCACCCTCGGTACGGCCATCGGCGTGCTGCCAGGCATCGGCCCGGTGATGACGATCGCGCTGCTGCTGCCGTTGACGTCGACCCTCGACCTTCAAGGGTCGCTCATCATGTTCGCCGGCATCTACTACGGCGCGATGTACGGAGGATCGACCACGGCGATCCTCCTCAACACCCCTGGGGAAGCGGCCTCGATCGTGACGGCGCTGGAAGGCAACCGCATGGCCCGCGCCGGGCGCGGCGCCGCGGCGCTCGCCACGGCTGCGATCGGGTCATTCATCGCCGGGACGATCGGCACCGTGCTGCTGGCGGTGTTCGCGCCGCGGGTCGCGGAACTGGCCGTGCGGCTGGGGGCGCCGGACTACCTGGCGCTGATCGTGACCGCGTTCGTCTTGGTCTCGACGATCCTGGGTCGATCACTGGTCCGCGGGATCGTGTCGCTGGCGATCGGGCTGACCCTGAGCCTGATCGGGATCGACGCGGTGACCGGTCAGTCCCGGCTGACGTTCGGCGTCCCGGAGCTGGATGCCGGGATCGACGTGGTGCTGGCCGCGATCGGGTTGTTCGCCGTCGGTGAGGCGCTGCACGCGGCGGGCCAGGCCCGGCGAGAGGGCCAGCTCGACGCGCGGTTCGACGGACGACGCGGCGGGGGCATGCCGCGGGTCACCACAGTGGGCGGCTCCTGGTGGCGTCGGTCGATACTGAGCGGGAACGACTTGGCCCGCTCGTGGCGGCCGTGGCTGCGCGGCACGGCGCTGGGGTTCCCGCTCGGGACCGCGCCGGCCGGTGGTCCGACGCTGCCGACGTTTCTGTCCTACGGGTTGGAGCGTCGGCTGTCCCGGCATCCGCAGGAGTTCGGACATGGCGCGATCGAGGGTGTCGCTGGGCCGGAGGCGGCCAACAACGCCGCGGCCGCCGGCACGCTCGTCCCGCTGCTCACCCTGGGCCTACCTACGTCGGCTACCGCCGCGGTGCTCTTGACTGCGTTTCAGCAGTACGGGATTCAGCCGGGGCCGCAGCTGTTCGACGCTCAGCCGGATGTGGTGTGGTCGCTGATCGCCAGCCTGCTGATCGGGAATCTCATGCTACTCGTGCTGAACCTGCCGCTGGTCGGGCTGTGGACGCGGCTGTTGGAGGTCCCACGACCGTACCTGTACGCGGGGATCCTGATGTTCTCCATGCTCGGTGCCTACGCTGCGGCCGGCACCACGACCGAGCTGGTGCTGCTGGTCGCGCTCGGCCTGCTGGGTCTGGTGATGCGCAGGTTCGGACTACCAGTGGCGCCGGCCGTGATCGGCTTGATCCTCGGGCCGCTGGCCGAGCAAGAGCTGCGCCGAGCGCTGTCGATCAGCAACGGCGACGCGACCACACTGGTGTCGTCCCCGGTTGCGGTGACCCTGTACGCGATCACCACCGTTGCCGTCCTTGCACCGGCCGTGCACAACCTTGCGCGTCGGACAGGATCCGAACGCCGTGCCGACCGCCAGCTTGCCTCGACGACGCCCCCACCTCGGAATGAGGGTTCTGATGGCCACGACACCTCCACCTAGCCGCCAATGAGCATCAACCGAGTCGTACTGGCATGCCCCGGGGCGTGTGGAGTCGGGGTGGTTGGATTGTTGTTCCACCCGGGTACTGGATGCGCAGATTTCTCGCGCCCGCGTCGCTCCACCATGGTGGGGCTCGTGCCTCGGCGGAGGTGTCCGAGAGGAGCCGGGCTGCAGGATGCCGGGATCAGACATGACCGCAGGACGATCGATCTCGCGAACGGACGACGGGTTGGATCTCGACCGGCTCACCAGCGACTTCGGCGATCGAGTTCCGGGCCGTGTCTGCGCCGCTGCCGTCTTGGCCGACGGCCTGCTGCTCGCGATGTCTCGTGGCATGCCTGCGGATCGCACGGAGCAGTTCGCGGCGATCGTTTACGGATTGGTCAGCTTGAGCGCCGGGGCGGCGCGAGCACTCGAGGAGGCGTCGTGAACCAGACCCTGGCCAACGCGGAGCACGACCTTCTGATCGTCACGTCGATCGATGACGAGTCGTGCATGGCCGCCCTCACGGCCTGGACCTGCGATGTCGGGCAGGTCGGTTTCCAGATGGGCATGGTGGTCGACCGGGTCAGCGTCGCGTTGACACCGCAGTCGCGCTTCGATGTCGACGAGACGACGCCACGATGACCGACCAGTCCGACGGGCGCACCGGTCCTCGAACAGCGAGCGCACCAGACGAAGCGGCATCCGGGCAGCTGGTCCGCCCCTACGCGGTGACCCGCGGCCGAACACGAGCGCCGATGGACATCGCGCTGGAAGCGATGGTCTCGGCCACCGGGTCGCTCCCGTCCCCGGCTCTGGCCAGCGGTGGGGTCGAGATCCGAGCCATCGTCCAGGCGTGCACGACGGAGGTGCAGTCCCTCGCCGAGATCTCCGCGCGCCTGAGTTTGCCCCTGGGCGTGGCACGGGTGCTGGTCGGGGACCTGGCCCTGGACGGCGTGCTGGTGGTTCACACTCCGGCAAGCGCGGATGATGTCGACACGCACGTCCTCGAACGGGTTCTTCGTGGTCTCCACCACCTCTAGGGCTTGACGTCGGCGACACCTTGGGGATCAGGAGAAGACAGGGCGCTATAGACCTCGTCGTTCTCCTGTTCGAGGCGATTCGCAGTCTCGGATGCTGGTCCGGCGAGCGAGCCGACCACCACAGCACGCCGACTGAACCGCGTGCTGATCGTCGTCGCAACGGCGGTGTCCGCACCGATCATGTCGGTCCACGGTCTGGGACCAGGTAGAGCGCCGACAGCCGGGCGACGCGTACGGTCACCGAGAATGGCTGGTCCTGCCACGGTTGGTGATCGGCCTCGAGGACCTGGCCGGCCCGGCTCGGCGTGCTGTGCTCGTCGAAGCCGCTCGTGTCGAGCGCGACGAGCCACCGGCCGGCGCGCGGCACACCGATGCGGACCCATTCCTTGTCCTCGCCGCTGTAGTTGACGACGGCGGCGAGAACGTCGCCTCGGGTGCCGTCGCGCTCGGCGAGACGGATGAAGGTGAGCAGGTTGCCGGCGGCGTCGTCGGCGTCGAGCCAGCGGAACCCGGCCGACTCGGCGTCCAGGGCCCACATCGCGGGGTGCGCCCGGTAGAGCGCGTTGAGCTCCTTGACGAGGTTGTGCACCCGGTAGTGCGCTGCATGGTCGAGCAGCCACCAGTCGAGCGAGCGCGAGTCGGCCCACTCCGCCGTCTGGGCGAACTCGCAGCCCATGAAGATCAGCTGCTTGCCCGGGTGGGCCCACATGTACGCGAGGAATGCCCGCACGGTCGCCAGCTGGTCCGGCAGCGGCCCCGGCACCTTGGTCACCAGCGAGCCCTTGCCGTGCACCACCTCGTCGTGGCTGATCGGCAGCAGGAAGCTCTCGTTGAAGGCGTACATGAGCGAGAAGGTGAGCAGGCCGTGGTGGTACTGCCGGTGCACCGGCTGCTCGTGCAGATACCGGAGCGTGTCGTTCATCCAGCCCATGTTCCATTTCAGGCCGAAGCCCAGGCCGCCGACGTCGGTGGGCCGGGTGACGTCAGGCCACGACGTCGACTCCTCGGCCACGGTGACGACTCCTGGCACTCGCTTGTACGCGGTGGCGTTGGCCTCTTGGAGCAGCGTGATCGCCTCGAGGTGCTCCCGCCCACCGTGCACGTTGGGCACCCACTCCCCGTCACGGCGGGAGTAGTCGAGGTAGAGCATCGAGGCGACGGCGTCGACCCGCAGTCCGTCGACGTGGAACTCCTCGAGCCAGTACACCGCGTTGGCGACGAGGAAGTTGCGCACCTCGAGCCGGCCGAAGTCGAACACGTGAGTGCCCCAGTCGGGCTGGTCGCCGCGCCGCGGGTCGGGGTGCTCGTACAGCGGCAGGCCGTCGAACCGGGCGAGGGCGAACTCGTCGCGCGGGAAATGCCCTGGCACCCAGTCGAGGATGACGCCGATCCCGTTCTGGTGCAGCGTGTCCACCAGGTACCGGAAGTCGTCGGGAGGGCCGAAGCGTGCTGTCGGCGCGTAGTACCCGGTGACCTGGTAGCCCCACGACGGCCCGTAGGGGTGCTCCATCACCGGGAGCAGCTCGACGTGGGTGAAGCCGAGGTCGACAACGTAGTTGACCAGGTGCTCGGCGAGCTCGCGGTACGACAGCCCCTGCCGCCACGAGCCGAGGTGCACCTCGTAGACGCTCATCGGGCCGGTGTGCGGGTCGCGCGAGGCGCGCGCCGTCATCCACTCCCGGTCCCCCCAGGTGTACGTCGTCTCCTCGACCACCGATCCGGTCCGCGGTGGGGTCTCGGTACGGCGGGCGAGCGGGTCGGCCTTGGTGCGTACGACGTCGTCGGCGCCACGGATCTCGTACTTGTACACGGCGCCCGCGTCGGCGCCGGGAACGAACAGCTCCCACACGCCCGAGCTCCCGAGCAGTCGCATCGGGTGTATCCGACCGTCCCACCCGTTGAAGTCGCCGATGACGCGAACCGCCTTGGCGCGTGGCGCCCACACGGCGAAGGAGACGCCACGGACCGCGCCCATCGGGCCCGGGTACTCGCGCACCCGGGCGCCGAGCACGGTCCACAGCTGCTCGTGCCGGCCCTCGCCGACCAGGTGCAGGTCGATCTCGCCGAGGGTCGGCGCGAACCGGTAGGGGTCGTCCTGCAGATGCTCCACGCCGTCACCCCAGGTGACGACGAGCCGGTAGTCCATGGTGCGAGTGGCGTCGTACCGCACCGCGGTCCAGACGCCCTCGGCCTCGTGGGCGAGCGGCAGGTCCTCACCGTCCTCGAAGAGCACGCGCACCGACTCGGCGAGGGGCTTCAGCGCGCGGATCCGTAGGCCCTCCGGTTCCAGGTGCTGGCCGAGCAGGTCGTGGGGCTGCTGGTGCCGGCCCTGGAGAAGAGCGGTGATGGCCCCGCCGACCTCGGGCGTGGGGGTAGGTGTCACGAGGGACCTCCTGCGGTGGTGGGGTCGGCGGACCGCGCCGCGATGAGCCGCCGGACCGCGCCGCGCGAGACGTCGAGCCACGCCGGCCGGTTTCGGGCTTCGTAGACCAGCTGGTAGAGCGCCTTGTCGAGCTCGAACGCGGCGAGCAGGGCGCGGTGCTCGCGCAGGTCTTCGCCGGACCGAGCCGCGTAGCCGTCGAGGAAGGACGCTCGGGCGGCCGCGACCGAGCTGCGTGCGGAACCGCCGTGCAGCTGCTCCCATCTCCCGCCGACGTAGTCGAGGCTGTGCAGCATGCCGGCGACGTCGCGGATCCACTGGTCGGGCCGCGAGCGCTCCGAGAGCGGCCGGAGCGGCTCGCCCTCGAAGTCGACGAGCACCCAGCCACGCTCCGCGGAGTGGAGTACCTGGCCGAGGTGGTAGTCGCCGTGAATACGTTGCAGCGCAGGCCAGCTCGCCGTCCGTGCCGACTCCAGCACGGTCTCGACAGCGTCCCGTACGTGCTCCAGGGCCGGCTCGGCGTCGACCGCGGCGTCGAGACGCCCGCGCATCCCGGCGACCACGGCATCGGCCTGTGCCGGCGTTGTGACCGAGGTGCCGAGCGCGTCGGCCAGCGTGCCGTGCACCTCGGCGGTCGCCTCGCCGAGCGTCCGCGCCGGACCGGAGAGGTCGCGGCCATCCTCGACCGCCCGCATCGCCACGAGCCAGGCGTCCTCGACGCCGGGCAGGAACTCCTGCGCGACGGCGAGATGACCGGATGACGGGAGGTCGCCATCGCTGCCCGGGTGCCGCCACGACCCGGTCACCGCACCGACGACCGCGGGCACGCGGGTCGACCCGGCGTCGACCAGCGCGCCCTGGAGCACGACGTCGGGGTTGTCGCCGGGCGAGAGCATGCGGAACACCTTGACGATGACCGGACGGTTCGTGCCGTCGACCGCGTCGGTGTCGATGTCGGTGTCGACCACGATCGAGGTGTTGGACTGCTCTCCCGACAGCACGCGCGAGGTACGGGCTCGCACCGCGGCGGACCAGCTCCGTTGCGGCACACCGTGCACGCTGTCGTCATCGGTGTCCGACCGCGAACCGGACCGGGCCCGCGCGCGGCCCTGCACGAGCTCGAGCAGCTGCGTGGCGTACACCGGGTCGTGAGGGGCGTCGTAGACCCAGCGCCGCCCCAGCACCGAGTGCTCGGCGACTCCGACCAGGGCGTGGTCGGCCCCGGCGAGCGGCTCGGCGTGGTACGTGAGCGGTACCTGGTAGACGACCGGCTCGGGGCCGCCGTCGTCGGCGACGACCAGGGTCTCGATCCCGACCTCGCCGGCCGGGTCGTCCAGCCGCCAGCGCCCCACCCGGCGCAGCCGCGGGCGGCGGCCCTTCGCGGCGTACCAGCGCTGGGCACCCATCCAGGCCTCGAGCAGCTCGAGCTTGCCCGGCGTGAGCGTCGCGTCGTGGTGGAGCTCAGCCACGGCCGCCCCCCGCCGGCTCGAGCGCGAGCCAGAAGAAGTCCCGCGACCCGAGCGTGAGGTGCAGCTCACCGTCATCCGAGATGTCCGGAAAACCACTGCCGCCGAACAGGTCTCGGGTGTGCCAGCCGGCGAACTGACCGGGCAGCGTGACGCTCGTGGCCTGCGGCCGGGCCGAGAGGTTGTTGACGCAGAGCACCGCTCGTGCGGAGCGGTCCTCCTGGTCGCGGTCGCGCCGGTCGACCCGGACGAACGCGAGGACGCGCTCGTGGCTGGAGTCGCAGACCGTGAGGTCACCCAGCCCGAACACCGGGTGCTCACGGCGCACCGCCAGCACGCCGCGGACCCAGTGCAGCAGCGAGGAGCCCGACGCCATCTGCGCCTCGACGTTGACGTGCGTGTAGTGGTGCACGAGCGACTGCACCACGGGCAGGTAGAGCTTGCCGGGGTCGGCGTGCGAGAAGCCGGCGTTGCGGTCGGGGGTCCATTGCATCGGGGTGCGGACGGCGTCGCGGTCGTTCAGCCAGATGTTGTCGCCCATCCCGATCTCGTCGCCGTAGTAGAGGCACGGAGACCCGGGCAGCGACAGCAGCAGGGCATGGACCAGCTCGATCTCGGGGCGGCTGTTGTCGAGCAGCGGCGCGAGCCGGCGGCGGATGCCGACGTTGGCGCGCATCCGCGGGTCGGGCGCGTACCAGCCGTACATCGCGGCCCGCTGCTCGGGACTGACCATCTCGAGGGTGAGCTCGTCGTGGTTGCGCAGGAACGTGCCCCACTGGCAGCCGGCCGGGATCGGCGGGGTGTCCGCGAGCACGTCGACGATCGGCGCGGCCTTCTCCTCCCGCAGCGCGTAGTAGAGCATCGGCATCACCGGGAAGTGGAAGCACATCTGGCACTCCGGCGCCTCCTCGGTGCCGAAGTAGTCGACCACGTCGCGCGGTGGCTGGTTGGCCTCGGCGAGCAGCACCCGGCCGGGGAACTCCTCGTCGACCATCGCGCGCAGCGCCACGAGGAACTCATGGGTGCGTGGGTGGTTCTCGCCGGTGTGCCCCTCCTCCTCGTAGAGGTAGGGGATGGCGTCGAGCCGGAACCCGTCGATGCCCAGGCTCATCCAGAACCGCACGACGTCGAACACGGCCTCGTGCACCGCGGGGTTCTCGAAGTTGAGGTCGGGCTGGTGGCCGAAGAACCGGTGCCAGAAGAACTGCCGCCGGATGGGGTCGAAGGTCCAGTTCGAGGTCTCGGTGTCGACGAAGATCACCCGGGCGTCGGTGTACCGGTCGTCGGTGTCGCTCCACACGTAGAAGTCGCCGTACGGCCCCTCGGGGTCGCTGCGCGACGCCTGGAACCAGGGGTGCTGGTCGCTGGTGTGGTTGATGACCAGGTCGGTGACGATCCGGATGCCGCGGGCGTGCGCCTGGGTGATCAGCTCGGTGAACTCGGGCAGCGTGCCGAACTCGGGGAGCACCTGGGTGTAGTCGGAGATGTCGTAGCCGCCGTCGCGCAGCGGGCTGGCGTAGAACGGCGGCACCCACAGGCAGTCGACGCCGAGCCACTGGAGGTAGTCGAGGCGGGCGATGACGCCGGCGAAGTCGCCCTCGCCCGAGGCGTTGCTGTCGCCGAAGGCGCGCACGAGCACCTCGTAGAAGACCGCGGTGCGGAACCACTCGGGGTCGTGCCGGAGACCGGGCTGGTTGGCGCCGAGGCCGGGGGCGGAGTGCCCCAGTCCGGGGATCACCGTCACCACGGCCTCCGGACCGCCACGATGTGCACGGGCTCGACCTCGGGGCCGAGCCGCACGTAGACGTCGCGCTGCCAGGTCCACACCTGACCGGTGACGAGGTCGTGCGCCTGGACGCTGTCGCCGGGCTCGAACCCCAGGGCCGGCAGGTCGAGACGCAACGTCGTCGCCCGGGTCGAGTGCGGGTCGAGGTTGGCGACGACCAGCACGACGTCGTCGGTGCCGTCCGGCATCCGTCGGCGCTTGGAGAAGGCGAGGAAGCTCTCGTCGTCGACGTGGTGGAAACGGATGTCGCGCAGCCGGTGCAGCGCGGGGTGCGCGCGCCGGATGTCGTTGATCATCGTCAGCCAGCCCGCGAGCGACTGGCCCTCCTTCGGCCCGCCCGGCTCGTAGTCGGCCCAGCGGCGGTCCTTGTACTCGTACTTCTCGTTGTCGATCTGCTCCTCGACCCCGGGGCGGGCCACGTGCTCCATCAGCTCGTAGCCGGCGTAGATGCCGTACGTCGGCACCAGCGTGGCGGCGAGCACGGCGCGCACCTTCCACGCCGCCGGCCCGCCGAACTGCAGGTACGGCGTGAGGATGTCGTGCGTGGTCGGCCAGAACGACGGCCGCATGTACGCGGCCGCCTCGCCGGACAGCTCGGTGAGGTACTCGCGCAGCTCCGCGGCGGTGGTGCGCCACGTGTAATACGTGTAGCTCTGCTGGAAGCCGACCTTGGCGAGGGCGTGCATCATCGGCGGCTTGGTGAACGCCTCGGCGAGCCAGACGATCTCGGGATGGTCGCGGGCGACGTCGTCGATCAGCCACTGCCAGAACTCGACGGGCTTGGTGTGCGGGTTGTCCACGCGAAACAGGGTGACGCCGTGGTCGATCCACACCTGCACGATGCGGCGCACCTCGGCGTAGAGGCCGGCCGGGTCGTTGTCGAAGTTCGGTGGGTAGATGTCCTGGTACTTCTTCGGCGGGTTCTCGGCGTAGGCGATGGTGCCGTCGGCGCGGGTGGTGAACCACTCCGGGTGGCTGGTCACCCACGGGTGCTCGGGCGAGCAGTTCAGCGCGAGGTCGAGCGCCACCTCCATCCCCAGCCGGGCCGCCTCGGCCACGAAGTCGTCGAAGTCGTCGAAGGTGCCGAGGTCGGGGTGGATCGCGTCGTGCCCGCCGTCGGCCGAGCCGATCGCGTAGGGGCTGCCGGGGTCCTCGGGCCGGGCGTCGAGGGTGTTGTTCGGGCCCTTCTTCGCGGTCTGCCCGATGGGGTGGATCGGGGTGAGGTAGACGACGTCGAACCCCATGGCGGCGATGGCCGGAAGGCGTGTCGCGGCCGTACGCAGGGTGCCGCTCTTCCAGCGGTGCTCGGCCTCGTCGTAGCGCGCGCCCTCGCTGCGCGGGAAGATCTGGTACCAGGCACCGACCAGGGCGCGCTCGCGCTCCACGAGCAGGGAGAGATCGGGCGACGGACTCACCAGGTCGCGCAGCGGGCGCTGCCGCAGCTCGCTCCGCACCGCGTCGGCAGTGCCGGCCTCGAGCCGCTCCATCGCCGGCCTGGTCGGGTCGCGCAGGCTCGCCACGGCATCCCGGATGACGCGCGCCTGCGCCGTGGTGCGCCGCACCTCGGCGACGGCGCGCTCGAGCACGCGGGCGCCCTCCTCGAGCATCAGCTCGGTGTCGATATCGGCGGGGACCTTGATCGTGGCGTCGTGCTCCCAGGAGCCGTAGGGGTCGCTCCACCCCTCGACGCGGTAGGACCACCAGCCCTCGGCGTCGGCGCAGACCTGCGCGGCCCACGTCATCAGTCCGGGGTTGGTGCACGTCATCGGCAGGTGCCGCGCGCGCTCGCCGGGGTCGGTGAGCACCACTGTGGCGGCCACCGCGTCGTGGCCCTCGCGGAACACGGTGGCGGTCACGTCGAACTCCTCGCCGACCACCGCCTTCGCGGGCCGGGCGCCGCCGTCGACACACGGTGCGACGTCGAGCACGGGGACGCGTCCGACGGGTTGCTGGGGGCTGCGCGTTCGGGGTGCACCGGTCACAGCGCGACGCTACAGGTCGACGGCTCCCGGATGCCGACAGCGGCCCGAGGCCGCGCCGCCGACTCTTCGCCGCGGGCCGACAGCCGGCGTCGGTCCGGTCGTGGGTTCTTCGGTTCCGCGCGACCACCGCGCATCCCCGTCTCTGCGAGAATCGGACGGCGGGCGCACAAGCGGCGTATCCGGCCTCGCCTACGATGCGTGCTCGTGAAGGCCATCCGCCGCTTCAGCGTCCGTCCCGTCCTCCCCCCGCAGATCGCCGCGCTCGGCGACCTCGCGACGAACCTGCGCTGGAGCTGGCACGCACCGTTGCGCGACCTCTTCGCGTCGATCGACGCCGACCGCTGGGCCGAGGTCGGAGAGGACCCGGTGGCCATGCTCTCGGCCGTCTCGCCCGACGAGCTGGAGCGGCTTGCCGGCGACGCCGACTTCGTCGCCCGGGTCCTCGCCGCGCGCGAGGAGCTCGACCGCTACCTCGGCGAGGACCGCTGGTACCAGCGGTGGGGGCGTGAGCAGGAGTCGGGCGTACCGTCATCCATCGCGTACTTCAGCGCCGAGTTCGGGATCACCGCGGCACTCCCGCAGTACTCCGGTGGGCTCGGCATCCTCGCCGGCGACCACCTGAAGTCCGCCTCCGACATCGGCGTGCCGATCGTCGGTGTCGGCCTGTTCTACACCACCGGCTACTTCCGCCAGAGCCTCAACCGCGACGGCTGGCAGCAGGAGACCTACCCGGTGCTCGACCCCGACGGCCTGCCCCTCTCGCTGGTGCGCGACGCCGACGGCACGCCCGCGACGGTGACTGTCGGGATGCCGGGTGGTCGCGCCCTGCACGCCCAGCTCTGGCGCGCCCAGGTGGGCCGGGTGCCGCTGCTGCTGCTCGACACCGACGTGCAGGCCAACGACGAGGCCGGCCGCCGCGTCACCGAACGGCTGTACGGCGGTGGTGGCGAGCTGCGGCTGCAGCAGGAGATGCTGCTCGGTATGGGCGGCGTGCGGGCGCTGCGGCTCTGGTCCCGGCTCACCGGAGCACCCGCGCCCGACGTGTACCACGCCAACGAGGGACACGCCGGCCTCCTCGGCATCGAGCGGATCAGCGAGCTCGTCGAGGCCGAGGGGATGACGTTCGACGAGGCGCTGCAAGCGGTACGCGGTGCCACGGTGTTCACGACGCACACGCCGGTGCCGGCCGGTATCGACCGGTTCGAGACCTCCCTGGTGGAGCAGTACCTCGGTGGTCCGCAGGCGCTTCCCGGCGTGCCGGTCGACCGGCTGCTCGCCCTCGGCGCCGAGACCTACGAGGGCGGCTCGTCCGGCATGTTCAACATGGCCGTCATGGGACTGCGGCTCGCCCAACGGGCGAACGGGGTCTCGCAGCTGCACGGCATGGTCAGTCGCGAGATGTTCGACGGGCTGTGGCCGGGCTTCGACGACGCCGAGGTGCCGATCACTTCGATCACCAACGGCGTGCACGGGCCCACCTGGGTCGACCCTCAGGTGGTCGAGCTCGCTCGTGCGCACACCGCCGCCGGTGACCTCGACACCCAGGAGTCGTGGGAGGCGCTCGCTGCGGTCCCTCGGGAGGCGATGTGGGCGACCAAGCGGGCACTGCGCCTCCAGCTGGTCGAGGAGGCCCGGCGGCGCACTCGCAGCTCCTGGCTCGAGCGGGGCGCGTCGCCGGCCGAGCTGGGCTGGGTCGACGACGTGCTCGACCCCGACGTGCTCACCATTGGGTTCGCCCGCCGGGTGCCCACCTACAAGCGCCTCACGCTGATGCTCCGCGACCCGGAGCGGCTCAAGGCCCTGCTGCTCGACCCGGCGCGTCCGGTCCAGCTCGTCATCGCCGGGAAGTCGCACCCCGCCGACGAGACGGGCAAGCAGCTGATCCAGCAGCTGGTGCGTTTCGCCGACGACCCCGAGGTGCGGCACCGCATCGTGTTCCTGCCCAACTACGACATCGCCATGGCGCTGCGCCTCTATCCCGGCTGCGACGTCTGGCTCAACAACCCGCTGCGCCCGTTCGAGGCGTGCGGTACGTCGGGGATGAAGGCCGCTCTGAACGGCGCGTTGAACCTCTCCATCCTCGACGGCTGGTGGGACGAGTGGTTCGACGGCGAGAACGGCTGGGCCATCCCCACCGCCGACGGCGTCGACGACCCCGACCGCCGCGACGACATCGAGGCGGCGGCGCTGTACGACCTGGTCGAGCAGCAGGTCGCGCCCCGGTTCTACGACCGCGACGACGCCGGGTTGCCGCAGAACTGGCTGTCGATGGTCCTGCACACGATGAGCACCCTCGGCCCGAAGGTGCGTGCCAACCGGATGGTGCGCGACTACACCGAGCGGCTCTACGTGCCGGCCGCCCGTTCCGGCTGGGCGACGGCCGCCGACGGCTACCGCGGCGCGAGGGACCTCGCCGGCTATCGACGCCGTGTGGCGCAGGCGTGGGACGACGTGCGGGTCGACCACGTCGAGTCGGCCGGGGTGGGCGACAGCCCGCAGCTCGGCGAGACCCTGCACGTCACCGCGTTCGTCTCGCTCGGCGCACTGAGCCCGGATGACGTCGACGTGCAGGTCGTGCACGGACGCACGAACCACCACGGCGACGAGCTGCACGACACCGCGTCGGTGGAGCTGGCGGCGGTCGAGCACTTCGAGCACGGTCGCTACCAGTTCGCGGGCGACCTGGTGCTCCGCCGGCCCGGCGCGTTCGGCTACACCGTGCGCGTGCTGCCCAGGCACGACGGCCTCGCCACCGCGAGCGAGCTCGGCCTGGTCGCCAGCGCCTGACGGTCAGCGCCACCTGCGGTGCGACACCGGTCGACCTCAGCGCCCGCTCAGCCCGGCGGTCAAGGCGGTGAGCTGCTCCCCCCGAACCGC
>JBOFBK010000239.1:0-4176 GCA_051645525.1 Dermatophilaceae bacterium | reverse complement strand
CTGGTCGGCTCGTTCACCGTCATGGCGATCGCCGCCGAGGCGATCGCCGGCACCGACCCCGACGACCACGGCCAGCGCGGCGTCATCCTCAACACCGCGAGCATCGCGGCCTTCGACGGGCAGGTCGGCCAGGCCGCGTACGCCTCCTCCAAGGGCGGCATCGTCGGGCTCACCCTGCCCGCGGCCCGCGACCTCGCGCAGTACGGCATCCGGGTCATGACCATCGCTCCTGGCATCGTCGAGACCCCGATGCTCGCCACCGTCTCCGACGAGTTCCGCGCCGGCCTCGCCGCCGGGGTCCCGTTCCCCCAGCGGCTCGCCCGCCCCGACGAGTACGCCCAGCTCGCCCTGTCGATCGTCGAGCACGACTACCTCAACGGCGAGACGATCCGCATGGACGGTGCCCTCCGGATGGCGCCACGCTGACCCGAGCGGAGGCCGGATGACGCCCCTCACCGACGACCTCGGCGCACCCGTCCCACTGGCCGGTCCGGCGCGCCGGATCGTCTCGCTCGTCCCATCGCTCACCGAGGCCATCGCCGCTACCTGTCCCGACCGGCTCGTCGGCGCCACCGGCTGGTGCACCCATCCCGCCGACCTGGACGCCCGGGGCGTCAGCCGGGTGCGCGGCACGAAGAACCCCGACCTCGCAGCAGTGGCGGCGCTGCGTCCGGACCTCGTCGTCGCGAACAAGGAGGAGAACCGCGAGCTCGACGTGCGTCGGCTGCGCGAGCGGGGCATCCCGATGTGGGTCACCGACATCGAGACGGTGCCCGGGGCGCTGTTGTCGATGCGGCGGCTCTTCTCGGATGCCGTCGGCGTGCCCGAGCCGGGCTGGCTCACCGAGGCGACGGAGGTGTGGGGCGGGCCGGCACCCGCCCCGGTGGCTCGGGCCGTCGTGCCGGTGTGGCGTGACCCGTGGATGGTCGTCGGGCCGGCCACCTTCACCGCCGACCTGCTCGCACGGCACGGGTTCGCGGTGGTCACGGCACCGGCGACGGAGGGACCGGCGGCAGCGCTGGCGGATGCCGGTCGGTACCCGGCTGTCGAGGTGCGTGACCTCGACGATCCGGCTGTCGCCGACCTCGTGCTGCTGCCGGACGAGCCGTACCTGTTCACCGCCGACGACGGTCCAGAAGCGTTCTCCCGCTTGCCGGTCCGGCTCGTGTCCGGCCGGCTGATGACCTGGTACGGACCGTCGCTGCTCGACGCTCGGCACTCGCTCGACCGCGCTCCGGCGATCGGGGAGTAGTTCGCTCGTTCTGCTGCGGTGTCTGTCCTCCGCTGGCTAGCCTCGGCCAGCGCGGGGTACAGCCACGAGCACGGAGGACGGTTGATGAGTAGCACCCCGGCAGGTTGGTATCCGACACCCGATGGGCGTCGACGCTACTGGGACGGCCAGCAGTGGACGGAGCACTTCGCCGAAGGTGGGCAGCACGATGCCGGCTCGAGCGGGCTCGAGCATGCAGGGTCAACGCAGACGGTGCCACGGCCTCCCTGGAAGAAGAAGCGCTATGTAATCCCTGCGGGCGTGGTTGCGCTGGTCGTCGGGGGCTTCGCACTTGGAGGTGCTGGCGCCACCACGTCGGAGCCTGCTTCCGCAGGTTCCGACGTGGGCGCGACGCGGTCAGCCGCACAGCCAACCACGGCTCCAGCTGAGCCGGTGCCGGTGCCGGAGACGCCGACGCCCGAACCAGCCGCCAACCCGTACGACGAGACGTTCGGCGCTTTCGCCGTGGTGAAGAAGTCGGGCAAGGGTGATGCCGTCATCGCGTTGCCCACGAACGCGGCGGCGGGCTTGGTGACCATGACGCACAAGGGTTCGTCGAACTTCGCCGTGACAGTTCTCGACGCGGCCAACCAGCAGACCGCGGATCTGCTCGCCAACGAGATCGGGAGCTACGTCGGAACGGCGGCGTTCGGTCTCAGCGGACTGGGTGGCGAGCCGGCGAAGCTGAAGGTCACTGCTGACGGATCGTGGACTGTGGCCATCAGCCCGATTAGTTCGGCCAAGCCGCTGAATGCGACTCACCGGGGCAAGGGGGCGACCGTGCTGCGCTACGACGGCGACGCCGGCGACTGGAAAGTCGCACACCAGGGGTCGAGCAACTTCGCCGTCAACCAGGTCGGGGGCGAGTTCCCCAACCTCGCCGTCAACGAGATCGGTTCCTACAGTGGCACGGTGCCGCTGTCCGGTGGCCCGTCGGTGGTGGCCATCACGGCGGACGGCACGTGGAGCCTGACGAGGCAGTGACGACCCTCATCGATTTCGTCGGGTACGGACGCAGCGTGTAACGTCTGTCGTCGCGTCGGCCACCGTGCGGTACCGGCGCGCGCCCCCTTAGCTCAGTCGGCAGAGCGTTTCCATGGTAAGGAAAAGGTCGTCGGTTCGATTCCGACAGGGGGCTCCGCTCCGGCCGCCGCTCAGCGGCACGGAGTCGAGGCGGGATAGCTCAGTTGGTCAGAGCGCACGACTCATAATCGTGAGGTCGCGGGATCGAGCCCCGCTCCCGCTACCACCGGGTGATTTCCCCGGAATGCCGGGTTCACGTACCCTGTTGAGCCGTCGCGCGGCCAGCAGTCGCTGACCCCGGCCCCACCCCGATCGTCCCGAGAGCAGGTTGCCCCGTGGCCACGAAGAGCGCCGACGTCCGCCCGAAGATCACCATGGCGTGCACGGACTGCAAGGAGCGCAACTACATCACGAAGAAGAACCGCCGCAACGACCCCGACCGGCTCGAGCTGGCGAAGTTCTGCCCGCGCTGCAAGAAGCACACCGCACACCGCGAGACCCGCTGAGCCGCAGCGCACGCGCGTCATCCGTCGACGAGGCCGCCCGCACCGCCGAGGTGCCCGGGCGGCCTCGTCACAGGCGCGGGCCGTCCGTAGCCCGCGCCTACCATGGTCGCCATGCCCGTGAACCCCGACTTCGTCGGCCGCACCTATCCGCCCGACGGTCCGCACCACGTCGACGCTGCCGCCATCGCGGCGTTCGCGGTGGCGGTGGGTGCCACCGACCCCGTGCACACCGACCCGGTCGCGGCGCGTGCCGCCGGGTACGTCGACGTCGTCGCCCCGCCGACCATGGCCGTGCGCTTCGCCCAGTCCGCCGACCGGGCCTACGTGAGCGACCCCGATTCCGGCATCGACTACAGCCGCGTCGTCCACGGCGAGCAGCGCTTCGTCCACCACCGCCCGCTCACCGCTGGCGACGACGTCCTGGGCACGGTCACCGTCGACGCGGTGCGCTCGGCCGGCGGGCACGCGATGGTCACGACGCGCACCGAGCTCGCCACCGTCGGCGGCGAGGCGCTCGCCACCTGCACCTCGACGATCGTCGTGCGCGGGGGTGAGGGCGGATGACGACCCGTCGCCTCTCCGAGGTCACCGTCGGCGACCCGCTCGGTCCGGTCGCGGTGCCCGTGACGCGGGAAACCCTCCGCGCCTACGCCGCTGCGTCCGGTGACCACAACCCCATCCACCAGGACGAGGCGTTCGCGCGCTCGGTCGGGCTGCCCGACGTCATCGCCCACGGCATGTGGACCATGGGCGCCTCGGGAACGGTCGTCGCCGACTGGGCCGGTGATGCCGGCCGCGTCGTCGAGTTCGGCACGCGCTTCACCAAACCGGTGGTCGTACCGGCCGGCGGGGCGTCGATCGAGGTGGCAGGTGTCGTCAAGGCCGTCGACGAGGAGTCCGGCCGGGCGACCGTGGAGCTCACGACCACGAGCGGTGGCGAGAAGGTGCTCGGCCGCTGTGTCGCGGTGGTGCGGCTCGACTGATGCGCGAGCTGCTCGGGGAGCCCCTCGCGGGGCACACGACGATGCGCGTCGGCGGCCCCGCCGCGCGGCTGGTGGTCGCCGAGACGACGTCCGAGCTCGTCGACGCCGTGCGCGAGGTCGACGACGCCGAGGAGCCGCTGCTCGTGCTGGCCGGCGGGTCGAACGTCGTGCTGCCGGATAACGGGTTCGACGGCACCGTGGTGCTCGTCGCCACCCGCGGCGTGGCGGTCGAGTCGGCCGACGCCGATGGCGGGGCATCGGTGACGGTCGCGGCGGGGGAGCCGTGGGACGACCTCGTCACCCGCGCGGTCGAGGCAGGGTGGTCGGGTGTCGAGGCGCTGAGCGGCATCCCCGGGTCGACCGGTGCGACGCCGATCCAGAACGTCGGTGCCTA
>JBOFBK010000238.1:0-1794 GCA_051645525.1 Dermatophilaceae bacterium | reverse complement strand
CTCCGGTCTACCTCACGCGCCGCGGCCAGCGCGTCGCCGCGGTCATCGACGCCGACGACCTCGATCGTCTCGTGGCTGCTGCCGAGGACCTGGCTGACATTGAAGCAGCCGCGAACGCCCGACACGAGATCGCCGATGGTGCGAGCGCCATCCCCTGGGAGCACGTCAAGATCGACCTCGGTCTCGCGTGACCTACCGCATCGACATCGCTCCGGCGGCGACGCGCCAGGGTCGCACGCTCGACCCTCCGGCCCGGCGGCGGATGCAGGCGGCGATCGAGCCGCTTTCGCGAGAACCCACGTCCGCAGGGCGCCACCCAGCTGGTCGGTGGTGCAGGTGAGTGGCGGGTGCGGACGGGTGACTACCGCATCGTCTACGACGTCCGGGATGACGTGCTGCTCGTCCTGGTCGTCGCCGTGGGGCATCGTCGCGACGCCTACCGACGTCGCTGACCGGCTGTTCGGTCACTCCCCCTCCGGCGTCGAGGCCAGGTTCTCGGTCCTGGCCCTCGACTGGCGCCCCGAGCGGGCGGGCAAGCCGAGGCCCGCACCACCGGCGTCACAGGTCCCACTGACCGACGTCCGGCCGGCGCCGATGCGGTGCGAAAACCGGTGGTACCGCATCGTCTCGCCGGGTCAGGGTGGGGGAATGACGAGCAGCGACCTGTGGAGCGCGGAGACCGCCGCGCGGTACGACGAGGGCTCGGCAGCCATGTTCGCCCCGGAGGTGCTCGACCCGACGGTCGCGCGGCTGGCCGAGTTCGCGGACGGTGGGCCCGTCCTCGAGCTCGCGATCGGGACGGGCCGGGTTGCAGTCGCGCTCGCCGAGCGCGGAGTGGCCGTCAGCGGCATCGAGCTGTCCGAGCCGATGGCGGAGCGGCTTCGGGCCAAGCGGTCGGACGTCCCGGTCGTCGTCGGCGACATGGCGACCGCGCGGGTGCCGAGGGCGTTCTCGCTCGTGTACCTCGTGTTCAACACCCTGGGAAACCTGCGCACTCAGGCCGAACAGGTCGAGTGCTTCCGCAACGCCGCGCGCCACCTCGTGCCGGGCGGCCGGTTCGTCGTCGAGGTCGGGGTGCCGTCGCTGCGCCGGCTGCCGCCCGGGCAGGTCGCCGTCCCGTTCGAGGTCAGCGACGAGCACGTCGGGTTCGACACCTACGACCTCGTCGGGCAGCAGGGCACCTCGCACCACTACACGCGGGAGGCCGACGGGTCGTACCGGTACGGCGTGCACCACTACCGGTTCGTCTGGCCTGACGAGTGCGACCTGATGGCCCGGCTTGCAGGGATGGAGCCGGAGCACCGCTGGGCCGACTGGCACGGCGCGGCGTTCACCGGCGACAGCAAGAGACACGTCTCCGTCTGGCGCACACCCGGTAGCCGGTGACCAGAGGACGTCCGCTCAGTCTTCTCCGGTATCGCGGCCGGCCTCCCAGGCGCGGTCCTCGTCATCCCACCGCTCCGTGTTCGACCGCGCGGTCTCGAGGGCCCGCGCGGCGGCTTCCTCGGTGTCGTACGGACCCATGACGTTGGCGTCGCGGCTGCGGACGTGGTCGGCCTCGACCTCGCCGGTGTCGACGTTGAACCACCAGGGCATGACGTTCTCCTCCCGCGCCACGACGAGCGCCACGACGGTGTGCCTAGACTCCACCGTATGCCTCTCACGTCCGCGAGCGTGGCTCCTGGCACCGTCTCGCCGAGGCGCGCCGTGCCGTCGTCCGTCGCCCGTCCCGAGTACGTCGACCGGCCCGGCCCACAGCCCTACACCGGCCCCGAGGTCAAGGACACCGAGACC
>JBOFBK010000237.1:0-4473 GCA_051645525.1 Dermatophilaceae bacterium | reverse complement strand
CGATGTCCTCGGCGGGGAAGCCGACCTGCTCGGTGAGCAGCCGGTACGCCCGCCCGCAGATCTCCTGCCGCCGCTGCAGGCTGTCGGCCTGGCCCTGCTCGTCGAACGCCATGACCACGACCGCGGCGCCGTACTTGCGAGCCAGCCGGGCCTGGGCGAGGAACGGCTCCTCGCCCTCCTTCATCGAGATCGAGTTGACGATCGGCTTGCCCTGGGTCACCTTCAGGCCGGCCTCGATGACCTCCCACTTGCTCGAGTCGACCATCAGCGGCACCCGGCAGATGTCGGGCTCGCCGGCCACCAGCTTGAGGAACCGGTCCATCGTGGCGACGCCGTCGATCATCCCCTCGTCCATGTTGACGTCGATGACCTGCGCGCCGGCCTCCACCTGCTGGCGCCCGACGCCGAGGGCGGTGCCGTAGTCCTCCTCCTGGATGAGCCGCCGGAACCGCGCGGAGCCAGTGATGTTGGTGCGCTCGCCGACGTTGACGAACAGGCTCTCGGGACCGACGACGAGCGGCTCCAGCCCGGACAGGCGCAGCGCGGGGGCCACCTGGGCGGGCGGCCGCGGCACGGCATCCGAGGCGGTCTTGGCGATGGCCGCGATGTGGTCGGGGGTGGTGCCGCAGCACCCGCCCAGGATGTTGACCAGGCCGGATGACGAGAACTCGCCGACCACCTCGGCCATCGCCTCGGGCGACTCGTCGTACTCGCCGAACGCGTTGGGCAGCCCGGCGTTCGGGTGCGCGCTGACGAAGCAGTCGGCCAGGCGGGACAGCTCGGCCACGTAGGGCCGCAGGTCGGACGCGCCGAGGGCGCAGTTCAGCCCGATCGACAGCGGCCGGGCGTGCCGCACGGAGTACCAGAACGCCTCGGTGACCTGGCCCGACAGCGTGCGGCCCGATGCGTCGGTGATGGTGCCCGAGATCATCACCGGCCAGCGCCGCCCGTGCTCCTCGAACAGCGTCTCGAGCGCGAACACCGCCGCCTTGGCGTTGAGAGTGTCGAAGACGGTCTCGACCAGCAGGGCGTCGGCCCCGCCGTCGACCAGGCCGCGCGCCTGCTCGTGGTAGGCCTCGGCGAGCTCGTCGAACGTGACGTTGCGGGCGCCCGGATCGTTGACGTCGGGCGAGATGGATGCCGTGCGGTTCGTCGGGCCGAGGGCGCCGAGCACCCAGCGCGGCCGGTCCGGAGTGCGGGCGGTCATCGCGTCGGCCTCGGCCCGGGCCAGCGCGGCGGCGACGGCGTTCATCTCGTAGGCGAGCGACTGCATCCCGTAGTCGGCGAGCGAGATGCGCTGCGCGTTGAACGTGTTGGTCTCGACCAGGTCGGCACCGGCCTCCAGATAGGCACGGTGGATCGACCGGATGACGTCCGGCTGGGTCATCGACAGCAGGTCGTTGTTGCCCGTGAGGTCGCTGTCGTGCCCGGCGAACCGCTCGCCGCGGTAGTCGGCCTCGGAGAGCCCGGCCGCCTGGATCATCGTGCCCATCGCCCCGTCGAGCACGAGGACGCGCTCGTGCAGGGCAGCGGTGAGCGGCTCGGTGGCGTCGGGTCGGTGCTGGAGTGTCACGAGTGGCGTCCTCGATGTGGCTGCTTCGGCGGGGGGAGCGCTGCCCGCCAGTATGCCGCCACGGTCACGTAGGGTTTCGGCCGTGTCCGCCTCGCCGCCACCGCCGGCGGGTGCGCTGCGCCTCGGGTCGGTCACCGGCGTGCCGGTCTACCTCGACCGCACCTGGCTCCTCCTCGGCGCGTTCATCGCCTGGAGCGGCTGGACCACCGGGCGCAGCCTCGGCACCGGCACGGCGCTCGCCTACGCGGCCTGGCTGGTGGTCTCCATCCTGCTCGCGGTGCTGGTCCACGAGGCCGCCCACGCGGTGTCGGCGCGGCTGCTCGGGTTCCGGGTGCACCAGATCGTCGCCACCCTGTGGGGTGGGCACACCGCCTACGACGGCACCGGCACCACGCCCGGCCGGCACGCGGCCGTCGCGCTGAGCGGGCCGGCGGCCAACGCCGTGCTGGCCGCGGCCGGCTACGCCGCCACCGAGGTGCTGCCGTTCCCGGCATCCGAGTTCGCCTGGTCGTTCTTCGTGATGAACGCCCTGCTCGCCGTGTTCAACCTGCTCCCCGGGCTGCCGCTCGACGGCGGCGCCGCCGTGCAGGCCCTGGTCTGGGCAGTCAGCGGGCGGCGCGACCTCGGCCTCGTCGTCGCCGGCTGGGTCGGCCGGGTCGTCGCGGTGGGGGTGGTCCTGCTATTCGCCGTGCGGCCCGTCGTGCGCGGCGACCCCGACCTGCTGCCGCTGGTGCTCTCGCTGGTGATGGCCTGGATCCTGTGGAGCGGCGCCACCGCCGCCATCCGGCGCGCCCCGCTGGAGCGGCTGGTCGCCACGATCCGGGTGGCCGACCTGCTCGAGCCGGCGGCGCTCGTGGCGCCGTCGACCCCGGTCGGGAAGGTGGCCGCCTCCGAGGCGGTGGTGCTCTCACCCGACGAACGTGGCCGCCCCGCGCTGCTGCTGCCGCGCGGCGGCGACGGCGGCGTCGACCTGCGCACCGTCCCGCCCGCGACCCCGGTGTCCTCGCTCCTGGTGCGCCTCCCGGAGGAGTCGCTCGTCGAGCTCGCCCCCGGTGCCGACTCCGAGCAGGTGCTGCGCGCCATGGCCGCGGGCCCGCGGGGTCTTGTCGTCGTGCTCGACCAGGGCGCCCTGCGCGGCGTGGTCACCGCGGCACGCCTCGATACCGTGGCGCGGAGTGTGCTGGGGCGCACCTAGACTCCCCGCCATGACAGCCACCGGCGCCGCCCGACGTCGTGGCCCGTTCTCCGCCGGCGACCGCGTGCAGCTCACCGATCCGAAGGGGCGCCTGCACACCATCACCCTCACCGCGGGCAAGCAGTTCCACACCCACCGCGGGCACCTGCTGCACGACGACCTGATCGGCGCTCCTGACGGGTCGACCATCACCAACACCGCCGGCGTCGAGTACCTCGCGCTGCGACCGCTGCTCGCCGACTACGTGATGTCGATGCCGCGCGGCGCCGCGGTGGTGTACCCCAAGGATGCCGGGCAGATCGTCACGATGGCCGACGTCTTCCCCGGCGCCGTCGTCGTCGAGGCCGGTGTCGGGTCGGGGGCGCTGTCGATGTCGCTGCTGCGGGCAGTGGGGGAGTCCGGCCGACTGCTGTCCTTCGAGCGGCGCGACGACTTCGCCGCCATCGCCCAGGCCAACGCCCGCGACTTCTTCGGGCTCGACCACCCGGCGTGGTCGGTCACGGTCGGCGACCTCGCGGCATCCCTGCCGGACGCCACGACGCCGGGGTCGGTCGACCGGGTGGTGCTCGACATGCTCGCCCCCTGGGAGTGCCTCGACGTCGTCGCCGACGCGCTCGTCCCCGGCGGGGTGCTCATCTGTTACGTGGCCACGACGACGCAGCTGTCCAAGGTGGCCGAGGCGATGCGCGACCACGGCTCGTTCACCGAGCCGCAGGCCTGGGAGTCGCTGGTGCGTGGCTGGCACCTCGAGGGCCTCGCCGTACGACCCCAGCACCGCATGCACGGGCACACCGGCTTCCTGGTCAGCACCCGGCGGCTGGCGCCCGGCGTCACCCCGCCGCTGCGCAAACGGCGCCCGGGCGGGGGCTACGTCACCGCCGAGCACGCGTCGGAGGCCGACTGGACGTCGGAGAACGTCGGCGAGCGGGTGCCGTCCGAGAAACGGGTGCGCCGGCAGCTCCGCCAGGCCGAGTCGTCACCGGGCGGGGAGCGAGCCGGCACCTCGGCTGCGCCGGTGTGGGATGACGCAGCCGTCACCGACTGAGCGCGGGTCCGCCGCTCGGGCTGCGCCGGTGTGGGATGACGCAGCCGTCACCGACTGAGCGCGGGTCCGCCGCTCGGCGTTGGGATGACGTCGGTCGTGGCCGTTCGGTGACCGACACACCACCTCGGCGGCTCGGTTCGCGAGTTATCGTGAAACACATGACCTCCGAGCAGCCCCAGGCCGACACCCCGGGCAACCGCGAGCGGCTCGAAGCCGAGCGCCTCTCGCTCGAGGCCGAGCTCGCCGCGCTGCGAGCCGGCGGTGACGTCTCGCCCGCCCAGCTGCGGTCGATGGAGCGCGACCTCGCCCAGGTGCGCTCCCAGATCGCCTCGCTCACCGCGCAGAACGAGCGGCTCGTGCGCACCCTGCGCGACGCGCGCGAGCAGATCGTCACGCTGAAGTCCGAGGTCGACCGGCTCGCCCAGCCGCCCGCCGCCTACGGCACCGTCATCGAGGTCTTCGACGACGGCACCATCGACATCCTCACCAGCGGTCGCAAGATGCACGTGGCGGTCAGCCCTTCGCTCGACGAGGGCGACCTCGTGCCGGGCCGCGAGGTGATGCTCAACGAGGCGATGAACGTCGTGGCGGCCCGGGGGTACGAGGTCACCGGCGAGGTCGTGCTGTGCAAGGAGGTGCTCGACGACGGCCGGGTGCTCG
>JBOFBK010000236.1:0-12125 GCA_051645525.1 Dermatophilaceae bacterium | reverse complement strand
GGGCCAAGCTCGTGCGTGACACAAAGACCCAGAACAGCCTGGTCGCCGAGCCCTCGGCGCCCGGTGAACTGACCACCCTGGTCACCGGCACCGCGTCGTTCGACGACCTGACCGAGTTCATCGGCTACCTCGGGCCCGTCACGCCTTGACCGTCGGCGCGGCCGTGGTGGGCCGACCGGGCCGCAGGACGACATCGGGGATGACGCTCGCCGGGCTCGGACGGGTCACTCGCCGTCGGCGACCTTCGACTGGGCGCGATCGAGCCAGGTGTCGCAGTGTCTCGCGAGCGCCTCTCCGCGTTCCCAGAGACCCATGCTCTCCTCGAGCCCTACTTGGCCGCTCTCGAGCCGCGCGACGATCTCGGCGAGCTCGTCGCGTGCGTCCTCGTACCTCATCGCCGCGATGTCGGCGTTGGGGTCCGACGGCTCGACGGCGGTCTCCGGGCTTCCCTGCGTCGAAGTCACGGCGGTGACTCTAGACCGAGTCGCCGTCCGGGCGCGCGTCACGTTGGGTCGCCGGGTCGCGCGACGAAGCCGCCACCCGCCACCTGCACATGCAGGAGCTCGCCGGCATGGAGCGCGGCAGGGTTGGTGACGAGACTGCCGTCGGCTCTGCGCACGACGGCGTAGCCGCGGTCGAGGGTCGATTGCGGCGAGAGGGTGCGCAGCTGTGTGCGCAGGTGCCCGACCTGGTCGCGCGCACGGTGTAGACCGGCCTCGACCCGGTGTCGCGAACGACCGCGTAGCGCGGCGACGACCTCGCGCTGCACCCGGACGAAGGCGCCTCGGTCGGCGAGCACGGGCCGGCTGCGCAGCTCGGCGAGCCGCTGACGTTCCTGACGCACCCGCGTCACCCACGCGCGCCGGGCCCGCTCGCGAGCGGCCGCGACCGTCATCCGTTCCGCCTCGGCGTCGGGCACCACCGCTTTCGCGGCGTCGGTGGGGGTGGAGGCCCGGTGGTCGGCGACCAGGTCGAGCAGCGGGCGGTCGACGTCGTGGCCGATGGCGCTCACGACCGGGGTGCGGCAGGCGGCGACGGCGCGCAGCAGCGTCTCGTTGCTGAACGGCAGGAGGTCCTCGACACCGCCTCCGCCACGGGCGACGACGATGACGTCGACCTCGGGCATCGCGTCGAGCTCGGCCACGGCGTCGCCCACCTCGGTGACGGCCGTAGCGCCTTGCACCGCGACCTGCCGCGTCTCGAACACCACTGCGGGCCAGCGGCGCCGGGCGTTCTCGACGACGTCGTGCTCGGCCGCGCTCGCCCGGCCGCAGACCAGGCCGACGCGCCGCGGCAGGAAGGGGAGCGGGCGCTTGCGGTCGGGGTCGAACAGCCCCTCCTGGGCGAGCGTGCGCCCGAGGTACTCGATCCGCGCGAGCAGCTCGCCGACACCGACCGGCCGGATCTGCCGCGCGTCGAGCACGAGGCTGCCGCGCTGGGTCCAGAACGCCGGCTTGGCCTGGATGACGACCCGCGCGCCCTCGGCGAGCGGGCCGGCCATCGCGTCGAGCGCGTTCACGTGCACGCTGCACGACAGACTCATGTCGACGTCGGGGTCGCGCAGGGTCAGGTAGGCGGTGCGTGCGCCGGGCCGCCGGGCGAGCTGCACGACCTGCCCCTCGACCCAGAGCACCGACATCTTCTCCACGTACTCGCCGATGCGCATCGACAGCAGCCGCACCGGCCAGGGGTGCTCGGCGCTGGTGTCGGCCGCCTTCTCGGGCAGCGGGCCGCGCGGTGGTGGCGCGGCCGGGCTCATCCTCCGATCGTAGGTCCCGGGGATGACGCGGAGCTCCACAACGCACGTGAGCGATCACCGTCGGCTCGACGACGGACGTGGGTGATCATCGTCGCCAGCGTGACGGTAGATCGACGGAAGGCCGTCAGAGCGGCAGGCTTGTCGACGTCGGCCCCGTCGGGTCGCGTGCCGGTCACACGTACGATGGATTCATGCCGGACACCGTCAAGCGCGTGCTGCTCGCCGCCCCCCGGGGGTACTGCGCGGGGGTCGACCGGGCCGTGGTCACGGTCGAGAAGGCTCTCGACCTCTACGGCGCGCCGGTGTACGTGCGCAAGCAGATCGTGCACAACCGGCACGTCGTCACCACGCTCGAGAAGCGGGGTGCGGTGTTCGTCGAGGAGACCGACGAGGTGCCCGAGGGGGCCACGGTCGTGTTCTCTGCCCACGGTGTGGCCCCGGTGGTCCACGACGAGGCCCGGGCGCTCAACCTGCGCGCCATCGACGCCACCTGCCCGCTCGTCACCAAGGTGCACCGCGAGGCGGTCCGCTTCGCCGGCGCCGACTACGACATCCTGCTCATCGGTCACGAGGGCCATGAGGAGGTGGTCGGGACCGCCGGTGAGGCGCCGGAGCACATCCAGTTGGTCGACGGCCCGGATGCCGTCAGAGGAGTCACCGTCCGCGACCCCGAGAAGGTGGTGTGGCTCTCGCAGACCACGCTCTCGGTCGACGAGACCATGGAGACGGTGCGGTTGCTGCGCGAGCGCTTCCCGTCCCTGCAGGACCCACCGAGCGACGACATCTGCTACGCCACCCAGAACCGCCAGCTCGCGGTCAAGCAGATGGCTGCCGAGTGCGACCTGATGCTCGTCGTCGGGTCGAGAAACTCGTCGAACTCGGTGCGCCTCGTCGAGGTGGCGCTCGAGCACGGCGCGCGGGCCGGTCACCTCGTCGACTACGCCGAGGAGGTCGACACCGCCTGGCTCGACGGCGTGTCGACTGTGGGCGTGACGTCCGGGGCGTCGGTGCCTGAGATCCTCGTCCGTGACGTGCTCGACCTGCTCGCCACGCACGGCTTCGAGGACGTGCGGCCGGTCGTCGCCGCCGAGGAGTCCATCGTCTTCGCCCTGCCCAGCGACATCCGGCGCGACCTCAAGGCCGCCGGCCTGTCCGACCAGATGCACCACGACGCGAGCTTCGCGGTCGCTGGTTCTCCTCGCTGACCTCGGTCGGGCTCACCGTGGACGAGCGGGTCGAGCTGGCCGCGGATGACGCTGCGCTGGCACTCGCTGGCCGGCTCCTGCACGAGTTCAACACCGCCTTCGGCGACCCCTCGCCCGGGCCGGCGGCGCTTGCCGTCCGGCTGGGCGAGCTGACGACGCGCAGCGACACCGAGGTGCTGGTCGGCGCGAAGGCGGGTGTCGCTGTCATCCGGTACCGGCCTTCGCTCTGGTCACGCGCGGACGAGGCGTACCTCGCCGAGCTCTGGGTCGACCCGTCGGCACGGCGCGCCGGCCTCGGTCGGGCGTTGTTGCGAGCTGCGCTCGAGCGGGCTCGGGCCCGTGGCTGCGACTATCTCGACCTGTCCACCACCGAGGACGACGTGGCGGCGCGCCGGCTCTACGAGAGTGAGGGGTTGCACGCCACCGAAGGCGTGGGCGGGCCGGTCGCGTACCACTACGAGATCGAGCTCTGACCCGCACGACTCGGGCGGCGACGCCGCGGCGGGATGTGGCCGTGTCAGGCGAGGTGCCACGCGTGCCGGCCGCGGTGGCCTAGGGTCGATCGGGTGGACGGCCCAACTGCTGCGGAGGCGGAGTCGACGCGGATCGAACTCGCCAGCGAGATGTTCCGCACGCTCGCGTCGCCGGTGCGCCTGGCGATCGTGCTCCAGCTCGCCGAGGGTCCGCGATCGGTGCAGGAGCTGGTCGGCGCGCTGGGGGTGAGCCAGCCGCTGGTGTCCCAGCATCTCCGAGTACTGCGGTCGGCCCGGCTGGTCAGTGCGCAACGCCGACACCGGGAGCGGGTGTACGAACTGCTGGACGACCACGTGCTGCACGTGGTGAGCGATGCCGTGCAGCACGCGGCCGAGCCGCCTGGCTGATCCGGTCCGTCGAGGGACGGTCGACCGAGGCGGCTCGACCGAGGCCGTCAGGCCGCGTGGGTGCAGGTGGGGCAGGCGCAGTCGGAGCACGCGCACCCGGCGCAGCTGTCCGAGCAATGCGCGCACGAGCAGGTCGCGTGGTTGCAGGTCGGGCACGAGCAGTCGGCGCAGGTGCACACCGCGCACGAGTCGGCGCAGTTGCCGCACTGGCAGGCGGTGCACTCGTCATAGTGGACGCCCTCGTCGGTGCGGTGCTCGCGGTGCACATGGCCGTCGTGCACGTAGTCGACGTGGTCCGCGTGCAGGACGGCCTCGTGCCCGCAGCCGGGGCCGTGGGTGTGGGTGTGGGACTCGGCGGGGGCGTGCTCGATGGTGGTCACGACGGTTGCATCTCCTCAGTGTGGTGGTCCAAGAGATGCTTACATGCGCATATCCTCATGTCAAAATTTAGGCCAGCCCCGAGACGTAGACGCCGGTGCGCTCCGAACGACGACAGCTCGGGCCGAAGCTCAGGCCGAACGACTCCCGCCCCGGTCGGCGGTCGGCGACCGCTCGACGTCAAGGAGCAGCTCGGGGCGGGCGTCGTCCGCGGTCGCCACGTCGATCAGCTCCTGTGCGGTGAGCGGACGCGGCCCGACCTCGACCGGTTCGAGCACCGGCAGGTCGTCGCCGACGAGGTCGAGCTCGCGCATCCGTCGAGCGGTGACCAGCACCCGTGACTCCATCGCGCCGACCATGGCGTTGTACGCCTCGACGCTCGCCTGCAAGCTGCGGCCCACCTTGGCGGTGTGCGTGCCGAGCGTGCCGAGCCGCCGGTGCAGCTCGTGCCCGAGGGCCAGCAGCTCGCGAGCCGAGTGCGACAGCGACTCCTGCTGCCAGGTGAACGCCACCGTGCGGAGCAGCGCGAACAGTGCGCCCGGACCGACGAGCACCACCTTCTCGGCGAGCGCACGCTCGTGCAGACCGGGCCGCGCATCGAGAGCCGCCGCGAGCGTCGCGTCGCTCGGCACGAAGCAGACCACCATCTCCGGCGACTGCCGGAACGCCGACCAGTACTCCCGCGCAGCGAGCGCGGACACGTGCCGGGCCAGCCCCGCGGCATGCTCACCGAGCAGCGCACGGCGCTGGTCGTCATCCACCTCCTCGGCCTGCGCCTCAAGGAAGGCCGTCATCGGCGCCTTGGCGTCGATGACGATCACCTTGTCGCCCGGGAGACGCACGACGACGTCGGGACGCACCGCCCGGCCGTGGCCCGCGACGGCCGACACCTGCTCGTCGAAGTCGCAGCGCGCGAGCATGCCGCACGCCTCGAGCACCCGGCGCAGCTGCACCTCGCCCCACGCCCCGCGCACCGTCGAGGACCGCAGCGAGCCGGCGAGGGATGACGTGGCGCGACCGAGCTGTTGGGTCTCGCCCTCCACGCGGGCGAGCACGGCCCGCAGCGAGCCGAACTGCTCGACCCGGTCGCGCTCGAGGACACCGACGTGCTGCTCTACCCGCACCAGGGCGTCCTTGAGCGGCGCGAGCAGGGCGGCGGTCTCCATGTCCTCGGCGAGCGAGGTCTCGAGGTCGACCACGCGCTCACGGAGCAGGTCGCGCTCGGCGCCGACGGCCGCCGAGCGTGCGACGAGCACGAGCCGCGTCAGCACCGCACCGGCCGCGCCCCCGGCGAGCAGCCCGACGAGCGTCCACATCCATCCGTCCATGTGCCGATGGTGACAGCGGGGACCGACAGCGGCCGGGAGGCACGGTCACCGGTCAGCCGACGAGGCGCACCTCGGCGGAGGACGGACCGGACGCTCCCGCCGCGAGCTTCACGTCGCAGGTGACCAGCGGCAGATCGACCGCCTCGGCGAGAGCGACGTATGTCGCGTCGTAGGCGCTGAGGGCGTCCTTCAGCTCCCAGACCCGAGGGGTCAGCATCGCCGAACCCCAGGTGCGCACGGGGAGGGCCAGCAGGTCGTCGACGACCAGTTCGGCCTCACGGTCGACGAGATCAGCGCGGCGGCGTAGGGCACGGAGGGCATGGAGGCACTCGGTGACGAAGTGACCGGGGACGTGGAGCTGGCTCGGCCCCGCGCTCAGGAGGTCGGCGACCACGGCGCCACGCGACGTACGGAGCAGGAGCTCGACACAGGCCGACGCGTCGAGGACGACGTCCTCAGCCATCAAAGCGCCGGCGGACGAGGTCGTCCTCCCGCAGCGCCCGTTGCTCTCGGATGACGTCGGCGACCGGGGGCAGATCTCGCACCGGCCCACGAGCGCGGATGCGGTGGATCACCTCACCGAGCGTCGGCTGTCCGGCGATCCGGCTGATCTCATCGAGAAGGTAGTCGCTCAGTGATTGACCGCGGCCGGCCGCCTGCGCCTTGAGCCTGCGCGACACCTCGTCCGGGACATTGCGGATCTGGATCGCCGTCATGTGATCAGCATAGCGATCATGCAGAACACATGTCAGGGCCGCGACGCTGGTGAGCATCACGCGAGACGAGGCCGACCCGTAGTCTCGGCGCCGTGCCCGGCCAGGTGACGCAGCCGGAGAGTGTCGAGACGTATGCCGCCCGCATCGCCGCCGCGCAGGATGCCGACGTCGCCTCGCCCTCGACCCCGACGGAGTCGTCACCTGGGACGTGTTCCCGTTCGAGGCCGACGGTCTGCGGCTGCGCCCCGGCCCGTTCCTCGCCGACGCGGAGGAGCCGCGCGCGGGCGAGGACCCGGCCACGTGCCCGTGCACCGCTGCGGCATCCGCGCAGTCGCGGGGTGGCCGGTGGTGTGGGAGGACGACGACTGGCGACTCAAGGCCGCGCCACCGTCGGGGTCGCCGCTCGTGCTGCTGCTGGAGCCCCGTCGTCACGTCGACGTCGGCGACCTCCCCGACCATGTGGCCGCCGATCCCCCTCGAGGTGCGCGCCGCGAACGCGGCGTTCGTCGTGGCACGTCTGGTCGAGCGTCCGGGAGGCGCCTGACCGGCGTGCCGCGCTCGGCCGGTCCTGCCGCCCGCGACGCGCGTGCACGCGCGCCGCCCCGGCTGGGCTCGCGGCCCGTCGTCACCTTCGGCCGGTAGATTCGCCGTCATGGTGAGCGACGAGCAGGCGGCGGACCGAGAGCGGCTCCGGCGCACCGCCATCCTCAACGCTCGGCTACCGAAGAAGCGCTGCATCGCCCAGGGAATGCTCCGCAACCCGGCCGGTGAGGTCCTGCTCTGCGAGCTGCGCTACAAGCCCGAGTGGGACCTGCCCGGTGGCGTCGTCGACCCCGGTGAGTCGCCGGCCACCTGCGTCGAGCGCGAGGTCGAGGAGGAGCTGGGCATCCAGGTGCGAGCCGAGCGTCTCGTCGCGGTCAACTGGCTGGCGCCGTGGCGCGGCTGGGACGACGCGCACCTGTTCGTCTTCGACCTCGGCGTGTTCGAGGGTGAGCTCGACCCGGGCCGCTTCCTCCGGCGCGAGATCGCCGGGGCGCACTGGGTGTCGCTCACCGGCATCGACCAGCACGTCGCGCCCTACACCGTGCGCATGCTGGGCTCCATCGAGTGCGGTTCTTCCGCAACGCAGTACCTCGAGGACGGCATGCCACGCGACGGCATCCGGCCCGAGCCGGCGGGCGGATGACGAGCGCCGGCCCGGCCTACCACCTCGCCCCCACGCGTGGCTGGGTCAACCACCCGAACGGGATGACGCGCCGCGCCGGCCGCTGGCACGTCTTCCACCAGCACAACCCGGCCGGTCCGTTCTTCCACCGGATCGCGTGGGGCCATGCGAGCAGCGACGACCTGGTCACCTGGCGCGAGCACCCCACCGCTTTGCTCCCACCCCTGGTGGCCCTGACGAGTTCGGCTGCTGGTCAGGGGTGTTCGTCGACGGTATCGACCGGCCCGCCATGGTCTACACCGGCGTCACCGACGGCCCGCTCGACAGCACGGTCTGCCTGCGCTGGGGGAGCGAGGACCTCGACACGTGGAGCCCGCCGGTCGTGGTCACGAGCACGCCGCACGTCGACGGCATCCGCGAGATGCGTGACCCGTTCGTGTTCCGCCGCGGTGGGCGCTCGTCGGGGCCGGGTTCACCGACGGCACCCCGGCGTGCTCCTCTTCGCCTGCGACGACATCCTGCGCTGGGAGTACCACGGGGTCTGGCTGTCGCTGCGTGACCCGGCGCTGGACGCTGCCTCCGACGCCGACATCTGGGAGTGTCCACAGCTGGTCACGACCGGCGAGGTCTGCGCGGGCCCACCGAACCCACGACCGGTCCGTGGACCCTGCGCGTTCCCGACACCGCCGTCGTGACGGTCGCACCCGTCATCCCCCGCGACCGCCGGTGGGAGCCACCCGCTGGACGCTGATCCTCGGCCACGGTGCTCCGGGCTGCGCGGCGGGATCGGAGCGGGCAGGGTGCGCCGGTAGGCTGTCGGCCTCGTGGCGCTCACCATCGGAATCGTCGGGCTACCCAACGTCGGCAAGTCGACGATGTTCAACGCCTTGACCACAAACACGGTCCTCGCGGCCAACTACCCGTTCGCGACGATCGACCCCAACATCGGCGTCGTGCCGCTGCCGGACGCCCGGCTGGGCCGGCTCGCCGAGATCCACTCCTCCGAGAAGGTCATCCCGGCGACCGTCTCGTTCGTCGACATCGCCGGCATCGTCCGAGGCGCGAGCGAGGGGGAGGGGCTGGGCAACAAGTTCCTCGCGAACATCCGCGAGGCCGACGCGATCTGCCAGGTCGTGCGCGCCTTCGAGGACGGGGATGTCGTGCACGTCGACGGCGAGGTGTCACCGGAGTCCGACATGGAGACGATCCACACCGAGCTGGTGCTCGCCGACCTGCAGACCCTCGAGAAGGCCGTCGCCCGGCTCGAGAAGGAGGCACGGATCAAGAAGGAGAGCAAGCCGCTGCTCGAGAACGCGCTCGCGGCGCAGGCCGTGCTCGAGCAGGGCAGCACGCTCTACGCGGGTGGGGCAGCCGGCGGCGTCGACCTCGGGCTGGCCGCCGGCCTCGGGCTGCTGACGACCAAGCCGTTCATCTACGTCTTCAACCTCGACGAGGACCAGCTCGCCGACGCCGCGCTGCACGCGCGGCTGGCGGCGCTCGTCGCGCCGGCCGACGCAGTGTTCCTCAACGCCAAGCTCGAGGCCGATCTCATGGAGATGACGCCCGAGGACGCACTCGAGATGCTCCAGTCGTTCGGGGCGGAGGAGTCGGGGCTCACCCAGCTCGCGCGCACCGGGTTCCACACGCTCGGGCTGCAGACCTACCTCACGGCAGGCCCGAAGGAGTCGCGCGCCTGGACGATCCGGCAGGGGTGGACGGCGCCGCAGGCGGCGGGCGTCATCCACACCGACTTCCAGCGCGGCTTCATCAAGGCCGAGGTCGTCTCCTTCGCCGACCTCGACGGGCATGGCTCGATGGCCGCCGCCCGCGCCGCCGGCCGGGTGCGGATGGAGGGCAAGGACTACGTCATGCAGGACGGCGACGTCGTCGAGTTCCGCTTCAACGTCTGACTTCGGAGTGGCCGATGTCGGCCCTCGACAGATCGAGGCCGCGGCGCACCGACGAGTTCGACGACCTGGTTGACCTGCCGAAAGTGACCTCCTCGAGACTCGGCGGCTCGGAGTGGCGTGACGTCATGTCGTTGAGCGAATCGCAGTTCTACGAGGCCGGGATGTCCGTGCTCCGGACGTGCGCAAGCATGTCGCGCTCCGATTGCTCGAATCGGTCGACCCGCAGGAAGCCGTCGACCTGGGCCTCGCGCTCGACACGTAGCCGAATCCTCGTCCACCACCATCACTGGCTGTATTGAGCGCCGGCGCCGAGCACCGTGGCGCCCCGCCGGCCAACAGCGCAGGCAGTCGTCCGTCCGGTGCGTTCAGTCCCCCGAGGTGTACTTCGCCCGGTTGACGACGAGCGGGTCGGGCGGGAACACCACGGAGTCGTCACGACCCTCGTAGTCGAACCGGTGCAGGAAGGCCCGCATGGCGTTCAGCCGGGCGCGCTTCTTGTCGTTGCTCTTGACGGTGATCCACGGTGCCCGCTTCTTGTCGGTGCGGGCCAGCATCGCCTCCTTGGCCGCGGTGTAGTCGTCCCACTTGTCCAGGCTCTCGAGGTCCATCGGCGAGAGCTTCCATCGCCGCACCGGGTCGATCTGCCGGATGGCGAACCGGGTGCGCTGCTCCTGCTGGGTCACCGAGAACCACAGCTTGGTCACCGTCGTGCCGGACTCCACGAGCATCCGCTCGAAGGCCGGCGCCTGACGCATGAAGACCTCGTAGTCCTCGTCGGAGCAGAACCCCATGACCCGCTCCACCCCGGCCCGGTTGTACCAGGACCGGTCGAACAGCACGATTTCGCCGGCGGTCGGTAGGTGCCGCACGTACCGCTGGAAGTACCACTGCCCCTGCTCGTCCGACGTCGGCTTGGCCAGCGCCACCACTCGGGCCGATCGCGGGTTGAGGTGCTCCATGAACCGTTTGATCGTGCCGCCCTTGCCCGCGGCGTCGCGGCCCTCGAAGACGAGCACGTGCTTGGCGCCGGTGTCCTCGGTCCAGTACTGGAACTTCAGCAGCTCGACCTGCAGCCGGTACTTCTCCTCCTCGTACGCGTCGCGCTCGAGAAGCTCGTCGTAGGGATAGTCCTCGCGCCAGGTCTCCACGGCGCTGCCGTCGGGGGCGACGAGCACGGGATCCTCGCCCTTGCTCCCGCTCACCGTGTACCCCTGCTCGCGCAAGTCGTCGATGTACTCGCGAAGGCCCATCTTCTGTGCCACGTCGGTCACCCCTCAGAACGGCCAGCCCTGCGTCATCCCCGGCTCGCGGCCGGGCTCGATGAAGTGCTCGAAGCCGAACCCGGCGGCGAACACCTCCTCGGGCATCGCGAGCATCATCCCCACGTCGCTGGTCTGGCTCGCGTGGCTGGCGAGCGCCGCCCGCTTGCGGGGGAGCATCGCCCGCACGTCGACCCGCCACGAAATCTCGGCCTCGGGGGTTCCCATCGGGTTGCCGTCGTCCATCGGCGCGTCGGGGTCCCAGTCACCGCGCTGCTCCGGCGGTGCGGAGGCGAGCAGCTGACGCATCGCGTCGCGGTTCATCGTGGACTCGAGCACCCGCGGCCGTCGTGCCGCGAGCTCGACCCCACGGTGCAGCACCCGGTGCACCCGCACGTGGTCGGGGTGGCCGTACCCGCCGTGCCAGTCGTACCCGACCGCGGCGTCGGCGTCCTCCTCGTCGAGGACGGCGGCGAACCGGGCAGCCGCCTCGTCGAGCGGCGCCGCGGCGAACGCGCCCTCGTGCGAGTTCTGCTCCCATCCCGTCATGCCCGAGTCGGCGTAGCCGAGCCACACGACCCGATGCAACCCGATCGCCGCTGCCGACCCGGCCGCCTCGGTGCGTCGCCGGTCGACCACGCTCTCTCCCGGAGCCAGGTCGTCGGGCGCCTCCCCGTGGTCGCCGTTGGTAGCGAAGACGACGACCACCCGGTGACCGTCGTCGACCAGCCGGGCCATGGTGCCGGAGGTCTGCGAGGCCTCGTCGTCGGGGTGGGCGTGGAGGAAGACGATGGTCGACACGTCGTCATCCTGCCTCGCCGCACCGACGGTCGCCCACGGCGGGTCGGTGTGGTCTGTTGGTGACCGGCCCTCGGCCCGGGTCTCGCGTCGAGCGCCGGATGACGACCCTGTCCGCGAACGTCATCCGGATGCCGACCACTCGTCGCGCTCGTCGACCGCTCGCCGCATATCGCGTCCGTAGTGGTCCCGCACCGCCGGAGCGCCTTCCTAGGGTGACCGGCGGCACGGCGCCGCGCCGCGGCCAGGGACGAGGAGGTTCCACGATGACCCCGCCGGACACCGAGCATCGCGACGGTCCACAACCCGACGACGTCGACCACGACACCGTGCCACCTGCGGACACCCGGCTCCTCGTGCTCGCGGGCGCGCTGCTCGCCATCCCGGTCGTCGCGCTGCTGTGGGTCGGCAGCTACGCGCGGGTGGAGCCGACGCTCGGCGGGTGGCCGTTCTTCGTGTGGTACCAGTTCCTCTGGGTCTTCCTGTGCAGCGGAATGACGTACCTGGCCCACCGCATCGTGCTCATCGCCCGCCCGCACCGGCCGATGCGTGCCAGCGGTGAGCCGGCGGAGACGACCGAGCCGGGTGAGCGGCGATGAGCGGGGTCAACGGAGTCGCGCTGACGGTGCTCATCGCGCTGTTCGCGCTGGTCACCGGCATGGGCTTCTGGGCCACCCGCTGGCGCCGGCCGACCAGCATGGAGTCGCTCGACGAGTGGGGCCTCGG
>JBOFBK010000235.1:0-6224 GCA_051645525.1 Dermatophilaceae bacterium | reverse complement strand
AGCGGGCGCGCTCATGCACGGCCCGACGTTCATGGGCAACCCACTGGCCTGCGCCGTCGCGTGCGCGAGCCTCGACCTGCTCACCGCTCGCGACACTCCCGCCGATGTCACCCGCATCGAACGTGGGCTGCGCATCGGGTTGGAGCGGGCGGCATCCTTGCCCTCGGTCGCTGATGTGCGGGTGCTCGGCGCGGTCGGGGTGGTGCAGCTGCGCGAGCCGGTGCGCGTCGCCGAGGTGACCGCGGCCGCGCTCGAGCGCGGCGTGTGGCTGCGGCCGTTCCGCGACCTCGTCTACACGATGCCGCCCTACGTGACGGATGACGACGACGTGCGACTCGTCGCCGACGCCGTCGTGGAGTCGGTGCGCGCCATCCACGGGTGAGCACGACCTACCGACACGGTCCGATCGACGGCGCGTCAGGCGGGCACTAGCCCGACGCACCTCAGAGGACCGTCTTCCTCCAGAGAAGTGACGAGACCATCGTCATGAGGACGCGTCGACCCGACGCGTGCCCACCATGCCGGCGCGGTCGGGTCCGTACCCGGAAAGCCCCAGCACCCGGGCGGCGAGTTCGCGCCCACGGTCGAAGGCGGCCTCGTCATCGAGCAGCTTCCAGTGCCAGTTGGTCATGAGGAACACCGCTCGCAGGCCGAAAGCAGCTTGATCTGGCTCGAGATCGTCACCGAGCAGGTGGTCTTCGATGTCGCCGCGGACGAGTTCTGCGAGCTCGGCGAGCCACTCGCGAGCGAACTCCTGGAGCAGGTCGCGTACCGGGCCGGGCCGGCTGTCGAACTCGGCACTCGCCGCAGACAGGAAGCACCCGCCGGGGAACACCCCACGCAGCTCGTAGTCCATCCATGCCTCGACCGCGGCCCATGCCCTCGGGCACCCTGCGGGAGCCCGCGACAAGGCCGGCTCGACCTCGGCGCGGAACATCTCGCGACTGTGGCGCAGCGTGGCAAGCTGAAGCTCGGTCTTGCTGCGAAACAGGGCGAAGAGGCCGCTCTTCGACATGCCGAGATCAGCGGCGAGCATCCCGATGGAGAGCCTCTCCAGCCCTTCGACGGTGGCAAGCCGTGCCGCGTGGTCGAGGACCGCCCGTCGGCTGGCACGACCACGAGCATTCGGCCGCGGCCTGTCCTGGTGGGCGTCCACCCGCTTGCCGACCGCCTCCGGCACGGCGGCCATCTGATCCTGCGTCACGGGTCGAGGATATGGCGCACCATCAGATGTCGTCAGATGTGGCAACGGCCGGCTCCGGAGCTTCTTCACACGACGACCGGGGCGAGGGGTACGCCAGGGACGTCGACATCGACCGCCAGTACTGCGCCGTTCGGATCATCACCACGCTCGGCGTCGTGCATCGTGGTGATGACGAGAGTTCGCCGGTCCACGCCCGCGTGACAGACCGAGCTCACGAATCGCGCGGCGACGTCGACCACGCGCAACAAGGTCGCGTCCGGGGCGTAGACGGCGACGCCCCCACCCGCTCCGAGCGCGACCCAGAGGCGGCCCCACTGGTCGACGCTGAGACCGTCGGCGGCGCGCGTCGGCGTCGTGAGCCACGGCGTCAGCTCGGCTGGCTCCCCCGGCCGCCAGGGAGAGCGATGGACCACCCCGGTCGCGAAGTCCGCCACCATCACGTCTGCGCCATCCGGAGTGAAACCGATGCCGTTGGGCCACAGCATTGCCCGTGACGCCCAGGTTCTTGACTGTCCGTCCTGGTCGACATGGACGAGGTCAGCCGGCAACTCCATCTCACCTCGGGCCGGCCTGATACGGAGCGCTCCGGTGAGGAGACCGCCCTCTGGTGTAGGCCCCACGTCGTTGAAACCGGTGGCTCCGTCGCCTCGGTCGAGAAGGTCGCGCTCCTGTCCCGCGGGGCCGAGGTGCATGACGGTACGACCGGTCACGACCAGCCCACCGTCGGCGTGCGCGGCGACTCCGCCGACGCCCCGCCGTCCGTCCAGCGCCCACGGCGACGCAGGCTCGTCCCGCGCCGCGAGCGAGACCCGGCAGAGACCTCCGGCGATCACGTCGCTCACCACGACGCGGCCGGGGTCCACCGGGTCGACGGTAGGCCCCTCGGCGAGCATGAAGCCGTGGGCGAGGGTACGCATCGAGGACTCGGTGATCATCTCGTGCCCCCGTTCTGAGGTACCTCGTCGGCGGTTGACCGGCGGGGCCTGCCGAGGGCGGCGAGGGTGACGCGCAGCAGCGACTCGACCGCTACGGGTAGTACAGCCTCGTCGACGGCGAAGCCGGGCGAGTGGTGGTGTCGGACGACCCCGTCGGCAAGATCCGGCAGCGCGGCGCCGATCGTCAGGTAGGCGCCCGGGCATCGCCTGAGGAACGCGGCGATGTCATCGCTGGCGGTGACCGGTGGCAGCGGGATCACCGGGCCTATGCCGACCACCTCAGCACAAGCCTTCGCCGCGAGCTGGGATGACTCGGGATCGTTGACCAACGGCGACGCAGCCGCGAAGACACCGAGGCGGGTGTGGGTGCCACGGCGCTCGTCGCTGTCAGCGAGGACGCGGCGCAAGCGGGCCAACGCCTGGGCCTGCTGCGGCTCGTCGAACGTGCGGAGCGTCGCGAGCACCGTGGCGGACTCGGGGATCACGTTGCTGGCGCGGCCAGCATCGATGGACGCGACCGAGCACACCGCGGGAGTCCCATCCATCTCGAGATTCTGCGCGACGCTCTCGATGAGGGGGATGAGCTCAACGACGGCTGCGATCACTGACCCTCCCGGCGCCATGGCGCCGTGCCCTCCGGTCCCGCGCACGTCGACGCGGAGGACGTCGGCGCCGGCCCAGGCGATTCCTTCCCGAATGCCGACGACGCCGACCGGTAGCAGAGATGTGACATGCACACCGTGCACGCTGTCGCGGGCCGGGTCGAGCGCGACACCGCCTCGTTCGGGGTCCAGAAGCCCGGCGGCGAGCATCGCATCTGCTCCGCCGGCCAGCTCCTCTGCCGGTTGGCCTACTGCCACGATCCGTCCAGACCAGTTGTCGAGTTCGGCGAGCACGGAGACCACCCCGGCGAGCACGGCCACGTGGACGTCGTGACCGCAGGCATGCATGTGGCCGGGCATCTGCGACGCGAAGCTCGCTCCCGCAGCGTCGGCGGGCTCGTCGATCGACAGCGCATCGAGATCGGTCCGAAGCAGGACCGTCGGTCCGGCGCGGCCGCTGTCGAGGACAGCCACGGCGCCGGATCGTGTCGGGCAGCGTCGCGGCGAGGCGCCCGCAGCAACCAGGCGATCAAGAAGGAGGGCGGAGGTCGCATGCTCCTCGTGAGCGAGCTCAGGATGCGCATGGATCTGTCGGCGGATGTCGACGAGCTCGTCATGCCGGGCCGCAACCAGAGACGGGATGAGGTCGGTCACCGCGCGGTCTCCTCGTCGACGAAGTCACGGGCGGCCCGGCGCATGGTGCGGGTCGCCATCAGCCGGGTCAGTCGGTCGACGGCGATGCGCCGGTGCCAGGCCTGGTGTTCGCGCACGGCAGCGTCGAGGGCACCGCCCCTCCAGATCGCTCCCGCGGTCACGACGGCGCGGATCCGCCGTCGTAGTGCGGACGGCTCGAGGATCGTCGGATCGCTGGTGGGGTCCTCGTCAACGACCAGCAGGTCGGCGGGTGAACCCGGCTCGAGCTGACCGAGCCCGGGGGTGCGCATCGCGGCTCCCGCTCCTGAGCTGGCCAGCCGCCACACCTCCTGGGTCCCGATACCAGCGCGATGCCACAGTGCCATTTCCTCCAGCAGTGCCGCGCCACCGACGACCCACGGCTGGGAGGTGTCAGTCCCGAGATGTAGCCGCGCCCCCGCGTCATGCAGCGCCAACAGCAGCGCCTGCTTGCGCCGTTGCGCGTCGTGGAGGCTACGCAGTCGCTCCGGCGCCAGGTTGCGGTAGACCGGAAGCCCCTTGCAGGGGTCCCAGACAACGTGGGCGAATGCGGGAGGCAGCAGCTGCACGGTCGGGTCGCGTCGCGCGCCGTCCGGGTCACCGTGCCCAGCGACGAGACGCGCACTCTGCACGAGCGTGGGAGTGTTGGCGAGCCCGTTGCTCACGGCGTGGTCGACCACAGCGCGAATCCGGGAGGCACCGACGCCGGCCCAGGTGGCTGAGCGTTCCAGCACGCTGCCTCCGGAGAGCTCACCCGGGGCCGGGACCCCGAAGAAGTGCTGGGCATCGGGCAGGCTGGCCTCTTCGTAGCTGAGTTGGGCCGGGACGTGACCCATCACCCCCAGCCCCAGCTGCCCTGCCTCGCGCACGATCGCTCGGACCATGGCGATGTCGAGGTTCTCGTAGCTCTTCACCCAACGAGACCCTGAAGCGGCGAGATCGGCGACGGCGGCGGCCGCTTCATACGGTGTCGACACCACGTGACTGTTGGGCCAGCGCGCAGGAGGGGCGGTGACGAAGCGGCCGGCAGCCTCGACGCGCGGCACGGGATGACCAGCAGCACGAGCGTCGGCGACGGCTCTCCCGGCAGTTCCGTCGACATCACCGGCGTCGCGTACCGCCGTGACGCCGTGGGCTATCAGGAGCAATGACACCAGACGTGCCAGCCCAGGGTGCGGCGGAAAATGAACGTGCATGTCCACCAGCCCGGGGAGCACGACCGACCCCGAGAGCTCAGGAAACGCAGTCTGCGCACCGGGCTGCGCGGCGGTGACCGACCGGATCTCACCCGCCTCGACGACCACGTCGACACCGGTTCGAGGCGGGGATCCAGGCACGTGGAGCGAGACGTCGGCGAGGCGGAACGAGGACGCCGCTGCACGGGGCATCCGGGGAGGGCGTAGCGAACCAGCCATGGCAAACAATTAGCACGATCGTTCGTACTTTGGCTAGACCCTGACGCGGCTTCGCTCTATGGTGCTGACCGCGTCATCCAGCTATCCGTCATCCCCAGGCCGGGCCGTGCTGCGCGCGACGCACCACCAGGCACCGCCGCGGCGCACGGAATCCGGGGGCCTCGCGACGCTGGCCGAACGGACGACTCCGACGTAGCTGACCCGGCCACGGCGGCGCTCGGGCGCGGCGTGTGGCTGCGGCCCTCTTGCGATCTCGTGTACACGATGCCGCCTATGTGACGGATGACGACGACCTCGCCCCCGTCACGAGCGCCATGGTGTCGGAGCGCTGAGGCACCATCGGCGGATGACGACCGACGACCCCACCGCTCCACCCGCCGACGACAGCGGCCCGCCGCGCCCCGGCGTCGAGGCGCCTTCCGAGGCGGCAGCACCGCACGACGACCGTGCCGAGACGCTCCTCACCTACCTCGCCCGCGGCCGTGCGGCGCTGCGGTGGAAGGTCGACGGCCTCTCCGAGTACGACCTGCGCCGGCCGCTCACGCCGACCGGCACCAACCTGCTCGGCGTCGTCAAGCACGTGGCCAGCGTCGAGCTCGGGTACGTCACCGACGTGCTCGGCCGGCCCAGCGGCATCCCACTGCCCTGGCTCGACGACGACGCCGAGGACGACGCCGACATGTGGGCCACCCCGGAGCAGTCGACCGCCTCGGTGCTCGAGCTCTATGACGCAGCGGCCGAGCACACCGAGCACAATGTGCGCGAGCTCGGCCTCGACGCGGTGGGCGAGGTGCCCTGGTGGCCGCCCGAGCGGCGGCGGGTCACCGTGCACTTCCTGCTCGCGCACATGATCGCCGAGACCCATCGGCACGCGGGGCACGCCGACATCGTGCGCGAACTGATCGACGGCGCGGCCGGGATGCAGGCCTTCGCCACCAACCTGCCGGCCGGCGATGCCGCCCGGTGGGCCGCCCATCGGGAGCGCGTCGAGGCAGCTGCTCGCGCGGCATCCGGGATGACGCCCACCGCCCCGCCCTAGCCGCGCCACCTCTCCGAGTAGGAGTACTGAACGATGCAGACCTGGGCTTCGCGCCATTCGGCGACAGTGCCGCTGGCGCTGCCCGGGCCTGGTCACGTGTGGCGCGGGCGCCGCCTCTGGCGAGGGGCGAGATCGGCGAGGCAGCGGCCGAGCACGGCCACCCCCTCCTCGATCTCGGTGGCCGGTCGCGCGGCGTAGCCCAGCACCAGGCCGGGCGGCCCGGGGTGGACGCGGTGCCAGGACAGCGGGTGCACCTTGACGCCTGCTGCGAGCGCTGCGGCGGCGACCGCCAGGTCGTCCACGCCCGAGGGCAGGGTCACCGTGAGGTGCAGGCCGGCGGCGGCACCGTGCACCCGC
>JBOFBK010000234.1:0-1174 GCA_051645525.1 Dermatophilaceae bacterium | reverse complement strand
GCCTTCTGGCCGTGCCGCTGGATCTCGTACTGATGCACGAACTCACGGATCTGCTCCGCCGTGAACCCCGGACTGATCGACATCCTCACCAACTCCCTCACCGATCGTGAATGACTCACAACCAGCCTGACGGAGAGGGACTACCCCGACTTCGGCGACGTAGATGGCAACGTACGTGGTGACAACCGCCAGCGATGACGAGGTCCCCGGCCCGCCGGACGGTGTCGTCATCCGCCTGCCGTCAGCACTCGATGACGTTGACGGCGAGGCCGCCGCGTGCGGTCTCCTTGTACTTGACCTTCATGTCGCGGCCGGTGTCGCGCATGGTGCGGATGGCCTGGTCGAGCGAGACCACCTGACGGCCGTTGCCGCGCAACGCGATCCGCGCCGCGGTGATCGCCTTGACCGAGGCGACCGCGTTGCGCTCGATGCACGGGATCTGCACCAGCCCGCCCACCGGGTCGCAGGTGAGCCCGAGGTTGTGCTCGATGCCGATCTCGGCGGCGTTCTCGACCTGCGGCGGCGTGCCGCCGAGCACCTCCGTCAACGCACCGGCCGCCATCGAGCAGGCCGAGCCCACCTCGCCCTGGCAGCCCACCTCGGCGCCCGAGATCGACGCATTCTGCTTGTAGAGCGTGCCGATCGCGGCGGCGGTGAGCAGGAAGCGCACCACGCCGTCGTCGTCGGCACCCGGGACGAACCGGGTGTAGTAGTGCAGCACCGCAGGGATGATGCCGGCCGCCCCGTTCGTCGGCGCCGTGACGATGCGACCCCCGGAGGCGTTCTCCTCGTTGACGGCCAGCGCCCACAGCGTCACCCAGTCCATCGCGGCCAGCGGGTCGCCCGGTTGGCCGTTCAGGTCGCTGGCCTGCTCGTCGCGCAGCTGGCGGGCCAGCAGCGGTGCGCGGCGCTGCACCTTGAGCCCGCCGGGCAGCACGCCCTCGGTGCGGCATCCGTTCTCGACGCACTCCTGCATCACCTGCCAGAGGTGCAGCAGGCCGTCGTGCACCTCGGCCTCGCTGCGCCAGGACAGTTCGTCGGCGAGCATCACCCCGCTCACCGGCAGGCCCGACTCCTCGCAGTGGGCCAGCAGCTGCTCGCCGGTGGTGAACGGGTACCGCACCGGCGTGGTGTCCGGCACGATCGCGCCGCCGCCGACCTCGTCCTCGTCGAG
>JBOFBK010000233.1:0-4152 GCA_051645525.1 Dermatophilaceae bacterium | reverse complement strand
TGTGGTCTTCGGTGGTGCAGCCACCTGTGATGGCGAGGAGGAGCAGCGCCAGTGCGGTGGTGAGCAGCACGGTCACCGCTCGGCTGCCGCGACGGTCGTGCTGGTGCCGGTGCAGCCGGGTGTGGGCGTGGATGCCGTGGTCTTGGCCCCTGGCCGGGGCGTGGCCGAGGTGCTCGCTGTTGCGGCGGGTCGGGCGGGTCGGGCTGGTCGCCGGCCTGACCGGGATCGTCACGGTGAGAACTGTGGCGGGGGTGGGGGTCATGGGGTGGGTCGCCAGGGCCGGTCGGGGTGGGTGTCGCCCCAGTCCAGGTTGCTGCCCTGGATCGCGGCCTCAGGGTGCCCGGCGACGATGGCGGCGAGGTTGTACTGGCTGGTGGTGTTCTCATCGAGGTAGTCGGAGTGGCCCTCAACCCCGACCAGGCGCAGCCCGTCCAGGATGGTCGCGGGCCCGGTGTCCAGGTGCTGCACCCCGGCCATGGTGGACGGGTCGGGCCCGAACCAGGCCAGATCACCGACCGGGTCCCGGACCGCTTCGGCGTACCACACCGACCGGCCTGGGACCCGGATGTCGCTGACATGCTCGGTGCCGACACCGGGGGAGCCGAAGAACACCACCTGATCCACCCCAGCCCCGGGCTGGACCAGCCCGTACCCGGCGGTGACCGACCCGTAGGAATGCCCCCACACAGTCAAACCCGGGTCGATGTCGCGGGTGGCGTTCACCCCACCGAGGAACCCGGCCAGCTCGGCGCCGCCGTCCCGGGCCCGAGCATTCCCGACCACCTCGGCCGGGGACTGCGGGATGTCGTAGTCCAACCACGCCACCGTCGCCACCGACCCAGACTCGCCCTTGTCGACCAGAACGGTCGTCGCGGCCTTGCGCATGTTGGCCATGTCCTGGACGTTGACACCCATCCCGGCCACGGTGCTGGTGTACCCCGGCACCAGCACGGCGACCTTGTCCGCGGCGTCGAGGTCGCCGACCGCGACCGCCGCCCTCGGCAGCCCATCCTCCGGCAGTTCCAACACCAGCAGACGCCGGTCTGGCTTGGCTAGCACGGCGCGCAGTGTGGCCAGGGCGGCGAGCTGCCCCTCCACCTGCCGCACCGCCCGCGCCAGATCCTCGATGGCCTGCTCGGCTGCATCCCGCGCCGAGTCCAAGCCCTCCTCCTCCGCCGCCGACAACCACTCCCGCGCCGCTGCCAGCTCCGCCCGCTTCACCGCAAGCTCCTCCCGGGCCTGCTCCTCCAGCCCGTCGACCCGGGCCCGGTTCGCCGCGTCGCGCACCGCGAACGGCACCCCATCCAGACTCGCCACCCACCCCGGATGATCCGCCACCACTTTGGCCTTGGCCCGCGGCGTCAACGCCGCCCACCACGCTGCCACCACCTCCGGCCCACCCGTCGACGGCGGCGGGCTCACCTTACCGGGGTCGAACCAGCCCACCCCCTCCGCCCGCACCGCACCACCAGAACCTGACCCCGGGTCCGGCTGCACCAGATCCGCCATCGCCGCCGCCGCCCGCACCGCCGACGCCACCCGATCCGCCGCCGCTTCCATCTGCTCATGGATGGTCGCGGCTTGACCCCGCAACGCCTCCCACTCCGCCTCCGCCTCGCCCACCGCCCGCTGGGCCCGCCACAACTCCGCCTGCCGCTGCGCAAACCCCTCCGCCTCAGCAGCATCGGCCAGCGACCGGCCCGACACCGCAGCGACCGGCCCGCCCTCCACCCCCGCGAGCCCCGCCCGCGCCGCCACCAACCGCGCCCACACCACCCGCGCCTGCTCCCGCACCGACGACATCCGGGACTGCCCCGTCTCCACCTCATCAGCAAACCCGCCCAGCACCCGAGCCACCGTGCCGAACGCGGTCTGCGCGACCTCCATCGACGGCGCCACCCCCACCTGCCGAGCCCGGAAAATCTCCCCCTCCGCACCCACCCAGCCACTGGAGTCCACCCCAGCCACCACCCCCGACGCCTCACCCATCAACGCCGCGAACCGGCCATACCCACCCGCGGAATCCCGCAACTGAACCGGCGACCCCACCACCACGAACTCCGACTCCGGGAAATCCTCCACCACCACAGCCCCTCCACCGACGTTGACCATTACGGGCGTGACACCGAGCGACGCCGCCGCCGACCCTTCCGCACCCACTGCAGTTGCGCAATCGGCGTCCACCGGCCTGTGGACAAGAACCCGCACCCTTACCGGGTGGTTTCGGGTCGGGCGGGGTGCTGGGCGACGTACGGTCGAGCCGCGTTGACTGGCTCACGTCACCACCACCCCGACCCCGAGGAGAACCACGATGCGTACCACCAGGGCGACCCGAGCCGTAGCCGTCGCTGTGGCCGGTGTCGCGGTCGTGCTCGCCGTCGGCGCCTGCGGCACGAACGACGCCGACAGCGGCACCGCGGCCGGCCCGACGGTCAGCGCCGCGGCCAGCGCGACAGCGACGCCGAGCGCGACGGCCACCTCGAGCGCGACGGGCGGCACGTCATCCACGCCGAAGGCCGGCGCGTACTTCACCAAGGCCGAGTACGAGAGCCAGATGGCGGCGCGCGAGGGCACCAAGGTCGTGCTCTTCTTCCACGCGCCGTGGTGCCCCGACTGCAGGGCGACCGAGAAGGCCATCGACGCCGACGGGGTGCCCGACGGGCTCACCGTGGTCAAGGTCGACTTCGACTCCGAGACCGACCTGCGCAAGGAGTACGGCATCACCCAGCAGCACACCTTCGTGCAGGTCGGCGCGGACGGTGACGAGCTTGCGACCTGGACCGGCAGCGAGAACGGCGCCGCCATCCTCGAGAAGACCGTCTGAGATGGTGCTCGCACTGGCCGGCGCGGTGCTCGCCGGTGCGCTCACCACGTTGGCGCCGTGTGCGCTCTCGCTGCTTCCTGTGGTGGTCGGCGGGTCGGCGGTCGGCGCGAGCGACGGAGCCGCGACCCGGCGGGCCCTGGTCATCACCGCATCGCTCGGGGCGTCCGTGTTCGTGTTCACGCTGGCGCTCAAGGCGACCACGGCGCTCATCGACGTGCCGCCCGAGGTGTGGAAGTGGCTCAGCGGTGGGCTGCTCGTGCTGCTCGGCGTGACCCAGCTCGCGCCCGGCGTCTGGGACCGGGTCAGCATCGCGATGGGCCTGTCGAGCCGCAGCGCGCGCGGGCTGTCCGCGGCCAGCCGGCGTGGCGGCCTGGGTGGGGCGGTGCTCACCGGTGCGGCGCTCGGACCGGTGTTCACCTCGTGCAGCCCGCTGTTCGCCTACCTGGTCGTCACCGTGCTGCCGGCCGAGCCGGGTCGCGGGCTGGTGCTGCTCACCGGGTACGTCGCCGGTCTGGTCGCGGTGCTTCTCGCCGTCGCGGTCGCGGGGCAGCGGTTGGTGCGACGGCTGCGGTGGGCCGCCGACCCGCACTCCTGGTTCCGGCGGGGGCTCGGCCTGCTGTTCGTCGTCCTCGGCGCACTGATCGCCACCGGGCTGATGCAGGACGTCGAGACGTGGGTGCTCGAGAACTCGCCGGTCGCGCCCTGGGAGATCGGCGCCGACCTCGGCCGGGAGTAGCCATTCGCGCGGCCGCCGACCGACGAGCCGACAGTGATGCGTCGCGATGCGCGAGAATCGATGTCGTGCGTACCACGGTGAACCTCGAGACGGATGTCGTTCGGGCCGTCGAGCAGCATCGGCGCGAGCACGGCGTCGGCCTGTCCGAGGCGGTGAACCAGCTGGTCCGCAACGGCGTACGTGCGTCACGGGTCGACTACGCGTACGCCCATCCGGCGCGGGACCTGGGCGCCCGCGTCGATCTGACGAACGTCGCCGAGGTGCTCGAGCTGCTGGACGAGGTCGAGGCCCCCGCTGGTGCTCGGACGCGGAGACATCGTCTCCGCGGACTCTGACTTCGCTCGCTTTCCCGAGGTGCGGTGGGTCAACCCGTTGCTCGAGTGAGGCGAGCGTCGAGCCGACTCGGACCGGTCTCCGTCCGTCGTGCGTCGCAGGTGTCGGTGAGGATGGGCACGTGGACGACGTGGTGGTGGAGCGCGTGCTGCGGGCGGTGGAGCAGGTGCCGCGGGGGCGGGTCGTCGCCTACGGCGACATCGCGGCTCTGGTCGGCGTGGGGCCGCGCCTCGTCGGCCGGGTGATGAGCACCTACGGG
>JBOFBK010000232.1:0-8153 GCA_051645525.1 Dermatophilaceae bacterium | reverse complement strand
GATGCTCCTATTCCGTGTCAAGCCTCAGGCCGCGGTGAGCCAGGCGCGGTAGCGGTCGGCGAGGTCGTTGTTGGGTCGGCGTCCGAGTTCGAGTTCCCCGATCCGGGCTGGCCAGACTCCGAGGTGTTGCGCGGCGGCGGTGAGGGTGAGGTTCTTGGCTCGGCGGGCGGGCCTGAGGTCGGAGTAGTCGGGGACGGTGCAATGGCCGGTCAGGGCGCGGAAGATCTCTCGGGCGACGGCACGTTTGAGGGCGCGGAAGACGGCCTTGGTTGTCCAGCCCTTGGCCAGGCGGGTGTCGCGGTAGGCGCGGGTGTCTGGGTCGTAGGACATCCGGACTTTGACGATGTGGTGCAGGGCGGCGTTGGCGGCCCGGTCCCCGCCGCGGCAGAGGCGGTGCCGGTCGGTGCGCCCGGAGCTGACCGGGATCGGGGCAGTGCCGCACAGCGCGGCGAACGAGGCCGAGGAGCGGAGCCGGTCGGGGTTGTCGCCGGCGGTGATCAGCAGTTGGGCGCCGACGACGGGCCCGACGCCTTTGACGGCGAGCAGGGCGGGGTTGGCGGCTGTCGCGCGGGCCAGCATCCGCTGCTCGAGCTCGGTGATCTCCTCGGCCAGGGCGTGGTGGCGTCGGGCCAGGGACCGCAGCGCGAACAGGGTGTCGGCATCGTCGGCGTCGGCGACCGCGGCGCGGCGGGTGTTGGCCAGCGCCGCAACGAGTTCGGCGTCGGGCAGGTCCCGGTAGCGGTCGCGCAGCGGGGCCCGTGCATTGACGAGTAGCGCGCCGATCTGACGCCAGGTGGCCTGTTGGGCCTTGACCGCCGAGCGTCGTGCCACTGTCAACGCCCGCAAAGGCTCGATCGAGGCATGTTTGGGGTCGGTGGTTGCCTCCCCGGACAGCACCGACCGGGCTGCCCGGTAGGCGTCCAGGCGGTCAGTCTTGCCCCGCTTGCGTCGCTCGGCCGGGCGGGTCCGGTTGACCTCGATGACCTTGACCCCGACCGCGCTCAACGCGGTGCACACGCCAACGCCGTAGCTGCTGGTGCCCTCCACGCCAACCGAGGACAGCGGTCCGTGGCCGATCAGCCACCCCACCGCTCGCCGGTAGCCCGCCACGGTCGTCGGGAACTCGTGGTCGTCGACCTCTTGGCCCACGCCGGTGATGACCGCGACGTGGATGGTGTCCTTGTGGGAGTCGACCCCGCCGACCCGAAGCTGCTGGTTTGTCATGATGGTGCTGCCCTTCCGATCCAGGTGGGTCGGCACCGGCCGGACCGGTCAGACAGGACATACACCAGGCCCCGGGACGGGCCAGGCTCGTATTAGGTCATGCCCGACCGGCCGGTGCCGTGACAACGTGCGCGAGGGCCGGACTGATCAGTCCATCGGCAACCCAGCAGGGCGCCAGTCAGATTCAGGGTCACGACCCCCGCGCAGCCATACCAGCATGTATGTCAGATCGGGGTGTTCCTGGGCTACGCCACCCCGGCCGCGCGGACGTTCTTGGACCGCGAGCTGTATCTGCCCCAGTCCTGGGCCGATGACCCGCAGCGACGCGCCGAGGCGCGGATCGATGTGGACGTGGAGTTCGCCACCAAACCGGAGTCGGCGATGCGGATGATCGCCCGCGCGTTGGACGTCGGCGTCCCGGCCGGACGGGTCACCGCCGACGAGGTCTACGGCCAGCACTCCAGGCATCCGCAGGATGCTCGAAGAACGCCAGGTGCCTATGTGCTTGCGGTTCCGGTCAACCAGCGGGTGATCGCCACCGTCGCCGGAAAGGTGGGCGAACTGCGCGCGGACGCCCTGGCCGCGCAGCTGCCGGCACAGGCCTGGAAGAAGATCTCGGCCGGCGCCGGCGCCAAGGGGCCACGCCTGTACTCCTGGGCCCGGGCAGCGATCCGCCCCTGGAGGACACCTGCAGCTACTGGCTGCTGATCCGGCGCAGCTTGACCGATCCCGACGACCTGGCCTATTACCTGTGCCACGGCCCCGAGACCACCTCGCTGCGCGAGCTGGTCCGGGTAGCCGGCGCCCGCTGGGCGGTCGAGGAAATCTTCCAGAGCGCCAAGGGCCAGGTAGGCCTGGATCAGTATCAGGTCCGCCGCTACGACAGCTGGTATCGACACATCACCCTGGCGATGCTGGCCCACGCCTTCCTCACCGTCACCACCGCAGAGGCCGGCGCAACAAAGGGGGTCCCCACCCGGTCAAGGAGCTGATTCCGCTCACCGTGCCCGAAGTCCGACACCTGCTCACCCACCTCATCTGGCACCAACCGCCCGAGGTGACCGCCATCCTGGACTGGTCACGCTGGCGACACCGCCACCAAGCCCGCGCCCGCAGATGCCACTACGCCGCTCGAAGCGCCATTCCATAAGTGCGGCTGTAGTACTAGGCCTGCGCCGGGAGCACCGAGTGGGCGACGAGCCGGGCCCCGTCCGGGTCCGGAGCGCCCGCCGGCCCCGGGCTGGATGACGGGACGGCGGCGGCCGCGCTCGGTGCCGCGGTGGCGACGAGCGGTCGGGGCGACCGCGAGCGCGCCGGCGACGAGCGGTCGGGGCGACGGTGGGAAGGCGTCACAGGGTCTCCTCGGTCGGGTTGGGCGGCGACCCCAGCAAACGCCGCGGGGCTCGGACCGTGGGTGAGCCGAGGTGACCATCGCGCGACGACCAGACGACCGCGGGGAGATCACCGCGTCAGGGACTCGACCAGCACGACGATTCCGCCGGCGCCACCGGACAGTCGAACTGACCTACTGGTCGACTCTGGGACGGGTGCGGCGGCAGGCGGTGGAGCAGTACTGAACGTCATCCCACACGTCGGCCCACTTGCGCCGCCAGGCGAACGGCCGCCCGCAGGTTCGGCACACCTTGGTCGGGAGGTCGCCTTTGCGCGTCATCCGGGCCATCCCGCCACCTTCGCACGGTGGTGCTCGAGGGCGATGCGCCCGGTTGCCTCGCGGGTGCGCGCGACCGCGGGACTGTCGGCGGATGACGCCGAGCCCGCCTGTCAGGTACGTCGGTGGTGCTCGGTCAGCGCACGAGCAGCTGGGTCAGCCGTCCTCGACCTGGCGCCAGCCGTCGGCGACCTGGGCGAGCAGCCGGGTCAGGGTGTCCAGGTCGGCGGCGCTCAGGCCACCTTCGGGACGGAAGTCCTCGAAGAGCCGCTTCTCGAGTCGTCGGCAGGCGCGCGTGCCAGCGGGAGTGCGGCGCAGCAGCCGCACTCGGGCCGACGCCGGGTCGGGGATGACCTCGGCGACACCGCCGTCCACGAGCTTACGGGTGAGGGCGGTGATGTTCGACGGGTCGCAGCGCAGGGTTCGAGCGACCCAGCCCATCTGCTGGGGCTCGTCGAGCAGGCGCAGCAGATTCCACTGCGCCGAGGTGAGCCGCTCGGTGGCGGCGATGGCGGCGAACCGCCGGCCGAGGGACCCGCCGAGCTCGCCGAGCAGTGCGACGAGCTCGCGGCGGTCGGAGAGCCGGTTGGGGGAGTCGGGTGCGCCCATGAGGCGATCATAGTTGACATCATCAAGTGTTTATGATCGTCTGAGAGTATCAACAGTTGAATTAATCAAATGAAGGAGTGGTGGAGATGACCAACGACCGTGTGGCTGTGGTGACCGGGGCCAACCGTGGCCTCGGGTCGCACATCGTGCGGGCTTTCGCCGACGACGGATGGCGCGTCCTGGCGGTCACCCGCGGTGCGCCCGTCCCACTCGACGAGGGTCTGCCACCCGGTCGGGTCGAGACCGTGCACGCCGACCTGTCCGACCTGCGCGCCGTTCGCGCTCTCGCCGCCGATCTCGCCGCCCGGCATCCGCAGGTACTCGTCAACAACGCCGCACTGCTCTCGGCCCGGCGGGTTGTCAACCCGCAGGGTGTCGAGCTGGCGCTGGCGGTCAACGCGCTGGCGCCGACGGTGCTCGAGTCGGCGGTCGCCGGCGACCGGGGGTCGGGAGCGACCGTCGTCGACATCTCCTCGGGCAGTGTCGCTTTTGCGGACCTGGACGACCTTCAGTCGCAGAAGTACACCGCGAACCGCAGCTACTCCACGTCGAAGCTCGCTCGTGCGGCGCTGGTGCTCGAGGCGGTGGCGGCGAGTGAGTCGGGGGCGGCGAGCGGGTCCGTGGTGGCGAGCGGCGCGGGGCCGCGCCATGTGCTGCTCGACCCCGGCCCGATGCGTACCGGCATGGGCGAGGACCTGCCCGGCTTCCTCGGTGTCTTCAACCGCCGGCTCAAGCCGAACCCGCGACCGCTCGAGGACATTGCCCGTTCGGTGCTCGACGTGGCCACGCGTGCGGATCTGCCCGACGGGGCGTGGATCGACCGGCGCGGCCAGGTGGCGGATCTACCGCGCAAGGCGCGCCCGGGCGCGGCCCGCAGGGCACTGGCCGCGGGCGCCCGGCAGGTGCTCGCCGATGCCCTCGCCGGCATCGAGGGCCGGCCACCGCTGGGCGCCGACCAGCGGCATCCGGCGTAGGACGCGGATGACGGGACTCGGTGCGTCTCGGTGACTCGAGTCGGTCTCCATGGTGAGCTACCGCGCGGGATCGGGGCGAGCCGCCATGTGGGTGGAGTCGCGGGATCCGCGGCGAACCACGTTCTGGCGGGGTCGCGGAATCAGCGGTGAGCCGGCGTCTCAGCGGGGCTGCGGAATCAGGGGCAAGCCGCTGACTGGCGGGACTGCTGCCGGGTCAGGGTGCTGTAGCGCCGTGACTTGGCGGGATGCTCCGGACCCCGCTGAGTCAGGTGGCGGTTGCCGACTCGTCGGCGAGCAGGCTGCTGTAGTGAGGGTGGCGGGCGATCCACGCCCGGATGAAGGGGCACACCGGTCGGACCCGCAAGGTGCCGGTGGCCTCGATCTCGTCGAGGGCGGCGCGGGCGACGGCCCCGCCGACCCCTCGCCCCTCGAACGCCGGGCCGACCTCCGTGTGGGTGAAGACCACGACGTCGCCGCGCAACCGGTACCGCGCGAAACCGGCCAGCTCGCCGTCGATGCGCGCCTCCCAGCGGCGCTCCTGCTCGTTGCGGACGACCTCGACCTCGGTGTCGGGCACGACAACCACCTCCTCGGCCCAGGATCTCATCGCCCGGCAAGCGTCGCGCCGACGGCCCACTGCTCGAGCCGTCGACGCGACTGCCTGAACGCTGCCCGCTTCCACGAGAACGGAAACCGTCGGCCGGCACCGGGTTCGGACGCACTCGGCCGACCGCGTACCCGACCGGAGGGCTCGGGCGGTGCTCTCGGGTGCCGCTGTCGGGCCGTCTCGGTGTCGGCGGCCGGAGCCCACTCGGTGTGCGGATGCCGCCCCCAGCCGGTGCGGATGCCGCGGGACCGGGCCCAGGCCCGGGCGGTCGCACCTTAGGCTGTGGGACGCCCGACCGCCGCAGGGACGGACGGCGACCAAGGAGGACGGCAATGAGCGCACCCCCGGGGTGGCACCCGCAGCCCGACGGCCGCGAACGGTTCTGGGACGGCGCCCAGTGGACCGACCAGTTCAGGACCCCCAACCCGCCCACCCCCGCTCCGCACGGCGCCGCCCCGCCACCGCCCCCGTCGTGGGCGTCGCCGGATCCGACGCAGGCCATCGACATCGACCACACCCAGGCCCTCCCGGCGCCCGACCCCACAGCCGCGGCACCGTCATCCGGCCCGGTGGGCGGCGGAGCAGGAGCCGGGGGCGCCGCCCAGCCGTGGCAGCCGACCGGCTACGGCCCGGCCGGCGGCCAGCCCGCCGGGACCGCGCCGGGTGCACCACCCCCGGCCGGTCCGGGGGCGCCGGGCACCGGCTACGGCACCCCGGGCACTCCGTGGCAGCCGCCGCAGAAGAGCCGCTCCCGCGGCTGCCTCATCGCCGCGATCGTCACCGCGGTCGTGCTCGTCGTCCTCATCGCCGTGGCCGTCTGGGCGCTGTTCGCCGTCGGGCGCACCGTGGTCGAGACCGTCGAGTCGAACGTGCCGAGCAACCTGCCCACCAACTTGCCGACCAACCTCCCCACCGACCTGCCCACGAACCTGCCGACGGCCGCGCCGTTCGACATCGAGGTCGGCGAGGGCTTCGAGCTGCCACGGGCCGAGGTCGCCGGTGGCTGGACGCTGTCGGAGACGAGCACCCTCGGCGCCCGCGTCCAGGGCATGCGCGCCACCTTCAGAGAGCCCACCCAGGTGCCGGCCGTCTTCTCGCTGTCCTTCACCACCGCCGGCGGCGACACCCTCGAGACCGCGTGTACGAGCCAGGTCGGCGGCAATGAGGTCACCAAGGCCGAGATCAGCTGCATCCCCATCTTCGGCGACGTGTCGGGCGTGGAGTCGGTGCGCGTCACGCCGGGCTTCTGACCCGGGCCGGGTACCGCCGGATGACGCACGGGCGGAGACGGACGGATGACGCGGCCGGCTCAGTTCACCCGTGGCCGGCTCACGAGGCCGGCGTGCCGAGCGCCACGAGGTCGGCCACGAGGCGGTCGGTGCCCAACGCGCTGTCTCCGACCTCGGGGCTGAACCCGAGCCGTACCACGACCAGCCGGGCCGACGGCACCACGTACACCCGTTGACCGTCGTGGCCGCTCATCCAGTAGGTGTCGGCGGGCAGGTCGCGGTCGACCAGGGAGCCGTCGGCCTGGGTGTTGACCCACCAGCCCGCGGCGTACCCGCGTTCCTCGGAGCGCTCGACCCGGGTCGCGGTGGTGGATGCCGCCATCCATCCCTCCGGCACGAGACGCTGGCCGCCCCAGACGCCGTCCTGGAGCGCGAACTGACCGACCGCCGCCCAGTCGCGCGGCGTGGCCCACAGGTACGAGCTGCAGACCGGCGTGCCCGACGCGTCGGGTTCCCAGACGGCGGAGGACAGGCCGAGCGGCGCGAACAGTGCGGTGCGGGGAAAGTCGGTGTCGCGCACGTCGGCCAGCTCGGTGAGCCAGTCGCAGACGATGTTGGTGGACCCGCTGGAGTACTGCTGGTAGCTGCCGGGCGCGTGAGCCAGCGGTTGCGCCGCCGCGTAGGCCGCCATGTCTTTCTCGGTGTACAGCATCTCGGTGATGGGCGTGCCGAGGTCGTAGGTCTCGTCCCAGGTGAGGCCGCTCGTCATCCGCATCAGCTGGTCGAGGGTGATGTCGCGCCGCGCGTCGCTCCACTCGGGCCGCAGGCCCTTCTCGGTGGTGACGTCGATGTCGCGCTCGAGTGCGTAGCGGCCGACCAACAGGTTGGCCACGCTCTTGGACATCGACCATCCCAACTGCGTTGTGCCGGCGTCGAACCCGTCGGCATAGCGTTCGGCGACGAGCTGGCCGTCGCGCAGGACGACCACGGCTCGCGTCCCGAGCCGTTGCTGCCGGGCGGGCGGCAGGTCGTCCCCGAACGCCCGGCCGAGGGCCTGCTGCAGCTCGGGCGACAGCTCGGGTGACGGCGCGGTCGAGATCGGGTTCGGGTCGGAGCCGACTCGGGTGGCACGTTCCGGCGTCAGCGTCGGCCGCTGGTCGGACACGGTGCAGCCGTAACCCTTGGTGTAGTGAGCTTTCTGCTTCGAGAGCAGCCACAGCAGCGCCGCGGTCGAGTTGCGGCCCGCCTCGTTCTCGTACCCGGTGAGATAGGGAACGAGTGGGTTCGGTGGCAGGTCGGTCTCGGGGTCCTCGCGACCGGCCAGCAGCACCACCCCGCAGCTGTTGTGTGCGGCGTACCCCGTGCCGGTACGGATCAGGGGCCGGGCGTAGAGGTAGAGCCCGACGGCACCCACCAGCGCCACCACCAGCAGGCCCGCGACGACGCGGAGGAACACGCGCATGGCCGGACGCTACAGCGGATGACGCCCCCGCCACGAGGGGTTCGACACGGCCGTACCGGACTCGGGCGCTCGGGCGCCGCCCGCGGCGGTCGTCATCCGGTGCCGGCAGGGTCATCACGCGCCGGTACCGACAGGTCATGACGGTGAGGTCGTGGTGTGGTGTGCGCCGCGGTCCAGCCACAGCACGACGACCATGTGGGGGACGGTCAGGGCGAGCTGGATGATCAAGGTGGCGCCGGTGGCTGCGGAGCAGGACCCACGTCGACGCCGCGGTCGCGGCGTAGACGACCACCACGACCAGGGACGGGCCACCCGGTCAGGGCGACCGCGATCCGATGGTCGATCGAGCCGTGCGGCAACCCGGCCACCAGACCGAACA
>JBOFBK010000231.1:0-2618 GCA_051645525.1 Dermatophilaceae bacterium | reverse complement strand
TGCCCGCCCGGTGCTACGCCATGATGCTCTTCCGCCGGTTGCGCAGTGCGCGCGCCCACGTCCGGAGCACCGGCCCCGGGAACGGCACGACGCCGTCCTCGATGTCGCCGACGACCCCCTCGGTCGCCAGGAGCACGTCGTCCAGCGTCCGCCGCGCCGCGCGCTGGGTGAGGCCGATCGACTCCGCGAACGCCAGGAGCGACCGCCGCGACAGTCCCTCGCGCCGGCCCCCCACGCTGAGCGCCATGGTGTGGTCGCGGTACGGAAGGGTCGAGGGTAGGTCGTACGCGGGCGCGATCCGCCACTCCCCGGTCGGGCTCGACAGGATCGACACGTTCTTGGCGTGGACGTCACCGTTGCCGGTCACCCACGCGTACACCACCTGGCGGAACAGGTCGCGCAGCGCGATCGGCCGCGCGGCACACCGGTGCGCCAGGCCGTCGAGGAGCTCCTCGGTGGTGACGCGGTACTTGTCGGCCGGGTACAGCCCGAGCACCTGGGTCCCGTCCTCCACGGCGAGGGAGTCGACGCCGCCATCCGGCCCGGCGACCCGGTCGACGAGCAGTCCCGGCCGCCCCGTGCGGTCACGGACCGTTCGAGCGCGCACCGTCGGGATGCCGCCGCGTGACGCCACGCCGATGAAGTACGCCTCGTTCGCCACCACGTGCGGGTACTCCGGTGGGTCCACCTTGAGGACGAACCGGCCCGACCCCATCCCGACCGGCACCGAGATCATCCGCGCCGACGCCTTGTCCTGCACCCCGGCCAGCGCCGTCGGGTCGACCACACCGGACTCGGTGAGGATGTCGCCGAAGCTCACCTCGGAGAAGTCGCGCTCCACCGTGATGAGCGGTTCACCGACCTCGGGCCGCTCACCGGAAGGGACGACCTGGACGTCTCCGACCGGGTCCCGTCCGACCGCGAGAAGCAGACCGAGCTCATCATCCGCCGAGGTCTTGACCGCTCGTCGCAGGCCGCTCAGCCGCCTGCCCTCGGGGAGCAGCCCGGCGAAGTATGGCGGCACCCCTCCCGCACGGACGACGACCGGCTCCGGCGTCAGCGGCAGCGACGTGGCCACCGCGGGCAGACCCGCCGTGAGGTACTCGGGGTCGTAGCTGAACACCACCTCGCCGGGCCGGCGCTGCAGTCGTGCGGCAAGAGTCCCCTGCTTGTACACATCCGCGTCCGAGACACGGACGTCGCGTCCGGCGGCAGCGCCTCTGGTCATCGGCGAACCTCGACCCGCAGCTCCAGACCGAGCACGTCGAGGACGTCCATCACCTTGTCGAGGCGAACCGACGGCTTGCCCTGTTCGAGGTCGATGAGGAACTTGACCGAGACCGCGCCGAGATCAGCGACCTCGACCTGGGTCAGGCCGAGGTCGCGACGTCGCTTCCGGATCGCGCCACCCAGGCTCGCCGTGTCGGACGTGGTCACTGGTCCACCTCTCAGGTCGCCGATCGGCGAGGCTCGGGCTGACGGGGTCCGGACTCCGGCCGCCCCGCAACACGGTAACATCACCGATCGGTGTCTTTCCTGACGTCGAGCCGGCCCGCGACTGCGATTGCCGGCCAGAAGTGCACGAACGGTGCTATTCGGGAGACGTGCGGCTCGCCATCGTCGAACGGGCGACCCGATATGAACTATCGGTGATGTCGCCGACCCGACACCGGGCTCGCGGCTCGGGTGATGGCGACGGGTCTCGACACCGCTCCCCACCTCGGCAGGGGTGACCGTCAGCCCGGATGGCGCCCGCCCGCCTCCATGAGTCAGCGCCGGTCGGCGCCCATCGCCTCGGCGATCACGGCGGCATCCTCGACCGGGATCTCGAACAGCCCACGCCGGAACACCATCCCCCACCGGTCGCGGCCCCGGAGGAACGTCAGCCGGCCCAGGAGCGGCCGCACAAGCGCCGGCTCGACGTCGAGCCACCGCACGTGGCGCCGCCACGGCTGGAACGACGGCGTCATCCGCACCTGGTGGCACTCGTCATCCGCCACCGTGCCCCATGCGGTGAACTGCTGCACGGCCTCACCGGCCCGCATCCGGGTGCGCGGTGAGTAGATGACGACGACGTCGCCACGGTCGAGGCGGGACAGCCGGGTCGATCGACCGTGGTCGGCCTGGACGAACCCGCCGTCGACGCCGGCCCTGGTGTGTTCGAGGCTGACCACGTCGACCCATGCGCGGGTCTTGCCGCTCCTCCGCCGGCCCGTCCGTGCACGGTGAGCAGGTAGCCGTCGGGGTCGCGCAGAGTGAACTGCACCCCGAACGGACCTGGTGCCGGCGGCGCGACGATCTCAGCGAGGTCGCGCACCTGTAGTCCGAGGACGTCGATACCGGTTGGGCTCGGCACTGCCGGAGCGGTTCTGGGGTCGGTGTTCGAGGTCATGACGTGCTCCGTGGTCGTCGTGATTCCGACGGCTTGCTGTCAGTGTCCTGACATTCTCAGAGACTATGTCATGATGCTGACATGGGCGCTAGCCGGCAGGTTCGACGTGACGACCCCACTACTGCGGTCGACCTGGACCACGCCACCGGCTACCTGCTCAAGCAGGTCGATGTCGCGCTGCGTGCCGAGATGGACCGCGTACTCCGACCTCTCGACCTCACCACCC
>JBOFBK010000230.1:0-9222 GCA_051645525.1 Dermatophilaceae bacterium | reverse complement strand
ACGCTGCGAGGCCCGCGCCACGACAGCCGCTTGATCGCCTTCCGTGCGAGCGGCGCCAGGGTCAGCCAGTCCGCGTTCCCCATCGTGGCGGACTGCCCGTCTTGCGCCGCCGTAGACACAGCGTTGCGTTCGAGGTAGTCCGGCTGCGCCGATAGCCACGCCGCCTGGTAGGCGGTGGCAAGCTTCAGCCAGTACAGATCGCGGTCTGCCACGTCGGCACGCAATACGCCTTCGATCAAGCCGCAGTGCAGCTCAATCGACGTTACGGCCTGCACTCGAGTCGCCGACGTTACGACCTGGCCGGTCAGCTGCTCGACCTCCGCAATGGTAGCCCAAGGGCGGCCCGGCAGTGGCGCCTCAACCTCGCCGGCGAGTACGTACAGGCCGGAGCCGATCGGGTCTTCGACGAATGGCATGAGCGACTCCTAGAGATACGTTGCCGAGATCAGGATACCGGCCGCGACGGCGGTTGCGTCGGTGTTCGGCGCCGCGCCCGTGACTGCCATCGCGACTCCGGTTGAGAACCGCTTGCCGGTGAACCCGAACGCGAATGACCCCAGCGCGCCCGCTGCGACCGGGAGCACGACCAGCGGAACGTCGGTAGCCAGCACGGGGGCGGTCGTCTTGTTGTAGAGCTTCACGAAGACCACCGCCGCACTTGGGTTGAACACGGTCAGCTCGTACAGCGACGCGGCTGCGTTCCGCGGTACGACCAGGTTTGTGGTCGCGGCGGTCGTCAGCGCGTACGCAGTCCCGGCGACAGGTACGACGTTGAAGTTGCCCGAGCCGGTGACCGCGTGGGTCTGCGCGGCGGGGATCGGCTCGGTCGCGTATGCCCCGGGCTGGATGCGCACTGTCGCCGTGCCTGAGGTCCACGCCGTCGCGCGTACACGGACCGACGTGTACCCGTTGACCGACAGCTCCCACGAGTAGGCGGGGGAAGCGCCGAGCACCCCGGATGCCGTCTCGATCGTGTTCGCGTTCGAGCGGACCGCCTGGAGGGTCTTCCAGGTGAGACCCCCGGGCACCTGCCCCTCGAAGGTGAAGTTCACCCCGGCGAAGGTCCCGTCTACGTCGATGACGACATTCGAAGCGCGGGACACGTCGGCCACCACAGTCGAAGTCGCGGAGGTGATTGTGCCAACGACGGGCGCGATGTCGCCAGGCTGGACCGCGACCTTCAGGCGTCCGGCCTGGTCGGTGTTCAGCGCGTGAGCCGCGCCGTCAACGACGGACGCCGTGTCGGCGTCACGGCGTACAGCGACGGGCGCGCTGTCCACGGGAAGCCGGCCACCCACCTGAGCGGGTATGCGTCCGAGGAGGGCGGTCTGCTCGTCCTGCTTCGCCGCCAGGGCGATGTCACCGAATGCGTTCTGTAGTGCCACGTCAGAACCCCGTCTCGATCATGATCTTGATGTTGCCGCCCGAGGTGTCGACCCAGATTCCGTTCTGCGTGAACGTCGGCGCAGTCGGCTGCACGAACACGTTCTGAGCGCCAGCGCCGGCTGGACCGGTCGCCCCCGTGGCGCCAGCCGGTCCGGCTGGACCGACCAACAGCACCGGGCCGCCGTCGACAACCGCGGCGACGCCGTTGCCGAACGCGTGCCGCACGATCGCGTCCGCCTGTAGGGCCGCGCCAACCGCGGTGGGGTGCAGCCCATCCGCGTCGAGCACACCTTCGGCAATCAGCGCCGAACTCGGCCACAGCGCCGCAGTGTCGACCGCTTCCACGGTGGGCTCAGCAGCCGACCAGGTGGCAAGCTGCGCGCGGCGCGTGACCCGGAGGTCGAGGTCAGTCGTCACTGTGGTGCCGAGCGCAACCGGGTTCTGCGACAGCGACAGTACGGGCACACCCGGCAGCGCGGCCCGCACGTTCGCCACAAGCGCCGCGTACGCAGAAAGGAGACCGGCGCCGAGACTGGCGCCTTGATTGTGGCCGAGGTTCACCATCGCGACCGACGCGCCCGAGGGCCACAGCACTCGGGGTCGGCGGGTCGGGTCATCGAAGTACCCGATCGTCTGCCCCGCTGCGGAAGCGTTGACGATGTAGATCACAGGCGGGCCGACGATGGTCTGCGCGGTCGAGCCCGACTCGATGCCCCACGATTCGAGGAGCGGCGGCACCATCCGCTGCACGCCGTCGATGCCGTCGCGCACGTCGATCCAGTAGATCGTCGCGTTTGTGCGGGATGAGGGGGCGAAGTAACCGGAGAAGAACTGCCCCGTCGACTGGTGCAACACGACGGTGCCGGCGGTGACAACGGGCGCCCCGAGCTGAGTCCAGTCGGCCCCGTCCGTGGACGTGTAGAACGTGACCGTGTTGCCAGCCGCGCCGTTGTCGCGCTGGTGCGTGACACGCAACCAGAGGGGCACGTTCGGCGTCAGCGGGATTGCTGCCGTGGACAGCTTCTCCACCCACGTCGTGCCATCGACGGAGTAGCGGTAGCGGGCAAAGCCCGCGAAGTTGGTAGCAAGGCTGAACTGCCGGCCGGTGGAGCCGTCGACCTGGCGACCGATGAGATCCATCGACCCGTTCGCGGGCGCGGCCTCGGCGGCGGAGTAGTGCACGCGCGCGTCAACGTCGCCCGTCAGCGCTCGCGGGTTGGTGTGGCGAAACGAGGTGAACGACACGAAGCGGATGCCACGCGGCGCGGTCCCCTGCGCCGACTCGACCAACACGGTCGGCAGCGCGGGCCACGACTGTCCCGCGTCGGACCAGGCGTGCCACAGCAGCCGGTGCCCCGGGAAGCGTGCTTGCAGTCGCGCGCCGAGCGCGCCGAACATCTCGGACGTGTCAGTCGTGGTTGAGTCCCCAATGCCGTGCAGCACGACCGATCGCCCAGTGTCGAGGCGGGATAGCAACGCCTCCCCAGACGGGGCGGGACGCGCGTAGCCGTCCGCACCCGCAGGGCCGACGCCCCCCTCGGGCAGCTCACGCCAGACGAGGTGGCCGCGCGCGGCGGATTCGCTGCGATCAACCGCCATCAAGTCGTCAGCCACAGCTGCTCCTATCGTGAAGCGAGGCGGATGGACGCCTCCCCGTTGTCCATCCGCCCCGTCCTGTGCCCTCGGCTACTTGCTGCCGTCCGCCGGGGTGGTCTTACTGGTGACGAACCCGTCGCCGTCCGGGTCTTCGTTGCCCGTGACGACGGAGACCTCCTCGTCCCCAGCGACTTCCGCCGACTGCGCATTGACGGCGTAGGTGACGGCCCAGGATAGCCCCCCAGGGCCGTACGGCTTGATCGACTTGACCCGAACGTCACCCGTGGGGCGAAGGCCCTGCGAGGTCATGTACTGACGCACCGCGGCGAAGTCCGCCTCGTGCGAGTACCCGTTCTCTTCGGTCGGCTCGGGGCCGGGTGGGTAGACGATCACCTTGAGATGCTGGTTTCGCGGTGCCCTGTCGGCATCGATGTCGCTGGACCGCTGCGCGATGATCTCAGCTTCGGCCAGATTCTGCTCACTCATGCGCGTGTCTCCGTTCAGTCGCGGGGCGGGACGGGCGGCGGTGCTGCCGCCCGTCCCTGGGGATTGCTACGCGATCAGCTCGAGCACGGCGTGCGCGCCGGGCACGGTGGCACCAGCGGCGATCCGCGCGCGGACCTTGAGGATGTCCTCGTCGGTCATCGCCGAAGTGCCGTCGCGGCCCGGGATGTACACCGACTCGAGGTCCTTGCGGACGCCGATGACGGCGGCGTTCTTCTGGATGACGAAGAGCAGCGAGTTGCCTGCGGTGCCCTTGACGCCGGCGCCGCCGACCGGGTTGATCGCCGGCGTAGCGGTCACGCGAGCGCCGCGCGTGAAGGTGACATCGATGCCCATGACGCGGGTGACCTCGCGACCGTTGATGTAGTCGGTCTCGAAGATCGGCCGGCCGGTCGTGTCGCGCACGTCGCGAAGGAGCGGGCGATAGGCGGGCGACGCGATGATGGCGAGGTCGCCGTCGTCGAAGTAGTCGCCATCCTCGATGCGCGCGAGCAGCTGCGAGATCTGCGTGTAGCCACCCGAGCCCGCCCAGGCGGCGGCGTTGGCGGTCAGCACGTTCGCGTCTGCCGTGTAGCCGGTGGCGGCGTCAGCCGTGGTCAGCGACCGGTAGATAGAGGTGAACGGGACGGTGACGCCCGACTTCGCAGCGGACGTGCCGAGCGCGGCGTTGTCGACGAGCTTCGCGAACGAAGAGCCAGCGGTCGTCTTCTTCTCGTCCACGTAGTCGGCGAGCTTGTCGTCCTCAACGTCTTCCTCTGCGATGCGGAGCGAGCCGGCGATCTTCTCGGCGGTCATCGTCACCGTGCTGGCGGACGAGGCGTCCTCTGGGTAGGCGGCGCCCTTCGCGAGGAACTGGACGGCCATGTCCTGGATCCGAGGGATGACGACCGTCGCGGCGGTCATGTTGATCCGACGGAAGTTGTTCATGACGGCGGACTGGCGAACGTACGCCTTGACGACGTTCGACTCCCGATTCTCGACGAGCCATCCGGTCCCGTCGACGATGTTGCGAGCCACGGTGGCCCCCCTCTGCCCACGGTGGGGCAAGTAGCGAATCTCCCGCGACTAGAGCGCGTACCCGTTGCCGGGTGTGGACCGCTGGGGGTCTTGCGGTGAAGCATACACGAAAGCCCCGCCGTGACGTGGAGTAGTCGTCACGGCGGGGCCGAGGTGTCAGTCAGCGACGAATGGGGCGACCGAGCGCGGCGGCGACCTGAAGCTCGGTCGCGGTCGGCTTCCTGCCGGTGCGCGCAGCGCCGGTCCCGTCCGAGTCTTTCGCGCCGGCTACTGAGCGACGCCGCGCGCCGGACCCCTTGGGGAACAGCTCGGGCCACTCCCTGCGGAGGTCGTCGATGGCGTCGTCGAGGCCCTCGACCTCCCCGTCGTCGTCAACGTCGAGGTCGTCGAGCGAAAGAAGTCCGACCGCTTTCCCGACACGAGCGGGGTCAATGCCGGCTGCGCGCAGCGCGCCACGCGCTTCGACCTTCTTGACGCGCTCGTCCGATTCGGCCTTCAGCTCGGCACGCGCTGCGGCCTTGATCGCCTCAACGTCGACCGGCTCAGGCTTATCGCCTCCGTCCGTCTTCGGCTTCGGCGCGGCCCTGGCCACGCGCGCCGCGGTCAGGTCCGCTTCGAGCTTCTGGATGCGCGTGCGCTTCGCCTTGCTGGACCCAGACGCCTTGCTGAGGCGCTCGCGTGTCCTCCGCAGCTCGTCCTTCAGTTCGTCCTCGGACAACTCGGCGAGGTCGTCCGGCTCATCCTCGTCGGGCTCGCCGCCGTCGATGTCGGGCTCGAGCTCGTCGTTCAGGTCGTCGTCGCGATCGTCGTTCAGGGTTGGCATGTGCGGGGAGATCCTTTCATTCGGGGAGACTCGGTCGGATTCTACACTGCGAGTAGCGCGTCACGTGCTACTCCGGGCGGCCTCGCGTCGGGAAGCCGCCGGCGCGGATGCTGCGCGCGGCGAAGTCGATGACGCTCTGCGGCGCGTCGACGCCACGGTCGATGAGCCGGCGTGCCGCGTCGATGCGGGTCGCCATGCTCTCGCTCTCGAGGCTGAAGCCACGTAGCACCGAGCGATCAGCTTCACGTCGCAACGCTTCGGCGTAGTCCGCTGAGCGCAGTGGCTCGACGGTGCACCGGCAGTTCGGGTGCTGCGGCGGCACGGGCAACGGGTCGGGCCGGTAGCTCTTGCGCCCGTACGTGAGCCCGCCCGGGAACGGCTCGCCCACCGCGGCGACCTGTCCCGAGTAGGCGAGGCAGTGGACGCAGGCGTTCGTTTCGGCGACCCAGACGGTCGGCAGGCCTGCCGCGTCCGCGACGGCCGTTACGCCTTCGGCGGCGCCCATGGTGACGCCGCTTGACACGCTGGCGCGGATGCTGTTGGCGTGACCGAACAGAGGCGCGAGCGCGTCGTCGATCGCCACGCCTTGCAGTCGCGCGAGCGTCTTCGCGGCCGTCAGCGCTTCACGTCCGCGACGATCAAGCCCGGCGACCGTGCCGAGTGCGTCGCGGCTGGGGCTTCCGGTGGAGCCGATCTCGCCGCGGCCGATTTCGCGGATGATGCCCGCGGCGTCGTTAGCGCCGATGCTGTATGCGTCACGCACCGCAGCCAGTGCGGCGGCTTCCACCCGCGGCGCGGCCATGGCGAGGATGATCGGGCGAAGATCACGCGACTCGACGGCGAGCAACTGACGCAGCGCTTCGACACTCGCAAGCCATCGTGCCACGCGACCAGAGTCGACCACGCTCGCCTCGAGTCGGGCGAGCTCGTCCTCCAGCTCGGACACGCGCTACACCGCGAGGGGCGGGGTCGGCGCGGAGCCCTCAAGTGCTGTCGCTTCGGACTCGGGGATACGGACCGTGACCGGAACGTTCGGGAATTCGAGACCCTCGAGTCCGACCTTCGCTGCGGCTTGCTCGGGGTCGGCGCCAGCGCGAATGAGCTGACCCAACGCCTCGGCCTGTAGCCGCAGATCGCCCGCGACGCTTGCGTCGGCCTGGACCTCGGGAGGCAGCGTGTCGACCTCGGGCGCAATCGTCTCGCCACGCGCGCCGGTGAGCAGCGTCGGGAGCATGTCTCGCAGCTCCTCATCGGTGACGACTCCCAGCGTCTTCGCCGTGCCGAGCTGCGCGAGCGCCGCGCCGAGGATGGCGAGCATGTCCATGGTGACGGCGGGCGCGCCTTCGGGCCACCACCCGTCGACCTGGTCGACGGTGTAACCCGCCTCGAGCAGCGCGTCGCGCACCGGCACCCCGGCCTTGATCTTCGCGGCGACCAGCTCGATGCCCTCAGTGTCGGTGCTGGTCTCGATCGGGTAGTACGTGGCGGTCGCGGTCTGCCCGCCCTGCCCGAGCACTGCGAGTGTCAGCTCGGCGATCGACTCGAGGAAGCCGCCAGCGGCGCGGCGCACGCGCTTGGCCTTCTTCAGCGCGCGTGCCATCGCTCGGCGGCGCGACTCGCCGGAGGGCTGCTCGCCGCCGAGGTCGAACTCGAACAGCGGCACTCCCGACGCGACCGCCATAGCGCGGACGTACCAGTCGAGGTTGGTGAGGAATACGTTGCCGTCGCCGTTCTCGAACGTGCCCACTTGCTTGATGCCGCGGAGGAAGGCCATGGCGCCGGCACCGGTGCGCAGCTTGCTGCCCGCCGTGGCGGTGGTCTGCGCGTCGGCTTTGCTTGCTGAGGTACCGGGTGCGTCGGTGCCGAAGTCGTCGTCGATGTCGTCGTCGATCTCCGCAGCCGGATCCAGCAGCGCCCACCGTGAGGGCAGGGCGACCGCTTCGATATTCGCGAGGTTGGATGCGCTGATCTTCGTGATCGCGTCCTGTGCGCCCCACGCCTTGCGGTGCAGCGGCGTGCCGTAGGGGCGGCCGTCAATAGCCAGGTGCACCACCAGCGGCCGTCCGCCGTCGTGGGTGACGAATGCATCTTCGACCTCGTCGACGAAGTCGAGCTCGAACGCCTGCGCCTTGGCCTCGAGGCCGCTCGAGTTGGCCACGAGTTGCACGGTGCAGTCCGCGTAGAACAGCCGCGCGTGCCACGCGTTCGCCTTGCGCCACACCTTCGCGCCGTATAGCGGGGTCCGCTCGTCGGCCTCGTCATAGACGACCACTGTGCTCAACGGAGAACTGCCTACCCAGCGGACCGACTCGACAACGACGCCGCGATCGTCTTCCTCGGCGGGGTCGACGATGACGTAGTAGTCGCCGAAGTAGGCGGCCTTCCGCGTCCAGTCTTCGGCGCTGTCGTCGATGTCGTTGCGCTCGGCGATCAATTCGAGCGCGTCACTTCCGGCGCCGTCAACCGTGAGGGCGGTCAGTTCCAGCATGTCGACCACCACATCGACGGGTATGTGGGCGAGTGAGATCGGGTAGAACTCGGCGTTCTCTTTGATGATCTTGCGAACGTGCTTCGACGCAGCGACTTCGCTGCGCGTGCCGTCGTAGTACTCGCGGCCCTTGATGTAACTCCCACGCCGTTCGTCCATGATCCGCAGCGCGCGCTTCAGGTCGCGGTGCAGGTCGTCGAGGTTCTCGGGGGCGTCGGCCATGTGCGCATCCTAGCGCGCCGTCGTGACCTCCGCGGGGATGGCCGGGATCCACGCCGGCAGAAACGTCGCCTCTTGCACTGCGAGCAGCAGCACGAAGGCGACTGCGGCGAGGGTGACAATCCAGCAGACCATGTCCATCGGCACGCGATCAAGCGCACGGCAGAAGCGGACGTAGCGGCTGGCGCGGCGGGTGGTTGCGGTGCTCATGCTCTAATCATAGTGACGCGCCATGCTGTATGTCAACTCGCGTAACCAACCGCCGTCGCGCCCGCTGGCTGCGCCTTGGCCTTGCGCGTCAGGAAGTAGCGCACCCCCGAACCGATCGCGTCGACCATGTCGTCGTGTGCCGCGTTGGGAAACGCGACCATCTGGCCCTCCGCCTCGGTCAGCGCCACGCCCTCCGCGTGCACAACGCGACCTCGCTGATAGTGCGCGAGCGCGTCAGCCGCGCGAATCTCCTTGCTCTGCGACTGGTGCACGGTCTTCACGCGCACGGGCATGCTGTGGAAGATCCGGGGCCAAAGGTCCCCACCCTGATTCACCTCGACCAGGACCAACGCCGGGCGGTTCCACCGCTCGAGCGCTTCGTCCAGTACACGCAGCACGCGCAGTCGCAACTCATCCGGTGCGAGCTTCACCTGCCAGCAGCCGAGCACCGTCACGAGTCGCGCCGCCGCGTCCCACCCGAGCAGCGCAATGCCGGTGTAGTCGCTGGACCTCCGCGACGTTACCGCAGGGTCGACACTCACGAGCAGGTGCGTCAGCGCGCCGATCGGCCGACGCGCGAAGTCGCCGGGCCCCCAGTAGTCCCCGTCCGCGCCGAGCGGTGACAGGCCGTAGTTCTTCGCGTACTGCCGCGTGTGCTCGATCGACTCGAGGAAGGGAAGTGGCCACTTCTCGGGCCAGATCGAGCGGCGCGTACCGTCGTCGCCCGTTGCGATCGCCGGCGTCGTCGTCACTTTGAAGCGCTCGGTACTGACCCACGCCTCGCGCCCCGTGCGCAACTGGTCGACGATCGACCCTTGCATCACCGTGGTGCCCACCATCGCAACGCGAGCATAGACGTTCAGCGGCAGGATGTCGTCGAGCAACGTCGTCAGTCGCTTCGCCGCCAGGCCCGCCGAGTACGACGCTTCGCCCGGCTCGAGGTCGTCTACGACGAGAAGATCGGGGCGCGCATCGCCGA
>JBOFBK010000229.1:0-20648 GCA_051645525.1 Dermatophilaceae bacterium | reverse complement strand
GGGCCCGCCGGACCCACGCCTGATTTCGCCGCACCCACCGGACCCACCGGACCCACCGGACCCGCCGGACCCGCCGGACCCACGCTCGCGCGGGCGCGCGGAGTGGTGGTGCGGCATCCGGGCGACGTGCTCGCGGTGGCCGGCGTCGACCTCGAGCTGCGGGCCGGCGAGGTCTGCGCGCTGATGGGGCGCAACGGCTCGGGGAAGTCCTCGCTGCTCTGGGCGCTGCAGGGCAGTGGTCGCCTGACGGCGGGCACGGTCGAGGTCGCCGGGCCCACCACGGATGACGCACCGGCCCGCCCCGCCGACCTCAGCCCGCGCGAGCGGCGTTCCCGCGTGGGCCTGGTGCCGCAGGACGCTGCCGACCTGCTCTATCTCGACACCGTCTCCGGGGAGTGCGCCCAGGCCGACCGCGAGAGCGGCGCAGCACCCGGCACCTGCGCCGCGTTGCTCGCCGAGGTGGCGCCCGGCATCCCCGCCGACCGGCATCCGCGCGACCTCAGCGAGGGCCAGCGGCTCGCGCTCGTGCTTGCCGTGCAGCTGGCCGCCGACCCGCGGGTGCTGCTCCTCGACGAGCCGACCCGCGGCCTCGACCCGGCGGCGAAGGCGGCGCTCGCCGACGTGCTGCGGGGCGTCGCGGCCCGTGGGCGGGCCGTCGCGGTGTCGAGCCACGACGTGGAGTTCGTCGCCGACGTCTCCGACCGGGTCGTGGTGCTGGCCGGCGGCGAGGTGGTCGCCGACGGGCCGACCGCGGAGGTCGTGGTCGCCTCGCCGGCGTTCGCCCCCCAGGTGGCCAAGGTGCTCGCCCCGCAGGAGTGGCTCACGGTCGCCCAGGTGCGGGCGGCTCTCGCCGAGGTGCCCGGATGACGCCCGCCTCACCCGCCCCGGACGCCGCGCCGCCGACCGGGGCGCCACCGCAGGCGCGGCTCACCACGCCGGCAACCAGGCCGGCGCCTGGGCCGGCGCCTGGGCCTGGGCCTGGGCCTGGGCCTGGGCCTGGGCGACCTCGTGCCACGCTGGCCCGGCCGGTGCGGCCCCGGCTCGTGCGGCTTCGGCCACGGTCGACGGCCGCGATCGCGCTGGTCAGTCTCGCCGGTGTGGTCGCGTTCGGATGGCCGCTGCTCGCCGACCCGGCATCCGGGCTGGCCCACAGCACCGACGCGCCGCTGGTGTTCGCGCTCGTGCTTCCGCTGCTGCTGGCCGTGGTGCTCGCCGAGATCAGCGAGGGAGGCATGGACGTCAAGACCGTGGCCATGCTCGGTGTGCTGTCGGCGGTGGGTGCTGCGCTGCGCCCGCTGGGTGCCGGAACCGCAGGCCTGGAGACGGTGTTCTTCCTGCTCGTGCTCGGCGGGCGCGTCTTCGGTGCCGGGTTCGGGTTCGTGCTCGGGGCCACGACGCTGCTCGCCTCGGCGCTGCTCACCGGCGGGGTCGGGCCCTGGCTGCCGTTCCAGATGCTCGGTGCGGCCTGGGTCGGGTGGGGCGCGGGACTGCTCCCGCGGGCGCGCGGTCGCGCCGAGATCGCTCTGCTCGCGGGCTACGGCGCACTCGCCGGGTTGCTCTACGGGCTGGCGCTCAACCTGTCGTTCTGGCCCTTCGCGACCGGGATGGCCGGCGAGCTGTCGTTCGTGCCCGGTGCGCCGGTGGCCGAGAACCTCCAGCGCTTCCTGGTGTTCTCGCTCGCGACCAGCCTGGGCTGGGATCTCGGCCGTGCGCTGACCAACGCCGTGCTGATCTCGCTCACCGGGCGTGCGGTGCTCGGCGCGCTGCGACGTGCTGCACGACGGGCCGCGTTCGACGAGCCCGTCAGGTTCGAGCCCACGGCATCCGAGCCGGTGTCGTCCACGGGATGAGGTGACGCGCCGGCTCGAGCTGGCTGGCGTCATCCGCGACGGTGGACTCGCCGACGACGCGCTGGGTGCCTGGTCGAGGGCGTACCTGGAACACGGCGTCCACCTCCACCACCCTCGGCAGATGTGTCACCAGGTCGCCGTGCCCGGAGTGGGTGCAGCGGTCGCCGACCTCGTGCATGGAGTCGTCAACCAGCCCATGTCGGTCTACGAGATGGGAGGCGGAGCCGCCTCCGCAGAGCTCGCGGTGCTGGAGTGGATGACGGCGCGCGCCGGATGGTCACCCGAGACGGCAGGAGGTGTCCTGACCCACGGTCGACGTCGATCATCTCGACCGTGTACGCCCCGACAGCGTCAAGACCGCGATGGCTCGGGTAGCGGCCGAGGGCCGCAGACCGATGGCGGTGGTGGCGTCTGCCTGCGCCACGGCCACCGGCCTGCACGACGACCTGCGGCGGATCGGCGAGACTGGTGCGGCGGATCGGCGAGACTGGTGCGCCGCACCGACGACCTCGCGGCGACCTTTCACCAACAGGCGTCCTACCTCGAGCTGAGCAATCCCAGCGGCGACGACGTGATCGGTCTCCAGATCGAGACGACCAAGGCCTAGCTCGGGTTGAAGATCCTGCTCACCCTTGCCATCGAGGGCGAAGCCGGTCTGCGGGAGTACGTCGAGCGGCAGTACGCCTTGGCGCAGACGCTGTGGCAGCTCGTGCAGACCCGGCCGGGCTACACCGTGCCCTACCGCCCGGAGAGCAACATCGTGTGCTTCCGGTACGGCGGGCCCGACACCGACCAGGACGCCATCCGCGCGGCGCTGCTCGACGATGGCCGGTTCCACATCGGTACCGCCGACGTGTCCGGCACGCGCCACCTTCGGGTCGTCCTCATGTCACCCGCCACCACTGCCGACCACCTGTCCGTGCTGCTCGACGCGGTCGAGGAGGTCCCCGACCGGCATCCGCGCCGGACCGGCGCCCACGATCGATGACCGGCCCTCGCGTGCAGCGGGATGGGCGCGGGTGAGGCGCCCGGGCGACGCAGCCGGGCGACGCAGAGCGGTCGCACGTGGGTTGGCAGAATCGGCGCCATGACCCCTGTGGAGTTGGACCGGGATGCCGCATGGTTGAGCCGGGAGGAGCTGGACTCGGCGCGGGCCCGGCTGCCGATCCTGTACGTCGACTGCGTGCCGGTGCGGGTCGACGACCGGGGGTCCGTCACCGCGGTGGGTGTGCTGCTCCGGCTCGACGAGGAGGGCCGGGTGAGCCGCGAGCTGGTGTCGGGGCGGGTGCTGCACCACGAGCGGGTGCGCGACGCCGTGCTGCGGCACCTCGAGAAGGATCTCGGGCCGATGGCGCTGCCGCGGGTCCCGGCCAGCCCGCAGCCGTTCACCGTGGCCGAGTACTTCCCGACCCCGGGAGTGACGCCGTTCCACGACCCGCGGCAGCACGCGGTGTCCCTGGCGTTCGTGGTGCCGGTCGACGGTGACTGCGCGCCCCAACACGACGCACTCGACCTCACCTGGCTCACCCCGGAGCAGGCGCTCGACCCGGCGGTGCAGGCCGAGATGGACCGCGGCCACGGCGTCCTACTACGGATGGCGCTCGCGCACCTCGGCCACCCGGTCTGAGCTGCGTCCTGGACGATGCCGCCGCCTCGCGGCCCTCCATGCCCGAGCTGCCTCCGAGCCGCTCGCTCAGGCGGGACGGGTGGCGAGGATGCCGCCGTCCACGGGGATCAGCGCACCGTGCACGTAGCCCGCTCCGTCCGACACGACCCAGGCGACCGCGGCCGCGACCTCCTCGGGCCGCCCGGGGCGCCCGGCCGGCGTGCCGGCCGTCATCCGGACGACCACCTTGTCGGCCCCGTCGTTGACCGGCGTCCGCGTCGCGCCCGGAGCGATGGTGTTGACCCGGATGCCGGACGGCCCGAACTCCGCCGCCCAGCTGCGGGCGAGCTGAGCCGCAGCCGCTTTCGTCGCCGAGTACAGGCCGACGAAAGGGTGGCCGACCGAGGCCATCCACGACCCGATGACGACGATCGCCCCGCCGCCCTGCTCGACCATCGAGGGCACCAGGGCCGCCGTGAGGACGTGCGGCGCCCTGACGTTGACCTGGAGCGCGGTCTCCAGCTCCTCGTCGGACAGGTTCGCGGTGTCGACCGCGGGACAGACCGCGGCGTTGTGCACGAGGATGTCGATGCCACCGTCGAGAGCGTGGGTCCACGCCATCGCGGCGGCCCGCAGGTCGTCCGGGGGCCCGGCGAGGTCGGCCGCGACGAAAGTGGCCCAGCCGTGGTCGCGCAGGATGGAGTCGACGACCTCCTGTCCGCGGGTCCGGTCACGCCCGGTGACGACCACCCGGGCACCCTGGGCGGCGAGCAGGCGTGCGGTGGCAGCACCGATGCCACTCGTCGAGCCCGTGACGACGGCGCGCCGTCCGGTCAGGGAACTGTCGGTGGTGTCCGTCGGTGTGGTTGTGGTCATGTCCCCACTCCACCCTGTGGCGACGGGCCGCACCAGGGCGAGCGGTGCCGGGGCACACCGTACCCACGCGACCCGGCATCCGCTCGCCTACGCTGAACCGGTGCCCGCAGACCGTTCCGCCCTCGGGGCCTTCCTGCGCTCGCGACGTGATGCCCTCACCCCGGCCCAGGCCGGGATCACGGCGTTCCCCGGGCCCCGCCGGGTACCGGGACTGCGCAAGGAGGAGCTCGCGGTCCTGGCGGGCCTGAGCGCCGACCACTACAGCCGGCTCGAGCAGGGCCGGCAGCAGACGGTGACCGTCGAGGTCGTCCAGGCGCTGTCCCGTGCCCTTCGCCTGGACGACGTGGAGCAGGCCCATCTGCGTGACCTCGCCGCACCGGTACGGCGCCGCACCGACGGGTGGGAGGTCCCACAGCGACCCGACCCCGGGCTGTTGCGGCTCATGACGAGCCTCGACCATGTCCCCACCTTGCTGCTCGGTCGCCGGTCGACGGTGCTCGCCCGCAACGCCCTGCTGCACGTCGTGCTCGGTGCCGACCTCGAACCCGGCGCATCGTTCCCGCGGTGGCTCTTCCTCGATCCGGCCGCCCGCGAGCGGATCGTCAACTGGCCCGACTTCGCTGCGGCCACCATCGGAGCCCTGCGCTTCGAGAGCGGGCGACGACCCGACGATCGTGCCCTGACAGCCGTGGTGACCGAGCTGCGTCGGCGGGACCCGGACGCTGCCCGATGGTGGGAGGACCACGGCGTGACCGACCGTACCTCGGTCGCGAAGACGGTCGCCCATCCGGTGTTCGGACGGCTGACCTTCGGGATCGAAGCGCTCATGACGCCGCATGACCCGGAGCAGCGCCTCGTCGTCTACACCGTCGAGCCGGACTCGCCCACGGCCCGCCTGCTCCCGCTGCTCGCCGCCTGGGACACCGAGGCTCGGGGTACGCCGATCAGGTGTTGAACTTGTCGCGCGTGCGCGTCATGTCGTGGTGGTCGGCGGCCCGGGCCGCCTCCGGGGTGGGCGCCGTGCCACCGAGCCGGGCCGGTATCCACCGCAGGTCGTCGCCGCTGAGCGTCGGGTAGGCGGCCTGCTGGTCGTCGAGCTGGGCCTGCATCCGCGCCTTGAGCTCCGCGGTGGCCGCGACCACGTCGTCGCGCCGACCGAGTGTCATCGGCGCGCCGATCCGGACGAGCACCGGGATGTTGGCGCGGCCGAGGTGCTTCGGGAGCTCCTTGGTCCAGACCCGCTGACCGCCCCAGATCGTCGTGGGCAGGATCGGGACCCCGGCGACCTGGGCCATCTTCACCGCGCCCGGCTTGAACTCCTTGAGCTCGAACGAGCGCGACATCGTGGCCTCGGGGAAGACACCGACGATCTCGCCGCTCTTGAGCGCGTGCACCGCGTCGGCGAACGCGCGGCCGCCGGCGTGGCGGTCGACCGGGATGTGGCGCATGCCGCGCATCAGCGGCCCGGCGACCCGGTGCCGGAAGATCGACTGCTTGGCCATGAACCGCACGTAGCGCCGGTGCGGCCACGCGGGCAGCCCGGCGTACATGAAGTCGAGGTAGGAGGTGTGGTTGATCGCCATCACCGCGCCACCCTCGCGCGGCACGTTCTCCGCACCCTCGAGGGTGAACCGCGTCCCCTGGAGGAAGAACAAGGTCTTCACCGCATGGATGACGGGGCGATAGACGGGCTCCATGGGCCAACTCTAGGCGGCCGACGACGAGGGCTCCTCGTGCCGGTGGTAGACCTTGTTCGCGATCCGCCACCGGCCGTCGATGTCGAGCAGGACGAACATGTCGGTGAACGTCACCGAACCGTGGCGCAGCGTCATCGTCGCCGTCGCCACCGTCCCGACGACATTGACGTGGTCGATGGTGCGGACGCGGTCGTCCTCGTCCGGAGCGGGCCGGCCTTGGTACAGCGCCACCACCCGAGCGCGGTAGGCGTCGAGGTCCCACGAGGTGAGCCGCCCGTCGAGGAGTCCCTCGACGTGTGCGGTGGGCAGGAATGCGGTCTCGAAGTGCGACACGTCGCCGGTGGCGTGGCCACGAGCGTAGGCGAGCAACGGCTCGAGGATGTCGGTCGGCGTGCGAGCGGGATCGGTCGCGGGCATGGCTGTCTCCTGGTTGCTCCGAGGTCAGGACTGGACGGCTGTGACGAGATCGGGGTCGGCGAGTGCGCGCAGGTCGGCTCGGGGATGACGTGCAGCCACCTCGCGCACCACGTCCGCAGCCGCGGCGAGCACGGGATGCGTCGCGCCGGGGTCGACATCGTGGCGCCGAGTGGTTGCGAGCCGGAGGTCCTTGGCCGCGAGCTCCACAGCGAAGCCCGCGCCGCTGTTCTCCGCCCGGGCGACGAGGCCGGCCAACGGCCCGCCGCGCAGCAGCTCCAGCACGAGCTCGTCGTCGACGTCCAGCGACCGTGCGAGTCGCCGTGCCTCGCCGAGCAGGGTCATGCCGCTGATCGACGCAGCGTTGGAGATCAGCTTCGCTGCGGCGCCGGAGCCCAGCGGCCCGCAGCGGCGGACTGCTCCGAGCAGGTCGAGCACCGGGAGCGCCCGGTCGACATCCTCCGGCCGCCCACCGACGAGCACGGCAAGACGGCCCACAGCGGCACGGTCACTGCTGCCGCCCACGGGTGCGTCGACCAGTCCCACCCTCTCGGGGAGCAGCGCCGCGATCCGGTGTACCGCGTCCGGCCCGATGGTCGACATCTCGGCAACGACGGTGCCCGGGCTCATGCCGGCCGCCGCCCCGTCCGGGCCGGTCAGGACGTCGGTCACGGCTGGCTCGTCCGCGACCATCGTGACGACGACGTCGCGCCCGGCGACTGCCTGGGCGGCGGTGGTCGCGACCCGCGCGCCGGCCGCCACGAGCGCGTCGACGCGACCCGCCGACCGGTTCCAGACCACGACATCGGCGCCGGTCGAGACCAGCCGCTCGGCAACGGCGGTGCCCATCCGCCCGAGTCCGAGGACCGCGACCCGACTTGGCGACATCGTCCATCTCCTTCGATCTCGTTCCCTCGGAGCGCCGTTCCAGCCCACTCCCGGATGCCTCCACCGCGAGCCGCAAACGACGATAGGGTCGAGCGACGGCATGCGACAAGCGATGATTGAGAACACAAGCCATGCCGATCCGGCATGGCTCGAACAGCGACCGAGAGGACGACGTGGACACGACTCTGCTGACGGTCTTCCGGGAGGCGGCGCGCTGCGGGTCGTTGACCGCAGCGGCCCTCGCTCTCGGGTACACGCAGTCGGCCGTCTCACGTCAGATGGCGACGCTCGAGCGCGAGCTGGGCGCACCGCTCGTGGAACGCGAGTCGCGCGGCATCCGCCTCACCGACGAAGGCAGGTGCCTGCTCGACCATGCCGAGGCGGTGCTCGACCGTGTCGACCGAGCACGCCGCGACGTCCGCGCCGTCACCACCCTCGAGACCGGGCGGCTTCGACTCGGCGCCTTCGCCACCGCCAACGTGTTCCTCGTCCCGCAGGCGATGGCCGCATTCGAGCGTCGCCACCCCCACGTCGAGCTGTCGCTGCAGCAGGACCTGACTCCCGCGCTGCTGCGCCGGCTTCGCGACGGCGACCTGGACCTGTGTGTCGTGAGCTCGCCCGCGAACGGCGCGACCTCCGGCGGCGCGGAGCGGGGCGGCGTCCGGACCCGCCGACTGATGGACGACGCCTGGCTGGTCGCCCTGCCGCCGGGGCACCGGCTCGCGCGCCGCCGCACGATCAGGCTCGGCGACCTGACCGGCGAGCGATGGATCACCGGGTCCCGTGAGGTGCTGGGCTCGTACGTCGAGTCGGCGCTGCCCGTCTCGCTCGACCTCGACGTGCGGTACGTGGTGCCCGAGTGGACCGCCAAGCTCGGCCTGGTGGCCGCCGGCCTCGGTGTCGCGCTCGTCCCGTCGCTGGCCGTCGGCGGGATCCGTCCCGATCTCCTGCTCCGGCGCATGCATCCCGAGGACGTGCCGGCCCGACGGATCGGGGTCGCGGTCCGCGCCGGATCGCGGCGGTCGGCGTCCGTGACGGCGTTCGTCGACGATCTCGTCGAGGCGGCTGGGCGGCTCCGCCGTTCGCTCGCGGCCGTCGCGGCTCCGGCATCCGTCAGCCGAGGCGCGGCGGGTGCCAGGCCAGCTGGAGCACCTGGTCGCCGACCTCGCGCGACACGACGCGAGCCCGGCCAGGAGGCTGCGGCGAGGGCTTGACCCGGCCGATGAGCATGCCCTCGTCAGGGCTCCCCGAGAGCAGGATGCCGGGAGCGCCGAGATCGCGCACGGTCTGCAGCACCGGCTCGAACAGGGCGCAGGACACCCCTCCCATCCGCCGGGTGCGGTACACCGGCTCTGTGGCCGGGACCCTAGTCCGTCCTCCGCGATCGGCCGACGCCGCGCCGTACGATGTCCACGTGCGCTGGGAGAGGATCACCGTGGACCCCCGTCGGATGGGCGGGGTCCCGTGCATTCGTGACCTCAGGGTCACCGTCAGCACCGTTCTCGGACAGCTCGCTGCTGGACGTTCCGTCGAGGAGATCCTCCACGACTACCCGTACCTCGAGCGGCTCGACGTCTTCGCTGCCTTGGAGTACGCCGCGGCGCTGGCGAGCGAGCGCGAGGTGCCGATCACCAGGCCGGCATGAGACTTCTGGTCGACGCCGACCTCTCACCGGTCGTCGCCGACGCGCTGCGCGAGGTCGGACATGACGTCACTCACGTGGCGGACCTCGGGCTCCACACCGCGACCGACGAGACGATCTTCCGGGTCGCGACCGAGGAGCAGTACGTCATCGTGACTGCAGACAGCGACACCACTCGCGACAAGCTGCCGGCCGTCATCCGAGGCGAGGTGGGTGCCAGGCCAGCTGGAGCACCTGGTCGCCGATCTCGCGCGACACGACCCGAGCCCGGCCAGGAGGCTGCGGCGAGGGCTTGACCCGGCCGATGAGCATGCCCTCGTCAGGACTCCCCGAGAGCAGGATGCCGGGAGCGCCGAGATCGCGCACCGTCTGCAGCACCGGCTCGAACAGGGCCCGGGACACCCCACCCATCCGCCGGGTGAGGATGACGTGCAGCCCGACGTCGCCGGCCTGGGCCAGCAACGGCACCAGCGGGCGGAGCGGACTGCCCGACGAGGTGACCACGAGGTCGTAGTCGTCGACGAGGAAGTACACCTCGGCGCCGGACCACCACGAGCGGGCCCTCAGCTGCTCGGGGGTGACGTCGGGCCCCGGGAGGCGGGTGCGGAGGAACTGTGCGATGCCGTCGACCGCCGCGGTGGTCTGCTGCTCGGTGGTGAGGTACTCGCCGACGTGGGCGTCGGGCAGCTCGCCGAGCAGGCCGCGGCGGTAGTCCACGACGAACAGCCTGGCCTCGGCCGGGGTGTGGAGCCGCGCCACCTCGTGGGCAGCCGCGCGGAGGAAGGCCGTCTTGCCGCTGTCACTGTCGCCGAACAGGTAGACGTGCGGCTCCTCGGTGAGGTCGAGCCCGATCGGCGCGAGGTTCGCCTCGTCGACGCCGAGCAGCAGGCGTCGGTCGCCCGCGCCGGCCGCCTCACGCACCGCGTCGAGCGTGATGCGCTCGGGCAGCAGGCGCAGCTTGGGTGCCCTGGGGCCGGTCCAGGCGGCGTCGACCTGGGCGATCAGGTGCTCGACGCCCTCGCCGAGGTCGTCGGTGGTGCCGCGGCCGTCGATGCGCGGCAGGCCGGCGAGAAAGTGGTGCTTGGTGGTGGTGAGCCCCCGGCCCGGGCGGCCGAGCGGCACACCTCCCGCCACGCGACGGTCGACCTCGGAGTCGGTGGGGTCGCCGAGGCGCAGCTCGACACGAGTACCGAGCACGTCGCGGATCTGGGTGCGGAAGTCCATCCACCGCGACGTCGTGGCGACGACGTGGACCCCGAAGGTCAGCCCGCGACCAGCGAGCTCCTGGATCGAGGCCTCGAGCTCGTCGAACTCCGCCCGCAGCGTGGGCCAGCCGTCGACGACGAGGAAGACGTCGCCGTACCCGTCGTCGGCACGGCCCTCGGCGCGTCTGCGGCGGTAGCTCTCGACGGAGTCGATGCCGTTCGCGCGGAAGTACCGCTCCCGGGCGTCGACGATGCCTCTCACCTCTGCCACGAGCCGGCGGACCACCTCTGGCTCGCTGCGGCTCGCGACGCTGGCGACGTGCGCGAGCGCCGCGAACGGGGTGAACGTGCCACCGCCGAAGTCGAGCACGTACACCTGGCTCTCGACCGGGGTGGTGGTGAGCGCGATCGCGGCGACGATGGTGCGGGCCATCGTGCTCCGCCCGGACCGCGGCCCTCCCACGACCGCGACGTGGCCGGCGGCGCCGCCGAGGTCGAGCACGCACAGCTCACGACGCTGCTCCAACGGGCGGTCGACGATGCCCACCGGCAGCACGTAGTCGCCTCGCGCACGCCAGGACTCGCTCACCAGGCCGAGGCGCGGATGGACCGCCAGGTCGGGAAGGAGCTGGTCCAGCGGGCTCGGGACGTCGAGCGGGGGGAGCCACACCTGGTGTGCGGGCCGGCCCTGACCCGTCATCCGGGACACCGCGATGTCGAACACTGCGCGGCTCTCCGCAGCGGTGGGCGCGGCCTCGGCGACCTCCACCGTCGCCCGCCTGCCACCGACCACCGGCGCGAGGGTGTACGGGAGGATGTCGGCGCTGACACCCCCCGGTGCGCCGTCGGTGACAGGGGTGGGGCGGCGGCTCTTCGGCGGGCCCGAGACGTACGCGGCCTTGAACTTCACCAGCGTCGTCTGGTCGGGCCTGAGGTAGCCCAGCCCCGGCACCGACGGGAGCTCGTAGGCGTCGGGCACACCGATGACGGTGCGGGACTCGCCGGCCGAGAACGTGCGCAGCCCGATGCGGTACGAGAGGTGCGACTCCAGACCTCGCAGCCGCCCCTCCTCGAGCCGCTGCGACGAGAGCAGCAGGTGCATCTGGAGCGAGCGCCCGAGCCGCCCGATCGCGACGAAGAGGTCGGCGAACTCGGGCTTCGCGGACAGCAGCTCCGAGAACTCGTCGGCGACGATGAGCAGGGCTGGCAGGGGCTCGAGCGGGGCGCCCTGGGCCCGCGCCCGCTCGTAGTCGGTGACGTTGGCGTAGTTGCCGGCGGCACGCAGCAGCTCCTGGCGACGGGTCATCTCGCCCTGCAGGGCGTCCTGCATCCGCTCGACGAGGCTGAGCTCGCGGCCGAGGTTGGTGATGACGGCCGACACGTGTGGCAGGTCGGCCATCCCGGCGAACGTCGCACCGCCCTTGAAGTCGACGAGCACGAAGTTCAGCGTCTCGGGCGAGTGCGTCATGGCGAGGCCGAGCACCAGGGTGCGCAACAGCTCGGACTTGCCCGAGCCGGTGGCCCCGATGACCAGTCCGTGCGGCCCCATGCCCTGCTGCGCGCTCTCCTTGAAATCGAGCGCGACCACCGCGCCGGACTCGTCGACGCCGATGGGCACGCGCAGCCGGTCGCGCTGCAGCCGGGGGCGCCAGCCGATGTCGGGGTCGAACTCGCGCACGTCGCCGAGACCGAGCAGGTCGACCAGCTCGGTCGACGTGCCCAGCACGTCGCGCACCTCCGGCTCGTCGGCCGCGTGGCGTGGTGCGAGGCGCCGAGCGGCCGCCTCGGACCGGGTGACCGAGATCTGGTCGGCGACGCCGTGCGCCGTGCCGTGGGCGACGCTGATGATGTCCATGGGGACCTCGCCCGAACGCGTCCCGGACGTCCCGGCCCGGCCGACCGCGAGCCGCAGCGTGCTGGTGGCCGTGAGCTCGCCCCACTGCTCGGGCAGGTCGAGCACGGTGACCCCCAGCACACCGTCCGGGGTCACGACCGCGTTACCGGGTGGCACCTGCCCGCCGTCGACGACGAGCAGCACGTGGGGCAGGACCGGCCGCTCACTGGGTTCGAAGCGGGGCCGCTCCACGAGCTCCTGCGGCAGCAGCGGGAGCAGGTCGTGCACCGACTCCCCGACCAGTCGCACCGGGCCCACGGCATCCCTCTCACGCGGGCTCAACGCGTGCGGGAGCCACTTGAGCCACTCCCAGTCGCTGCGCGACTCGCGGGAGACCAGCGCGGCGACGACCAGGTGCTGAGGTGCGTGCTGCAGCGCCGCCTGCAGCACGACCGAGCGGGCCAGGGCGCGGGCGGGTTCCGCGTCGCCGATGACCTCGACCGACGCCCACGAGCGCAGCGCCACCGAGGCCGGCAGACCGGGCTGGACGCTGTGCGTGGACAGCAGCCGGTGCAGCCCGGACTCGGCTACCGGATCGAGCTGGGCCAGCGGCGCGGTCTCGGGTGGCTCGAGCTCGAGACACAGCGGCTGGGCGGTGCTGCCCATCCGCACCTGGAGGAAGTCGGGGTCGGATGCCGACCGCTCCCACACGCGGGTGCCCTCGGCGGCGATCGCGGGCACCGCATCAGGCTCCGGGTAGTCCCACAACGCGGCCTCACGCTGCCGGGCCGCGGCATCGCGGATGGTGCCGCGTACCTCGGCGAGATAAGCAAGGTACTCGCGGCGGTTGGCGACCACCTCGGCGGCGTGCTGCTGGCGCTGACGCACCCCGCTGGCGAGGACGAACCCGACACTGGCCAAGAAGAACATGCCGGCCGTGATGTATCCACGTGCGGTCGGCGTGGACAGTGCGACGAAGCCGATCGCCCCCAACGACCCGAGCATCGGGACCGCCTGCAGCAGCAGGCCACTGGCCCCTTCGGACGGGGTGATCTCGGGCGGTGGCTGCAGCACGACGCGCCCGCTCGGCGCGAGCGGAGCCTGCTCACGGACACCGCGACGCACGGGCGCCGCCATCGACATCCCTCCCCGCACTGAAGTCGGACCGGCCCAACGCTACCGGGCACTAAGGTGCTGCGCGGACATCCGGCTCGGGCCGCCCGGCATCCGCCGACAAGGGGAGGGAGCGTCGTGGCCGACATCGTGCACCAGCTGACCCTCGTGGCCGACGAGCGACGCTACGACCTGGTCGTGCCGCTCGGAGCTCGGGTCAGTGAGGTCCTCGCCGTGCTCGGCATCCCCGCAAGCCCGGCGTCGAGCTCGGTGGCCACCGCCGGCGGTCGGGTGCTCGGCCCGCACGACCGGCTCGACGAGCGGCTGACGCCGGGCTCGGTGCTGACCGTGGTCCGGACCACGACGCACGAGGTGCTGCGCGAGGTGGTCACGCTCGACACCTCGTCGGCAGCTCCCGGCGCTCGTCCGTCTGCACCTGGCTGGGCCGGCGGGGCACGACGCCGAGCGTCGTCCTCCGACCACGCCGCGGTACCGGTCGACGACGCCACTCGGCGACGGGACGACGTCGATGCCACGGTGAGCCGGGCGACCCTCCGCGGGCGGCCTCGGACCGGGGCGCCGACGAGCCGGCGCCGCGTCGACCCCGACCTCGGCGGCACGCTGGTCGTCGGGTGCGCCGCCGTCGCGCTCGCCGGCGCCCTGCTCGCCCTGCCGAGCCCCACGTCGGCCACCGCGAGCGCGAGATCGGTCGTGGCGGCGCTGCTGCTCGGAACCGCCGTGGTGTGTGTGCTCACCGGGCCGCGGGAGGGCGTCGCCGCCGCAGCGACACGACTCGCCGCGGCACCGGCGCTCGCCGTCGCGGCGGGCCTCACCGTGCCCCTACCGGACTCTCCGTCGAGAGCTGCCGTCTCCGGCGTGCTCGGTGCGGCGTGCGGTGCTGTGGTGCTCGGTCTGGGCTCGGCGGCCAGAGCTGCGCACGCCGCGGGAGACCGCGCCGAGCGCACCGCGATGGCGTGTCTCGGTGGCCTGGCCGTCATCCTCGCCATCGGGGTGCTCCTCGGATGGCCGACCGGCGCGTCGGCCGCCGTGGTCGTCGGGCTCGTCCCGGTGCTTGCCCGGACGCTGCCGACTGCGAGCCTCGACGTCGACTCGAGCCAGCTGGTCGACGCCGACCGCCTGTCGACGACCGTCTGGGCCGTACGGGAACGTCCCGGCGGCGAACGCGACCGGGTGAGCAGCGCTCACGTTCGCGAGCGCGTCGGCGAGGCCCGGGCGTCGGTGTCGGTGGGTACGGCATACCTCGCGGTCATCGCCGCGCTCGGCGGGTGGGCGCTCGCCTCGGCGGAGCCGCCGTCGACACTGGCGCCCTGGTCGTGCTGGGTGGTCCTGCTGGTGGCGGCGACGGCGCTCGGCTACCAGGCTCGCTCGGTGCGTGACCGGGTGGCGCGATACTCCATGGTCGCGGTTTCGGCGTCGCTCACCGGGTCTGGCGTCGTGGCGCTGCTCGGCGAACGGCCGAGCTGGACCTGGGTGGTCGCCGGAGCCGCGCTCGTCCTCGCCCTGCTGGCGATCGTCGGCGCGATCGCGGTCGGCGCCGGATGGCGCTCGCCGCGGCTCTCGCGGCTGGCCGACCGCGCCGAGTCGCTGGCCGTGGTGGTCGCGCTGCCGCTCGGGCTGGTCGCGGCGGGCACGATCGAGGCGTTGCGGCGCGTCACCTCGGGCTGAACACCGGCCGGCGGCTCATGATCGACGTGGTCGCGTCTCAGTGGCTCAGCGCCAGACCGGCGGCGAAGCGTCATCCAGACCGTCGAACCAGGCAGCCTCGTCCTTATGGTCAGCGACTCGACCTCGATCCTGTCGTCGTCGACCCTCGATCCTGTCGTCGTCGACCGCGCCGTCGTGCCCGTCCGACCACCGACCGAGACCCCCGGACGACCCGCCCCACCCGAGACACCGCGGCTCGCGGCGCCACCGGCCGAGGTCGACGGCGCGCCGACGACGAGCGGCGGGCGACCGGCAAGACCAGCCGGCCGACATCGCCCCGGCCCGTCCGACGAGCCCGGCCGCCCCGCCGGCGGCCAGCCTTGCGCCAGGCTCCCCCGTGAATCGGGCCCCAGCGTCTCAAGGACGGTTGGGTGCGCCACCTTGAACTGGTCTTCGGGTACCCCATGGCGGCGCTCCGCCCGGTCCTGCGAATGGTGACACCGAGCGCCGGCACCCGCGCACGCGGATGCCGGCACGCCGGCGGTACCGATGGGGGTGGGTGCTCAGCCCCACATGTTGGTGTTGCGGAGTTCCCCGGCGAGGTAGTCCTCCTTGGACCGGATGACGGCCTGGCGCACGTCCTCGAGCAGCAGCTTGCACTCCTCGATCTGCTTGTCCCACTCGGCCTGCGCGGTGCGGTAGGCGCCCTGCGCCGAGCCGTCCCAGTCGTTCACGTAGGGCGCGAGGTCCCGCCTCATGTCACCGAGCCGGGTCTCGATGTCGGTGAGGCCCTGCTTCATGTCGCCCACGAGCAGGTCGATACCCGCGCCGCCGACCTTGATGTTGCCGCTCATTGTCGTCTCCTTCGTCCTGGTCAGCGTCCTGGGTCAGCTGCCGAGCATGCTGGAGTACCTGCTGAGGCTCGACGCCGACGCTGCGTCGTCGGCGTCGTACTGGCGCTGCGCGCCGGTGAGGTTGGCCTCGAAGGTGTCGAGCACGTCGACGATGTCCTGGGTCTGCACCCTCCATGCCTCGCTGACCGCGTCGAAGGTGCGCGCCCCTTCGCCCTCCCAATGGGCCTTGACCGACTCCATCTGGGCGCGGAGTGCGGTGATCTTCTGACGGAGGTCGACGCGGGCGACGCCGACGATCTCCGCGCTCTGCTGGACGACGCCTGCGCCGGCCCTGAACTGGTCACCCATGTTCCGTGTCCTTCCTGTCGGTGGTGACTCCCGCCACCGCTGTCCGTTACGTGTCCCGAGGACCGATGGCGTTGGCGCCAGGTCCGGACCCTCCCGCGGTCTCGCAAGTCCGACCCTAGGGGGCGGTCGCACCGCGACCAATGGGGAGCACTCCCCGGCACCGGCCGGTCTATGCTCGGAGCCGCCCGGCCCCGCCGCGCCGGTGATGTCGTCGACAGGGGAGGTGGCGATCAGGTGAGGCAGCCCAGCGCCGCGTCGGCGTCGCTCGTGCGGCTCTCGGTGTCGTCGGGCACCCGCCGGGCCGACCTCGGGGTGCCGGCCGGCATCCCGGTGGTCGAGATCGTGCCCGAGCTCGCCCGCGAGCTGGGGGTGCTCGACGCCGCCCACGCCTCGCAGGGCTTCCGCCTCGTCGCCGGTGGCGGCGGCGTCCTCGACCCCGACCTCAGCCTCGCGGCACAGGGAGTCACCGACGGCACGGTGCTGTCGCTCGAGACCGTCGACCCGACCAACGACAAGGTCTACGACGACGTCGTCGAGGCTGTCGCCGATGTCGTCGAGACCCAGTTCGCGCCGTGGACGCCGCAGCACGGCGCCGGGACCGCGACCGGGGCGGCCGCGGTGTTCCTGCTCTGCGCCGCCTGGGCGCTCTTCACGAGCCGCGACTCGGGTCTGCTCGTCGCCGGGGTCGCCGGGCTCGTGGCGCTCCTGTTGGTCGGCACGGCGGCGGTGCTCACCTCGCGCCGCCAGTCCGGCGGTGCGCTGACCATGGTCGCGGTGAGCCTGGTGTGGGCCGCAGTGAGCGGATCGGCCACCATGACCCGGGTGCCGCTGTGGGGCGAGGGCATGCTGCCGGTGGGCGTCACCGTCGCGCTGGTCGCGCTGCTCGGCGCAGTCGTCGTGGCCGACCACCGCCTGCTGATCGGCTCCGGTGTGGCGCTCGGCGTGGTCGCCGCGACGGTCGGTGTCGTCAGCGGACCGCTCGAGGTCCAGCTGGTCACCGTGTCGGCGGTCGTGTACGTCGTCGCGGTCGTCGCCGGAAACGTGCTGCCCTGGCTCGGCCTCGGCTCGACGCGGCTCTCCACCCACCCGCCTCGTACAGAAGCCGAGATCGCTGCCGACGTCCCCGGGGTCGACCGCTCGCAGGTGCGCGCCCAGGTCGCCCGAGGCCACGACGTGATGGTCGCCGTCGGGGTGGCCACCGGTGGGGCGGCGCTGCTCACGACACCCGAGCTCGTGGCCTCGGGGCTGCCCGGCACCGGCCTGGTGGCCGCCGGTGCGATCGCCACCCTGCTCCGTACCCGGCACAGCCGCACCCGCACCACCGTGCTCCTGGCGATGTGCACCGGCATCCTCGCCCTGGCGCTCGGTGCCGTCGTCGCGGCCCAGGCCCACCCCGGGTGGCGCCCGCTGCTGGCCGTCGTCCTCGGCGGCACCGCGTCGGTCGTCGTGACGACCGCCGTGCTGGCTCCACGCGCCCGGGTCCGCCTGGGCCGGGTCGCCGACGCCGCCGACGGTGTGGTGCTCGTGGCCCTGCTGCCGCTCGCCGCGGCCACGGTCGGAATCCTGTAGCCGATGGCCACCAAGAAGGATCTCGTCGAGGCCCAGTCGTTCAGCCGGCGCCGACTGACCACGGCGTTCGTCAGCGGAGCGCCGGGCGGCCGCGAGGTCGAGCCCGACCGGCCGTTGCGCGCCGTCGCCGGCGGCCTGGCACTCACCGTGGTGCTCGTCCTCGGCAGCATGGCCTTCGGCTGGCTGCGCTCGGCCCTCCCGAACGACTGGGAGAACGACCGCCTCATCATCGCCGAGGACAGCGGTGCCCGGTACGTGTCGGTCGACGGCACCTTGCACCCGGTGGTCAACACCACCAGCGCGCGGCTGCTCGTCCCCGCCGACCGCTTCCGCGTGCTGTCCGTGCCCGACGACCAGCTCGCCGACATCCCGCGCGGACCGACTCTCGGCATCGTCGGCGCCCCGGACTCCCTGGCCCCGCCTGCGCGGCTGGCCAACACCGGCTGGGTGTCCTGCCTGCTGTCCGACGAGCAGCTCGCGACCACCATCGGGCGCGGCCGGGCCGCCGTCCCGGTCACCGGCGGAGCGGTCGTCATCCGCACTGCCGGAGAGTCGTTCGTCGTCGCCGGAGGGCGGCGTCACGCCGTCGCCGAACGCGACCTGTCGGCCGTCACCCGGGCCCTGCGCCTCGACGGGCGCCCGGCGGTGCCCGCGCCCGCGAGCTGGCTCAACCTCTTCCCCGAGGGCCGGGCGCTGGCCCCGCTGCGGGTCGACGGCGTCGGGCGCGCGCTCCCGGGCCTGCCAGGGGGTGCCGCAGCCGGCTCGGTGCTCCGCCTCGACGACGACCGCCGCTATGTCGTCGCGGCCGACGGTGACCTCGAGCCGTTGCCCGAGGTCGCCCGCCAGATGTATCTGCTCGGGTCGGGCGCGACCGTCGACGAGATCCCGGTGCAGCCGGCGCAGATCGCGCAGCTCGAGGTCCGCACCGGGCGGGTCGTGCCGACCGACTGGCCCACCGACGTCCCGACACCGGTCGAGACCATCCCGTGCGCCACGCTCACCGCGGCGCCCGGTGAGCCGCCGGCCGTGACGCTCGGCACCACCGGCAGCGAGCCGCCGACGACCGCGCGAGGCCGCACCGTGGTCGAGAACGGCTCCGGGGCGCTGGTCCGGGCGGTGTCCGGTGCGGCCCTGAACCGCGGTCCGGTGCTCGCCGTCGACCAGACCGCCACGGCCTACGCGATCCAGCCGGCCGACGCCGACGTGCTGGCTCGGCTCGGCTACCGGCCCCGCGACGTGACCCCCGTACCGCAGGCCTGGACCGAGCTGCTGCAGGCCGGCCCCGGCCTCGGGGTCGGCGCGGCAGGCACCGTCGTCTCCGGCGCGTCGTGACCCGGTCGTTGGTCCTCGGCCTTCTCGTGGCCTCGGCCGTCGGGATGACGCCCGCGGCCGCCGCAGGTGTGTCCATCCCGGCCGCGGCACCGGTATCGGTACCTGGGACGGCACCAGCACCGGCGGGGGCACTGGTAGCGGTACCTGGGACGGCACCAGCGGTACGCGTCGCTCCGTCGTGTGAGGAGGGCCGGCAGCAGCTGGTGCCCGACCGGCCCACCGCACTGGCGCGTCTGGGCGCGAGTCGGGCGTGGGCCAGCGCGACCGGGAGGGGAGTCGTCGTGGCGGTGATCGACACCGGGGTGGCCGCAGCCAACGTGCACTTCACCGACGGCGTCGTGCTCGCCGGACGCTCCTTCGCGGGCGGCTCGCCACGCGAGGACGCCGTCGGCCACGGCACCGCCGTCGCCGGTATCGTCGCCGCCCGCGACATCGGGCCTCGTTCGGGGCTGGTGGGGTTGGCACCGTCGGCACGCATCCTGCCGGTCAAGGTCGTCCCCGACGACCAGGCTGCCGCGGTGCCTGGCTCCGACCCCGGGACCCTGGCCGCTGGCATCCGCTGGGCAGCAGAGGCCGGCGCCCAGGTGATCGCGGTGGCGCTCAGCACCTCGCGCGACGACCCGCGGCTGCGCGACGCCGTTCGCGACGCCACCGCGGCCGGGGCGCTCGTCGTCGCCTCCGCGGGCAACCGCCGCACCGCGGAGGACGCTGCCCGCGGACCTCGGTATCCCGGCGCCTACCCGCAGGCAGTGGCGGTGGCGGCCACCGACAACGACGACCGACCCACCGAGGACTCGGTGTCCGGCGCGCACGTCGACCTGGCGGCGCCGGGTCGCGACGTGCTCACCACGTTCGGCGCGTGGGGTGACTGCTACCTCAGCCAGGACGGCGAGTCGGCCAGCTACGCCACCGGCTACGTCGCGGCCGCGGCAGCGCTCGTGGTGCAGCGCTTTCCCGCCGACGGGCCGGCGCGCTGGAAGCACCGCCTCGAGGCGACCGGGGCGCGGGAGCGTCGCGACGTCCGCGAGGACCGGCTCGGCTGGGGTGTGGTGCAGCCGGTCGAGGCACTCACCGCGGTTCTCGACGACGGCATCCTCGGGCCCGTGGCACCGGGAGCCCGAGCTCGCCCCACGACCAAAGCCCCCGCCGAGCCGGTCGCGCTCGGGGTGCCCGCCGACCCGGGCGCCCCGGACCGGCGCGCCGTGCTGTGGGTCACGGTGGTCGGCGGCGGCGCCGTGCTCGCGCTCACTCTCCTTCGCCTGGCGCGGCGGGGAGAGCCGAGCCGCCGCGAACCGAGCCGTTGAGAACCGAGCCGCCGCGAACCGTGTGCCGCGAACCGAGGTGAGCGGGCGCCATCCGTTCTGGGACGATGGGCCGCATGACCGAGCACCTCTCGACGCCTCGTGCTGCCTCCGTTCCCGACCGTCCCTCGCTCGACGGGCTCGAGGACAAGTGGTCGGCGGTCTGGGAGGCCGAGGGCACCTACCGCTTCGACCGGGATGCCGCGCTCGCCGGCCCCCGCTCGGCGGTCTTCTCGATCGACACCCCACCGCCCACGGCGAGCGGGTCGCTGCACATGGGGCACGTGTTCAGCTACACGCACACCGACTGCATGGCGCGCTACCAGCGCATGCGCGGGCGCAACGTCTTCTACCCGATCGGCTGGGACGACAACGGGCTGCCCACCGAGAAGCGCGTGCAGAACTACTACGGCGTGCGCGGCGACGCCACGCTGCACCACGACCCCGCCTTCGA
>JBOFBK010000228.1:0-2878 GCA_051645525.1 Dermatophilaceae bacterium | reverse complement strand
TCGAGGGGTTCGTGCGTCAGCTGATCGGGTGGCGCGAGTACATGCGGGCCACGTACCACCTGTACGGGCGGCGGATGCGGGCGGCGAACCACCTCGGCCACACCCGCTCGCTCGCGCCTGGGTGGTGGGACGGCACGACCGGGCTCGATCCGGTGGATCATGTGATCTCCGGTGTGCGGGAACGGGGTTGGGCGCACCACATCGAGCGGCTCATGGTGGCGGGCAACGCGATGTGCCTGCTGCGTACCGACCCGGCCGAGGTCTACGAGTGGTTCATGGCGTTCTTCGTCGACGCCTACGACTGGGTGATGGTGCCGAACGTGTACGCGATGTCGCAGTTCGCGGCCGGTACCGGCATCACGACGAAGCCGTACGTGTCGGGCTCGAACTACCTGCGGAAGATGACCGACTTCGGGCCGGGGGAGTGGCGCGAGGACTGGGACGCCCTCTACTGGACCTTCGTCGAGGATCACCGCGAGGTGTTCGAGGGCAATGCCCGCTCGGGGTTCGTGACCCGCACCTGGGCCGGGATGGACGACGCCCGTCGCCGCGACCTGGTGCAGCGCGGCCGCGCCGTGATCGACCGGCTGTGAACTGGGCCGGCACCCGGTACTGCCTCTCCCGCGCCACCCAGGTACCGCCTTCCCGCGCCACCCAGGTACCGCCTTTCCCGCGCCACCCAGGTACCGCCTTTCCCGCCCAAACCCCGCGACGTCTGCCCGCGACCTTCGCCTGCGCATGCGCACCGTTGCCAGGCGATGACGAAGCTTCCCGGATGACGACCCGCCGGGTCCGTGGGCTGCGCGTAGACCCCTCCGTTGTCGCGGCCGGGGCGCAGCGCGCAGGATAGACGCCATGGACGTGCTGTGGTGGCTGATCGACGCCGTGCCGGTCTGGGTGGTCGTCGCGGTCCTGGCCACCAGCCTGCTGCTGGAGACGGGGCTGCTCGTGGGGATGGTGCTGCCGGGCACGACCGCGGCGCTCGCGCTCGGCGTGCTCAGCGGGTCGAGCCTGGTGCCGCTTGCGGTGTGTCTGGCCGTGGGTGCCGCGGCAGCGGTCGCGGGCACGCAGCTCGGCTTCCTCGGCGGCCGCCGCTCCGACGCCCACCAGGGACGGCCCGCCCTCGGCCGCTTCGGTGAGAGCCGTCGGCACCGTGCGGCCGAGCTGGTGCGCCGCCGGGGCCTGGTGGCCGTGCCGCTCGCCCAGATGGTCGTCGGTGCCCGGACGCTCGCCCCCCGCGTCATGGCGCACGGCGGCGTGCCGTGGCTGCGGTACGGGGCGGTCGGGGTGCCGGCCGCTGCCCTGTGGGCTGTGGCGCTGGTCGCCACCGGCCACCTTGCCGGCGCCAGCATCGAGGTCGTCACCGCCCGGATCGCGCAAGCCGGCTGGTGGGCGCTCGCCGCTGTGGCCGTCGCCGCGGTCGGTGCTCTCGGTGTGCACGGCTTCCGGCGCTGCCGGCAGCCGGGGTGCCACGAGTGCCTCCACAAGGCGCGGCTCGCACAGGCCGATCGCTAGCGCGTCGATGAGCGGCGTGGACGGGAGGCTCCGAGCGCCGCGGCGGCGAGATCGGCATCGGCGGGCCCGAGCAGCCGGCGCAGCAACAGCAGTCCGTCGAGCTGGGCGAGCAGGCCGAGTGCGGCTCGTCGTCGGCTGCCGTCGTCGCCGGCCGAGATCCGGTTGCCCATCCACTCGACCCAGCTCTCGGTGATCGTCACCGCCGTCGTGTGGTCGAGCGACCCTTCGGCGCCCGGCCGGACCGCCCTGCCCATGAGCTCGAAGAAGACCGCGAACACCGGGTCGGCGTCGGCGGTGCCGAGGAGCGGCCAGACCCGGCGCAGCACCGCGTCGGCCGATGCCGGATGCCGGCCGAGCGCGTCGTCGAGGACCTCGCGGAGCCGGTCGCCGATCGCCGACAGCACTTCGGCGAGCAGCGCCTCCTTGGTCGGCAGGTAGTAGACCACCGTGCGGTCGTTGGTCCCGAGCTCATGGGCGACGGCGGCGAAGGTGAGCCCGCCGAGGCCGTCGGCCAGTGCGACCCGGATGGCGGCGTCGACGATGTCGGTGCGTCGGTGTCGGTAGCCCACGGCCTTGACTGTAGTGAACGTTACACATAGTTTGTAGTCATGACTACAAACGTGGGCCTCGACGCCGATCGACCGCTCCGCCGCTGGGACCTCCTGGTCGGCGTGGGGGTCGCCTACATGTGCGTCGTCGGACTCGCGCTGACGCTCGCGCCCGGGGTGATGCGTCAGGTCTTCGACGTGATGGTCTTCGGCACCGATGGGCCCGCCGTGACCGGCCGACCGGCGGAGGACTTCCTCGAGTTCGCCTACGCGATTCTCGGCGCGGCGATCCTCGGGTGGAGCGTGCTGCTGGTCGCTGCCCTGCGCGGACCATTGGCCCGGCGTTCCCGCCGCGCGTGGTGGGCGGTCACGACATCCGTCTCGGTCTGGTTCGTGCCCGACACGGTCCGGTCGCTGCTCACCCATCCGGAGAACGCCGTCTTCAACCTCACCTTCGCCGTGCCGATCGCCGTCGGCCTCGCCGGCATGCGGGGCGAGCTCCGCGACGAGGTGCACGTAGAGCAGGTGAGTGTCGCGTCGGACGCCCGCGGGTAGGCGCTCGACATCCGATTCAGAGGAGGAACGACGGCGATGACGCACCACGACGTCGACCACGACACCGACCACGACGGCACCAGCACCGATCACGACGGTGCCGCGAAGGTCCACGAGCTGATCGACGGGCAGCGCACGGCGATGCTGACCACCGTGCACACCACCGGAGGCAGGCTCGCGTCGCGCCCGATGGCGTGCCAGCAGGCCGACCCCGACGGGACGCTGTGGTTCCTGGCGTTCGGCGACTCGGAGAAGGCCGA
>JBOFBK010000227.1:0-9530 GCA_051645525.1 Dermatophilaceae bacterium | reverse complement strand
CCGTTCGGCTCGGCATCGGGCACGGCCTGCTCCGAGTCGGCGGACGGACGATCGGCGCCGTCGACGGTGATGTTGCCGTTGTCCACGGCCACCGTGTGGGTTCCGCCGTCGCCCGAGACGTCGATCGACACCTCGGAGTCGGCGTCGGCGTCGACCTCGACGGTGACACTCGTGCCGTTCTCCTCGAACGTGATGACGTCGGGTTCGTCGGTGCGAGAACCGGGCTGGTCGTCATCCGAGCCGGGCTGGTCCTCATCCGAATCCGACCCGCCACCGCTCGACGCCTGCTCCGTCGACATGCCGCTCTCCGTCGGGCCGGTGGCGCCCGGGACTGCTCCACCGGTGACCGCTGCGAGGGTGGTCGGGTCGAAGCGCTGACCGCTGTGCGGGTCGATCAGCTGCCCGGTGGTGTCGTCGACGGGGAGGCCGGTGCTCGGGTCGATGTCGAGCGGCTTCGCGCCCGTGGCGTCGAGGAGTCGTCCGTCGGCGCGGAGCAGCTCGCCGGTGACCGCGTCGATCGGCTTGCCGGTCTTCTCGTCGATGTCCAGCAGGTTCCCGTCGACATCGGTCAGCTGGCCCTTCTCGTTGTAGTGCAGGCCGGTGGTCGGGTCGGTCATCACCCCGGTGTCGGAGTGGGCGACCAGACCGCGCTCCTCGTCCTCCTCGAGCTTGTCCATCGTGTCGGGGTTGACACCGTCGCCGGAATTCGGGTCGAGGAAGTCGCCGTCCTTGTCGATCAGCGCACCCGTCGTCGGGTCGACCGGCAGCTGGGTCTCCGGGTCGATCGCGAGCTCCTGACCGGTCAGCGGGTCGAGGAGCTTGCCGTCGATCATCGGCAGGTCGGTCTTCGGGTCGCGCACCAGCTCGTTGCCGCGATCGTCCACGAGCTCGCCGGTCTCGAGATCGACGTGGACGCCGTCGGCGAGCTTGCCGGCGTCGGCAGTCGCGAGGTCCCCGATGCCGGTCGACGCGTTCTCGACGAGGTTCCCGTTCTGGTCGTACTGCGTGCCGAACTCGTCCTCCCAACCGGTGGCGGTCTGGGTCAACGGCGCGCCGTTCTCCCCGAGCAGGCCGTCGGTGGCGATCGAGGTGTCGCCCGGGCCCTTCGCGAGCGGCGTGCCGTCGGGGCCGAGCAGGGTGCCGTCCTCGGCCATCCCGATACCTTCCGGCGCATCCGGGGAGAGCTCGGGGATGCCGCTGCCGCCACTAGCGCCATTCGTGCCCGAACCGCCACCCATGCCGGTGCCCAGGTCGGGGTTGAACGGCGGGATGGATGCCGTCGTCGCCGCGGGATCGGTCTGCCCGGCGCTCCCGGTCTCACCGCCCAGGTCGCCCAGCGCCCCCTCGGGGGGCGTGAACTCCGGGACGGATCCCGTCGCCGCCACGGGATCGGTCTGCCCGGTGCTCCGGGTCTCACCGCCCAGGCCGCCCTCCTCTGGAGGCGTGAACTCCGGGACGGATCCCGTCGCCGCCACGGGATCGGTCTGCCCGGTGCTCCCGGTCTCACCGCCCAGGCCGCCCTCCTCTGGAGGCGTGAACTCCGGGACGGATCCCGCCCCCGCACCGGGATCGGTCTGCCCGGTGCTCCCGGTCCCAGCGCCCAGGCCCCCCTCCTCTGGAGGCGTGAACTCCGGGACGGATCCCGCCCCCGCACCGGGATCGGTCTGCCCGCTGTTCCCGGTCCCAGCGCCCAGGCCCCCCTCCTCTGGAGGCGTGAACTCCGGGACGGATCCCGCCCCCGCACCGGGATCGGTCTGCCCAGCGTTCGAACCGGTACCGGCGGTCCCGGCCCCGAGGCCACCGCCACTAGAACCACCACCACTACCAATGTCGCCGGTGCCTGAGCCACCGCCCATGCCGCTGCCGCCGCCGGTGCTGAACTCTTCGGTGGCGGCCTGGTCCTCGGTGCCGTAGTCGTCGCTACCGCTCCCGTCGTCGAACTGCTCGATGTTCTCCTGGTCCTCGGTAGCGCTGTAGCCGTCATCCATGGAGCCGTCGGTGCCGTACTCGCCCGAGCCATCGGTGCCGTACCCGCTCGAATCCTCGGTGCCGTACTCGCCCGAGCCATCGGTGCCGTACTCGCCCGAGCCATCGGTGCCGTACTCGCCCGAGCCATCGGTGCCGTACTCGCCCGAGCCATCGGTGCCGTACCCGCTCGAATCCTCGGTGCCGTACCCGCTCGAATCCTCGGTGCCGTACCCGCTCGAATCCTCGGTGCCGTACCCGCTCGAATCCTCGGTGCCGTACTCGTCATCGGTCGACTCGTCGCTGACCTCCTCGGTGGAGCTCGCGTTCGCACTGTCGCCACCGAACAGGTCGTTCACCATGCCGATGAGCTCGTAGATGTCCTGGGCGACGGCCGCGATCTGGAAGGCGAGAGCATTCGTCCCCTTCATGACCTTCCCGGCAGCGGCGAAACACGCGCCTTGAGCGCCCGGAATTCCGGACATGTGGGCGATGTATAGATCGCCCGCCTGGTGCAGCAGGGTGATCTCCCTCTTGATGCCGCGGAAGTCGGCCGAGATCTCCTTGACCTTGTTATTGATCTCGACGACCTGCTGCGCATCGTAGAGACCGGCGAGCGTCACCAGCCCGCTCGTCTCAGCCATCGCGTCGGAGCCAGACCCGGAGCTCCACGCCTGCCGGAGCAGATGGGTGACGTCACCGAATTCCGCAAACACGCCCTGCATCGAGGCGAGCAGATCGTTGAGCGAGTCGGTCAGCCAGTCGAGTCCGGTGTCGTTGTACTTTGTGGTCGCCTGCCGCGCGAGCCCGCACTGACCGGCGGAGTACGTGTCGAGTGCGCCGATGCCTTCGTAATAGGCCAGCGACTCCACCATGTCCTGCGTGGACATGGTGTCGACCCGAGTCGAGTTGTCGATGCCGTAGTCGCTACCGCTCGTGAACTGGCTCGCATCCGTCGAGCCGGTGTTCTGCGAGAACGCGACATCGGAGTCCGCGGTCGTTCCGATGCTGGTCGAGTCACCGGTCGAGTTGCTGGACGACCAGGTGTTCGACGAGGCGTCGACGCCGCTGCCGTCCGCGCCGGAGAAACTGCCGTCCTCGACGAAGCGATAGTCCTCGTCGGTGCCTGAGTACGGCGTCAGCGCTTGGTCCTGGCTCATCAGGCGACACTCCCGGAATCGTCGCTGTTACTGGTCGAATCGGCCTTGTCGTCGTCGTAGTCGTACATGGCGACGAGGTTGTCGTGTTTGGCCATGAAGTTGTCGTAGTCGCTCTGGTATGTCTTCGCCTCTTCGACGATCTGCTGTAGTTGAGCTTCGGTGTAGGTCGCTGTAGCGAGCGTGTGGTCACTGATCTTTGTCGCCAGTGCACTTCCGCGTTCGAGTAGCGCGTTCTTATCGGCCTCGAGATTGGGAAGGGTCATCGGATCATCGTGGCCAGAACCGGCCTGGACCTGCGCTTTGTAATCGACATCGAAGTCTTCGAGAGCCTCCAGCTTCGGGGCGATGCCGGCCGCTTGATCCTGGGCGCCCTTCGCGGTGGCGGCAGTCACCCCGCCGGCGGTACCAGACGTGGTCGCCTCGACCGTGCCGTCTGCCGGGCCGGTCTCGCCATCCGCGGTGACGGTCTCGCCCTGTCCCGCGAGCTCGTCACGCCGCTCGTCCGCGTCACGGTCGTTAGCCTCCTCGCTGGACTCGTCGTCGTCTCCGCCCGAGTCGTCGCGCGCCTCGTCGGCCTCCTGCCGGTACTCGCTGTCCTCGTCGGACTCACCGTCGTCGTCATCCGACTCGCTGCCCCCCTCGTCCGAGTCGGTGCTGGAGGAGTCGGTGGTCGTCCTGTCGTCCAACGGGTCGCAGTCGAGGCCGTCGTCGACCGAGTCGTTGACATCCTGGCTGGCGCGGTCGTCGGTCACCTCGTACCCGTTGATGGCGGCCTCGACGTCGTCACAGAGCTTGGCGACCTTCTCCTCGCTCTTCCGGAACGCCTCTGCACACATCTCGTAGAGCTTGGTCAACGCGGCCACCACCTTGTCGTCGACCACCAGCGGCGAGCCACCCGACGGCACCGGCGTGGAGCAGAACGTGTCGTTGTGCTTGATGACGGCGTCCCGGACCTCGCGCGCCTCGGCAAGCAGCGCGCGGGCCGTCTCGGTATCGATCGTGAAGGTGCCCGACGTCGTCATCGCGCGCTCCTGTCCTGTCGCCGGTTCTGCTACTCAGACACGTTCTGCCACAACGGTATGCAGCACCGGCGAACAGTTCTGCATGACTAGTGCCCAGCACTGCGCCGTTCGAAGTACCCATCCGACGACAGTGCTTGGATCGGCCCGCGCTCGTCGTCGGGTGCGTCCGCGACGAACTGCGGGTCGAGGGTCGGGCCGGTCGGCAGCAGTGCCAGGATCGCGGCCGGCGTGGCCGTGGCCCTCACGCGGTCGTCGAAACCCAGGGCCGCCGCGGCGTCGGTCGAGGTCAGCGGGTACTTGACCCCCTGGTCGGTGACCAGGAACGTCGCCGCGACGCCCTCACCGCCCGCCGGCACCACCAGGGCACCCGAGCCGGCTCGTACCCGCACCGCGTCGGCTGGGCTGGCTCCGTCGCCACGCGGCCCTGCCGGAACGCCGGGCGTACCGTCGTCGAACGCTGTGGCGGCGAGCCGCAGCTCGGCCACCTGGCCGCGACCGGCAGTCGCGGTCGCGCACACGGCCACCGCTGGGCCTTCCGGAACCGGGGCCGCCCGCGGTACGACGTTCGGGAGGTCCGAGCCCGGCACGCCTTTGGCGGCGAGCGGGGCCGAGCCGGCCTGCTGCGCGGTGATCCGCACCGGCTCACCGGCGGGGGCGTTGGGGTTCGCGAGATACAGGACGGCGGCCGTGGCGGGGATGTCGGCCAGGCCGTCGCGGGTGAGCACCCAGAAACGTCGAGTGCCATCTGTCCCCGAGAGCTCGAACACCTGCCCGAGGCTGGCGTCACGGCCGGCCACCGCCGGGCCTGGCTGACCCTCGCCGGCGACCGCGAGGAAGCGCAGGTCGCCACCGGCCGGCACCGTGTCGATCCACGCCGTCCCTACCGACAGCGGCTGCTCCTGGGGCCAGCCCAACGCCGTCAGCACCGCGGTGGACCCGATCAGGTGCCGGCGACCGCCGACGAGGAGGTACTGCTCGTTCGTGCCGGCCGCCTGAACCAGCACGCCGGAGCCAGTCGCGAGCGGCGCGGCATCCGGGGTCCTACCAAGATCGACGGTCACCGACGGCCCCGCCCCGCGACCGTCGACGGCCGCCTGCGAGCAGGCGGTCCACGGCCCGGCGATGAGGTCCTCGTCGGCGGGAAGCGCGTCGGGGGCACCCGGGATGCCGAACGGTGCTCCGCGCGGCACCCCGTCGAGCGACTTCCGCGACACCGAGACGACCTTGTCGCGACCGCCGAGCGCGAGCACCGCGCTGGAGAAGTTGAGGGCCGGTTGCAGCATGCCCTCCTTGCTGAGGATGTAGCGGGTGCCGGTCTCCTTCTCGAGGATGATCGCATCACCGGACTTCCAGCTCTGCGAGTTACCCGGCTTGATGATCCCGATCACCGCCATCACCGCGAGCGCGAGCGCACCGATGACGGCGCCGACGACGACGCTGACGACCAGGCGCTTGTCCGGGCGCTCGACGCTCTCCGGGTCGGAGACGACCAGGGAGCGCACGAGACGACGCCGCTGGAACTGGTGCGACGTCAGCTGCTCGCGTTGCGACCACCGCGGCGACACCGGCGACGGTGCCTCCGGCTCGGCGTCGGGGCGGTCCTGGTCGGGTGCCGGACCGGCATCCGGCACCCGCCGGACGGGTCGTACCGGCGTGCTCGTCATCGTCGCGTCACCCGCCGATCCCACGCAGTCTCGCATAGAGGTCGAGCACGCCGAGGAGCAGCGGTACGGTCGCGACCAGGGCGACGATCTCGACGATGTCCAGCCAGCGGCCCCGGTGCGGCGACGGCCGGCGCAACGGACGGCGCTCGATGAGCACGACCGCCACCACGCAGGTCAGCACACACACGCCCACGAGCGCGGCGACGACGACGCGGTCACTGCGCCCGGCCACGACCGCTGCCACGACGAGAGCGGCCACCGCTCCGGTGGCCAGGGCCGACGCCTTGGGGACGGTGCTGCGCAGGTGACGCGCCCGGGTGAGCAGCGCGACCGCCAGGACCGCGGCGAGCCAGGTGGCCCACCGACTGTCCTGGCCGAGGACGACCATCACGCAGCCGGCGACGACGAGCCCGAAGCCGGCGACGATCGCGGTCAGGTGCTGGCCGGCGCTGCGGGCTGCGGCCACCGCGTCGTCGGCCTCGTCCGCCGAGGTCAGCTCGACGAAGTCGGGGATGTCGCGGGGAACCGTGGGCATCGGCACCTGGCCGAGTCGCAGCGCCAGCGTCGGCCAGGAGGGCGCGAACACCACGACGACGGTCGCGCCGACACCGGCCACCCGCGCCGCGTCGACGTCGAGGAGCACGACGAACCCGGCCAGGACGGTCGCCGCTCCGCCCACAACCGCGACGAACGTGACGAGTGGCTTGGATGACGGCAGGGCGACCGTGCCGGCGGCGGCCACCATGACCACCAGCACGCCGGCGAGCAGCACCTGCGGTGGGCCGGCCAGGGCGCCCAGAGCGGCTTCGCTGGTGGCGACCAGGCCGCACACCCCGGCGTAGCCGATGGCCAGCACGAGCGCCGCGAGCGCGGCCGGCTCGCGGTCGAGTACCCGGCCGAGCAGCACCGCCGCCCCGAACAGCACCGCTGCGGCGACGGCGGCGACGACGGTGACTGCCCCCCAGGGCGGTCCGGAGGCGAGGAGCGCGGGGATGCCGGCCGTGACGACCACCGCCGCAGCCACCGACGTGGTGCGCCTCGTCGCGGCCGAGTCCCACCGGTGCCAGGCTCCGGAGGTGAGGGCGACGGCATCCACGACGTCGTCGAACAGCGGCGGCGGGAGCGCCGGGCGGCGAGGCCGCAGGTAGAGCACGTCACCGTCGCGCACACCGACCTGCGCGATGGTCTGCTCGTCGTCCAGGGCCCGCCCGAGCAGTGTCGTCAGCGCCCATCCGGAGACGTCGAGCGAGGGCACCGCACCGGCGCCGCGCCGCCGCTCGGCCACCAGGGACGAGAGCTGCTGCAGCACGTCGGCCACGATCGCCTGAGCGGGCAGGGTCAGGTCGACGTGGGCACGGGGTGACACCACGGTCACGCGTCTCGGCGCCAACGACACCGCCGGCTGGCTCATCGCGATCTCCTTTCGCCGAGACGGTCCTGCGCGCTGCCCGAGAGGGCACCGGCCCACAGCAAAACACCGGTCGCCTTCTCCGACAACGGTTGGGCGCCCTCGACCGGCCAAGATGCGGAGAAGTACCCGTGCGCGCCAGTGCTCGGCCTGCCTACGGTGGCGAGCGTGAGCCAGACACCGGTGGAATCGGCGGCCAAGAGAGGCCCGGGCCGCGCGGCGCCGCAGGAGATCGCCCTGCAGCCACCGCCCTCGACGCCACAGCCCGACGCGACCGGTGGCGGCATGGGCGGTCAGCTGATGATGATCCCGATGATGCTGGGCATGGGGGCGATGGCATTCTCTTCCATGGCGTCTCGCGGCGGTGCCATGCTGGCGGTGTTCGGCGTGCTCTTCGGTGGCGTGCTCATCGGGGTGGTCGTGATGACGGTCGGCCGCGGCCCGATGGTGCGAACGGCCCAGCTGAACGTCGAACGTCGCACGTACATGAGGCACCTCCAGCAGGTGCGGACCCTGGTCCGCGACGTGGCGGGGCGGCAGCGCGAGGTCTCGAGCCAGCTGCATCCGGACCCCGAGACCGTGACCGGACTCGTTCGCCAGGCCCGGCTGTGGGACCGCGGGCGGCGGCATCCGCAGTTCGGTCACGTGCGGGTGGCCACCGGCCCACAACGGCTCGCGTGCCGTCTCGTCGTGCCGGAGACCGCGCCGCTCGAGGACCTCGACCCGTTGTGCGCCAGCGCTCTTCGACGGCTGCTGCGCACCAGCACCTCGGTCGACGGCCTCCCGGTCTCGATCGCCCTCGGCACCATCCCCAGGCTCGGCATCAGTGGCGACCGCGACGGGGTGCACGACCTGGTGCGCGCTTTCGTGGCGCAGCTCGTGACGTTCCACTCCCCGGATGACGTGCGCCTGGCACTGTGCCTGGCGCCGGAGCGCGTGGCGTCCTGGAGGTGGGCGGCCTGGCTGCCCCACCTGCTGCATCCGAACCGCACCGACGCGGCCGGGCCGGTGCGGCAGGCGGCGGCCACGCTCGGCGCGGTCGAGCAGCTGCTCGACGACCAGCTCGGCGAGCGGGCGCGGTTCACCGTGAACGCCGCAGGCCAGTCCGACCGGCCGCACGTGGTCGTGGTGGTCGACGGTGGCGACCCTGCGGGCGCCGCCGTGCTCGCGGATGACGCAGGTCTCGCCGGCGTCACCGTCGTCCAGCTCGGCCCGACTCGGAACCTCGGCCCGCACGGGGTGCAGCTCGTCGTCGAGAAGGGCCGGCTCGGGCGGGTCACCCCGTCCGGCATCGCCCTCGTCGGCGACGCCGACCGGATGGGTCGCGCGACCGCGACCACGCTGGCCCGGTCGCTGACCCGGCTGCACCAGAGCAGGCGGCGCGCAGTCCGCGCCTCGGAGGCCGCCCCGCTGAGCGGCGACCTCGGGCTGCCCGATCTGCTCGGCCTGGGCGACCTCGAGGCCCTCGACGTCGGGCACACCCAACGGTCACGCACCGGCGCGCAGCGGCTGCGCATCCCGTTCGGGGTCGACGGCGACGGCCAGCCGGTGGAGCTCGACTTCAAGGAGTCCGCCGAGGGTGGCATGGGTCCGCACGGGCTGGTCATCGGCGCCACCGGGTCGGGCAAGAGCGAGCTGCTGCGCACGCTCGTGCTGGGGCTCGCGGCCACCCACCCGAGCGAGACGCTGAACCTCGTGCTCGTCGACTTCAAGGGCGGTGCCACGTTCGCGGGGCTCGGGGGGCTGCCGCACACGGCCGCGGTGATCACCAACCTCGCCGACGACGACGGATTGGTCAACCGCATGCGCGACGCGCTGTCCGGTGAGCTGGTGCGCCGCCAGGAGCTGCTGCGCGACGCTGGCAACTACTCCTCGGTGCGCGACTACGAGCGGGCCCGGGCGGCCGGCGCCGACCTCGCACCCGTACCGAGCCTGCTCGTCATCATCGACGAGTTCAGCGAGCTGCTGTCCGCGCAGCCCGACTTCATCGACCTGTTCGTGATGATCGGGCGGCTCGGTCGCAGCCTCGGCGTGCACCTGATGCTCGCCTCGCAGCGCCTCGACGAGGGCCGGCTCCGTGGGCTCGACTCGCACCTGTCGTACCGCATCGGGCTGCGCACGTTCTCGGCCGCGGAGTCGCGCTCGGTGCTGGGCGTCCCGGATGCCGCCACGCTCCCGTCGGTCCCCGGCTCGGGGTACCTGCGCATCGACACCGAGACCCTGGTGCGGTTCAAGGCGGCCTACGTGTCGGGTGCGCTGCCGCGCCACACGGCCAAGGCGGTGCGCGCTCGGACCACCGGTGCGGCGCCCC
>JBOFBK010000226.1:0-2673 GCA_051645525.1 Dermatophilaceae bacterium | reverse complement strand
GTCGCACGGTCGCGTACCTGTGGTCGACGGGTGAGCCGGTCGAGCCGGGAGCGGCCACCACGGTCGAGGCGTTGGTGCCGGGCGCCTCCACGAGTGACACCGTCGGCATCGACCCGGTCCGGGTCGCCGGCGCCACCTCCGCCGCCGAGCTGTGGGCGGGGTGAGCGTGGCCACCGTCGACTCTCGCCGCCTGGTGTTCGTCGGCGGGCTGCACCGCAGCGGCACCACGCCGTTTGCCCGGCTGCTCGCCGACCACCCGGACGTGTCCGGGCTGGACGGCACCGGGGTGCGCGAGGACGAGGGCCAGCACCTGCAGCGCGTCTACCCGAAGGCGAAGGTGTACGGGGGCTCCGGCCGCTTCGCCCGTGACCCGCGGGCACATCTCACCGAGGACTCGCCCCTGCTCACCGACGACGCACCACAGGCGATGCTCGATGCGTGGCTACCCTACTGGGACAACCGATCTCGTCTCCTGCTCGAGAAGTCACCACCGAACATGATCATGGGCCGCTTCCTCCAAACCGCGTTCCCCGGCTCGGCGCTGGTGGTCGTGGTCCGGCATCCGGTGACGGTTGCGCTATCGACCAAGAAGTGGCGCAGCTTCGCCTCGGGCGACCCGCGCCGCTTCGAGACGGTGAGCCGCCTGGTCGAGCACTGGCTGGTCGCGCACGACATCCTCGCCCGCGACCTTGAGCAGCTGCCACGTGCGCTGGTCGTGCACCACGAGACCCTCGTCGCCCAGCCCGAGCGCGAGCTCGACCGGGTCCGTCAGCTGCTGGGTCTGGATGCCGCCCATCCGCTGCCCGGGCTCTCCGGATCGCACGGCGCAGGCTACGAGGCGTGGTGGGCCGCGATGCGCTCGCCCCTACGGCCCGGGGGGTGGCAGCGGCGCCTCGTCGAGCGTCGTCACGCCGAGCGGATCGCCCGGTTCGGGTACGACGTCGACGACCTCGGAACCCATCACCAGGTCGAGGCCGACGCGCACGGGCTCCGCGCCTGACAGGCCCGATGATGGTGGCGAGCCCCGCGGCGGTGGTCCTGACTCTGCGCCTGACCGACTTCGGCTCGTGAAACCGACCTGCCGGTCAGGGCGTCGTCGGGGTGACCGTCGGGCTGGGAGAGGTCGTCGGCGTCGTCGGGGTGACCGTCGGGCTGGGTGACGTCGTCGGCGTCGCGGTGGGTGTCCGGGTGGGCGTGGGTGTCCGGGTCGGCGTAGGGGTCCGGGTCGGCGTCGCCGTCGGTGTCCGGGTCGTGGCCTCGGTGGGCGACGTCCCGGTGGAGCGGGTTGGCGCCACCGTCGTTTCCGGACAGGCTTTCACGGCTAGGGCCTCGGCGTCGTCGACGAGGTCGCGGGCGGCGGCCACGGCGTCGGATGCCGACCCCTCGGCGCGAGCGACCTGGTCAGATGCGCCTGCGAGCGTCGACCGCGCGTCGCTGATCGCGGCGGTCTCGGCCGGCGCCGGAGTGCGTGAGCCCGCAGAGACGGCCGCGGTCAGGCGCGCCAGGGTGCGTTCTCCCCGTGCGTGGAGGGCGGAGCGAACCTGGTTCCTCGCTCGGACGACCTCGGCTTGCGACGTCGTGCGCGACGCGTCGGACCGGGTCGCGGCCAACGTGCCGGCGACGGCGGTGCAGGACTTCCGAGCGCCGAAGGCCCGCCCGCGAAGCGTGGCGAGGTCGGCACGGGTGTCGGCGAGTGCGTCGGCCAGCTCCGGCAGCGACTCCCGGGAGCTCGGCGCCTGGGACAGATCGCGCAGGTTGCGCGAGAGCTCGTCGAGCTCACGGCTGACGACCGACGCCGACCCGCTCGGGGTGGCGCTCGCCGACCCGCCCGATGTCGAGGTGGCGCCCACCGTCGGCGACGCCAGTGACGCCCACCGCCCGTCGAGCTGCTCGTCGTCACTCCCCGAGGAGCAGCCCGTGAGCGAGATCACCACCACGGCAGTGACGCTCGCGGCGGCGACCCGCCACGAACCGATGCCGGTCACCGGGCCACCCCTTCTCTATCGCCGTCGCAGATCGTTCGTCTCGCCCTGCCCGGACCACCGATCACCGCCACCATGATCGTCGGATCATGCCACGCATGATGCCGCGGTGCTGGCCCGGGACCGGCCCGGGACCGGCCCGTGCGAGTCACCGAGCCCTCAACAGACTTTGGCGGCGACCTCCTCGGCGGTGTCCAGGAGGCCGCTGGCGGCGGCATCCGCGTCGGCTGCCGCCTCGCCGGTACGGGCGATCTGGTCGGCGGCGCCGGCGAGCGTCGTGCGCGCATCAGCGACCGCCGCGCTCTCGTCGGGCGACAGGGTGCGCGAGCCGACGGATGCCGCGGCGACGAGCCGATCGACCGTGGCCGAGCCGCGCGATCGGAGCGTTGCACGAGTGGCGTTGCGGGCCCGGACGGTCGCGACCGCCGACCTGGTGCGCGCCGCGTCGGACCTGGTGGACGACAGTGCGTCGGCCACTGCGGCACAGGACTTCTCCGCCCCGTACGCACGTTCACGCAGCACCTTGACGGCTGCACGGGTGTCGGCCAGCGCGTCGGTCACGGCCGGCATCGACTCCCGCGAGCTCGGGGCCTGCGACAGGTCGCGGAGGTTGCGCGAGAGCTCGTCGAGCTCCCGGCCGACCGCAGCAGGCACCGACTCGGTCGGAGAGGCACTGCCCGCCCCGCTCGGC
>JBOFBK010000225.1:0-39574 GCA_051645525.1 Dermatophilaceae bacterium | reverse complement strand
CAGCTGTCTCGGCACACGCCTCGAGGGGGGCGTCAGCTCAGGCCGGCGGCGGTGCAGGCCTTGGCGTACTCGGCCGTGCAGATGTCGGCGACCTGGTAGAACTCGTCGGCGATGACGGTGTCCTTGATGTTCTCCTTGGTGACCACGACCGGGTCGAGCAGCGTGGCGGGCACGCCTTCCTTGTCGGCCGAGGCCGTGGGGGTCTTGCCATCGGACAGGGCGATGGCTGCCTTGGCGGCGTCCTCGGCCTGCGGCTTGATCGCCTTGTAGATCGTCAGCGCCTGGTCGCCGTTCAGGATCCGCTGGATGGCGGCGAGCTCGGCATCCTGGCCGGTGACCGGAGGCAGCGGGTTGACGCCGCCGCCCTTGAGCGCTGCGATGGCGCCGCCCGCGGTGCCGTCGTTGGCGGCGTAGACGCCGACGAGGTTGCCCTTGACCGAGCCGACCTGGCTCTCCATCCACGCCTGGGCCTTGTCGGGGCTCCAGTCGGGAGTGTCGAACTCGGCCTTGAGCGTGTACCCGCTGCCGTCGAGGACGCTCTTGGCGCCCTTCTTGAAGTCAGCCGCGTTGGCGTCGGTGGGCGCGCCGTTGATCATCACGATGTCGCCGGAGGTCTTGCCGGCCGCCTTCATCGCGTCGAGCAGACCCTGTCCCTGGAGCTCGCCGACCTTCTGGTTGTCGAACGAGACGTAGTAGTCGGCGCCGGCGATGAAGCGGTCGTACGCGACGACCTTGACGTTCTGCGACTTGGCGTTCGCGACGATGGTCTGGGCCGCCTTGCCGTCGACGGCGCTGATGACGAGCACCGACGCGCCCTGGGTGATGGCCGCCTCGGCCTGCTGCTGCTGCTTGGCGGCGTCCTGACTGGCGTTGCTGTAGAGCACCTCGCAGTCGGCGCAGCCGGCCTTGACACCCGCCTCGAAGAACGGCTTGTCGAAGGCCTCGTAGCGGGCGGTCTTGTTCTCGGGGAGAAGCAGGGCGATCTTCTTGGCGTCGCCCCCCGAGTCCGAGCCGGAACCGGAGTCGGAGCCGGAGTCGCTGTCACCGCACGCCGACAGCGCCGACGCGGTGAGGACGAGCGCGGTCGCCGCGCCTGCCCAGCGGGTGGTTCGTGTGGTCATGCGCGGCCTCCTGGTGCCGTATCGCTGCCGCAACCTCTTTGGTACGGCGCTACGGCGAATTCAACTCCTCACCAGCCTTGACGTCAAGGCTTGAATACAAGGTATCAAGGCAACGAAACGATCACGACTGCTCAGCCGGCGACGAGAGCCGCACGGTCCTCTGCGGCGCGCTGGGCGTCGGCCAGGGCCAGGGCGCCGACGACATCGGCCTCGTCCGCCGCGAGCGCGCCGCAGCGCACGTCCACCGTTGCCGCCGCGCTGGGGATGGCACACCGCTCGATGGCGTCGCGCATCGGAGCGAGCACCATCTCGCCGACCCGCGCCACCTGCCCGCCGAGCGCCACGACCTCGGGGTTGAGCAGGTTCACGACACCGGCGACCGCGACACCCAGGTGGCGGCCGGCATCCTCGAGCACGCGGCGGCATCCGGGATCGCCGTCGAGGGCTCGCGCGATGACATCGCGCAGCGTCAGCGCGCCGTGACTGTGCCGCAGCGCGCTGAGCACCGCCTGGGCCCCGACGAAGGTGTCGAGGCATCCCCGGTTGCCACACCGGCACATCGGCCCGTCCTCGTCGATGGTCACGTGGCCGATCTCGCCCGCCGTGCCGGCATGCCCGCGGAACAGCTCACCACCGAGAATCAGCCCCGCACCGACACCGTACGACGCCTTGATGAAGATGCCGTTCGAAACACCCTGCAGCGCACCGGCTTCTGCTTCGCCGATGGCCGCGAGATTCGCCGTGTTGTCGAGCTTGGTGGGGACACGAAGAGCGTCGGCCATCGCCGACGCCACTGCCACGCCGGTCCACCCGGGTAGCACGCCCTCCGAGCCGACCATCCCGGAGACGGTGTCGATCGGCGCGGGTAGACCTACTGCGGCGGAGCGGAGGTCGGAGGACAGACGGCCGCTGTCCTCGACGAGCTCGTGGACCAACCGAGCGCCACGCGTCATCCCCTCGTCGGCCACGTGGTCGGCCGGGAGCGGCATCCGCGTGCTGCTCACGATCTCGGAGGCGCTCGTGCCGATCGCCACCCGGATGTCGCGGTCACCGAACACCACCGCGGCGAGCAGTCCGCGCGAGGTCGCCACCGACACCTGGACCGCCCGCCGGCCGTTACGAATGCTCGGACTGAGCTGCACCGCACCGGCGCCGTGCAGCTCCTTCACGAGGTTCGAGACCGTGGCTGCGGACAGCCCGGTCACTCCGGCGACCTCGACCTGGGTGAGCGATCCGTGCTCGCGCAACGCATCGAGCACCCGCAGGCGGTTCATCTCCCGAAGCGATGCCTGCGAACCCGGAGCCGGGCTCATTGAGTTCACGGGCTAAAGATAAGGGAGCGTCGATCCCGGCGGAAGGACGAGATCGAGACCGGCTCTCGGCATGGAGCTGCGCCGGCGGCGCGGAGTCCTCGCCACAACCTTCGACGCCTGCCTCGGCACCGGGTACTCGGCCGGATACGCACCAGCGGTCGGTCGTTCCGTCATCGACCGGGAGATCACGGTGACCGCTCGCGTCCGCGCCGGGGCCGCGGAGTCGACATCCGGCCAGACCGTGCTGCAACGACGGCGCGCCGACGCCGACCGCGCCATCGACGCAGAGTGGTTCGAGGCTCCGGACCTTCACGCCCCCGCGGTGCGAGCAGCGGCCGAGCGCGCCGGTGTCGACGTGTCGTCGCGCGCGAGCGTCCTGGCTGCCGACCGGCTCTGGGACGCACGGCTGGTGCGGGAGCGCGCCGCTCGACGCTGACCACGCGCGCGTCGTCGGCTCCGGCTCGTGGATGACGCCCGCGCACCCTTCCCCGGTGACCAGCTCCCGCCTCCTCGTGGATGACGCCCGCCCGCCTGGCGCCCGGATGCCGGCACCTGCGACCGCCGGCCGGCGGGCCGTGGACGCTCCGGGTCGGGTGACAGGATGGACCGGACAGCGCCGTCTCGACCGGAAGTGACCTGACATGAATGACCGCGTCCTCGTCGCCGGGGTCGACACCTCGACCCAGTCGTGCAAGGTCGTCGTGTGCGACGCAGTCACCGGCGAGGTCGTGCGCGCCGGTCGAGCGACCCATCCGGACGGCACCGAGGTCGACCCGCGGCACTGGTGGTCGGCGTACGAGTCCGCCACCGCCGGAGGTCTGCTCGACGATGTCTCGGCGTTGGCGGTCGGTGGTCAGCAGCACGGCATGGTGCTCCTCGACGAGGCCGACGAGGTGGTGCGGCCCGCCCTGCTCTGGAACGACGTCCGCTCCGCGCCCGACGCGGCCGACCTCGTCGACGAGCTCGGCGCAGCGTTCTGGGCCGAGGCGACCGGTGTCGTGCCGGTGGCCGCCACGACGGTGAGCAAGCTGCGCTGGATGGCGCGGGCCGAACCGTCCTCCCTCGGCCGGGCTCGGGCCTGCGTGCTCCCCCACGACTGGCTCACCGGCCGGATCCTCCGGGCCGCAGGCGCTTTCGACGGATGGGTCACCGACGGTGGCGACGCGTCAGGCACCGGGTACTGGTCGGCCGCCACCCGCAGCTACCGGCCCGACCTGCTGCAGCTCGCCGCCGGGCGCGACCTCGAGGTGCCTCGTGTCGCCGCACCGGCCGAGGTGGTGGGGCACACCCGCGCGCCAGGTCTCCAGGACGGCAGGGCAGTCGGCGCCGGCACGGGCGACAACATGGGCACGGCACTCGGGCTCGGCCTCGCCACGGGCGATGTCGTGGTCTCGCTCGGCACGAGCGGCACCGCCTTCGCCCGCAGCGACCGGCCGAGCGCCGACCCGAGCGGCGCCGTGCAGTCCTTCGCCGACGCCGAGGGTGGCTTCCTGCCGCTGGTGTGCACCCTCAACGCCGCTCGGGTGCTCGTCGCGGGCGCCGCGATGCTCGGCACCGACCTCGCGGGTCTCGACCGGCTCGCGCTCGCTGCCGCGCCCGGCGCCGGAGGACTCACCCTGCTCCCCTACCTCGATGGCGAGCGCACCCCCAACCTGCCGGATGCCGCCGGGTCGCTCCATGGCCTGCGACGCGCGAACGCCACACCTGAGAACCTCGCCCGAGCCGTCGTCGAGGGCATGCTCCTCGGGTTGGCGCAGGCAGTGGATGCTGTTCGCGCTCAGGGCTCTCCGGTTACCCGGGTGCTGCTCGTCGGAGGTGCGGCGGCATCCGCGGCCGTCCAGGAGATCGCGGCCGACCTCTTCGGAGTACCGGTCGCGGTGCCCGAACCCGCCGAGTACGTGGCCGTGGGCGCCGCACGCCAGGCGGCGTGGGCACTGGCCGGCGACGAGCACCCGCCGGCCTGGCCGGTCGGCATCGACGTCGTCGTCGACCCCACCGACGACCCGGCGGCCAGCGAGGCCGTCGAGCGGTACCGGATGACGGTCGCCGCCGTGCATCCGCCGGCAGCCGGATGACGGCCCGGCTCGCCGGCCTCGGACTCCTGGACCCCTGGGCCGGCAGCCGCCATGTCGTGGGCAGTCAGGGCCCGAGGGCCCCGATCGGAAGGACGCTCACCCCGTCGTCCCTGCGGTAGGCGAAACCCGTCGAGGTGACCACCCCCAGAGCCGTCGGAGCACCGACTCTGGTGTGGTCGACCTTCTGGGCGAAAGCCACCAGGGACGCGGCGGCCTTGTCGGCATCGTCCGGGTTCAGCTTCACGTCGAAGGCACCCCAACGGCCGTCCGGCAGGGTCACGACGATGTCGACCTCGTTCTGGTTCTGGTCCCTCCAGTGGTGGACCGCACCGCCGAGCCGCTGTGCGTAGATGCGGACGTCACGCACGACGAGGTTCTCGAACAGGTAGCCCGTCGCGTTGAGGTCTGCAAGGAGTTGCCTGGGCCCTTGACCAAGCGCTGCCACGGCCAAGGACGGGTCGACGAAGTAGCGCGTGGGTGAGGACTGCACGGGCGTGGCCGACCGCATGTGCGGACCCCAGGCCGGAGAGTTCTCGATCAGGCGCAGACGACGTAGCGAATCGAGATACCCGTCGACAGTGGCCTGTGCCACCGCCCCCTCCGCACCACCGACGTCCTTGGCGAGAACCGTGACCTTGGCCGACGTGGCGACATTGCGAGCCAACGAGGACAGAAGCCGGCGGATGTTCTCCGGGTCACGTCGTCGTGCTCCCAGTTGTTGGACGTCCACCCGGACTATCTGGCTCAGGTAGTCGCTCAGCCAGCGGCCGGCGTCCTCGCCACGCGGGTTGCCGACTCGGTCTTCCCGCATGCCTTCGGCCGATCTTGCATTTTCCATAGCCTTCGCTGTGCAGAATCCACGAGCGCGCCTTGGCCTTCGCCGCCCCGCACCGATTCCGCCCATCCGCTCCACCCCGCCGCTCAAAGGCTGACAGGCGGCCTGGGCGGTGTCAGGGGCGCCGCGCCCCGCTGGAGAGCGAGACGACGAGACCGATGTGGTCATCGATCCTGCCGGCGCCACGCTCTCGGTGCAGAAGCACTCGGGTCAATCGGGCTGTGGGGCAGCCGGACTCGCCTCGCCGGCGTGCCATGCCGCGAGGTAGGAGTCGATCTCGGCGAGGATGGCGGCCCGACCGGCATCCGCGAGGAACGCGTGTCGCACGCCCTGCCGAGCCAGCTCGGCCACGCCGTCGACATCCAGCCCCAGCAGGCTCGCAGCGACCAGGTACTCCTGGTTGAGGGTGGTGGAGAACATCGGCGGGTCGTCCGAGTTGATCGTGACGGGCACTCCGGCCGCGACCAGGGTCGGCAGCGGGTGATCGGCGAGCGACGGGACGGACCGGGTGCAGACGTTGGATGTCGGGCACACCTCGAGTGCGATCTGCCGCTCGGCGAGATGGTGCAGCAACGCCTCGTCGCGGGCGGCCGCGATCCCGTGCCCGATCCGGTCGGGGTCGAGGTGTCGTAGCGCGTCCCAGATCGTCTGCGGCCCTGTGGACTCGCCGGCGTGCGGCACGCTCCGCAGGCCCTCGGCTCGGGCAGCTCGAAAGTAAGAAGCGAACTGCGACCGCGGAGCGCCGGCCTCGCCGCCGCCCACCCCGAAGCTCACCAGGCCCTCCGGCCGCAGGTTCACTGCCACGTCGAGGGTGACGTCCGCCGCGTGCGAACCGACGTCGCCCGGGAAGTCGAAGCACCAGCGCAACTCGGTGCCGTGATCGCGTGCCACTCGCCGCCGGGCGTCCTCGACCGCCTCACAGTAGGCCGCGGCCGGGACTCCTCGGGCGATCGACGAGAACGGCGTGAGCGTGACCTCGGCGTACCGGACCTCCTGTGCAGCCAGACCGGCTCCGACGTCGTACGTCAGATCGGCAAGATCCTGAGGGTCGCGCAGCAGGTCCACGACCGCCAGGTAGACCTCGACGAAGTGCGCGAAGTCGGTGAAGGTGAAGAACTGGCTCAGTCGGTTCGGGTCGGCCGGAACCGACGTGGAGCAGGCGTACCGCTCGGCCAGCCGGGCTACGGTCGCCGGGGGTGCCGAGCCCACATGGTGTACATGCAACTCGACCTTCGGCAACGCGTCGACGAATGCCTGCAACGACGAGAGCACCGGACCTCCCGGAACGGTCGGGAGGCGCCCTTGCCGGCGGGCCCGGCCGAGCGTGGCGGACCCACAGGTCCGTCGCAGCGCCTCTCGACCGGCACGACGACGCTACCAGCGGTAGCGCGCAGACCATGACCGCCACGGCCGCGGATGCCGACACGGCGGCATCGGCGCGCGGTCGGGCAGGGAGTGCGGTCGAGGTCAGCTGCTCAGCAGCGGCGCGAGCGTCTCGGCGGCCCAGGTGCGAGCCGTCCGCGGAGTGATGCCGAGTAGCTGCCAAGTAGCCGAGGCATCCTGTGAGAGCGCCGGGTTGGACTCTTCGGGCATCGACCGATAGGCGGCCGCCACGCCGTTCGCCGCTGCCTCGCCGAGCGTCGGCGTCAGCAACGCGGCCCACTCGTCGGCGTCGACCCGGCGGAACCGCACCGTGCGCCCGAGGGCGTCGCCGATGGCCGAGGCCAGATCTGCGGGGGTCAAGACCTCCGGTCCGGCCACGGGCAGCACGCGGCCCTCGGCGCCGGCGTCCAGCGCCGCTGCGGCAGCGGCCGTGACGTCGCGGGTCGCGACCCAGGCCACCGTGTCGTCCGCCGGCCGCGGGTAGACCAGCTCGCCGTTCTCGATCGGGCCGAGCGCCCACGGCGCGGCGTGATTCTCGAGGTAGGCGGTCGGTGACACGACCACCGCGCCCGTAGCCGTGAGCGCCGCCGCGAGCGAGCGCGCCCCGAACGGGTCGGGCGCCTCCTCGGCCGGGACGGGGGTACCGACGTTCACCGCGACCCTCAACCCGAGGTCGCGCAGCGACCGCACCGACTCGATGACGGCTGCGGCCCCGTCGGGTCCGCCGAGCGAGAGGGGGACGTGCAGCACGGCGGCGACCGCGGCGACGTCGCGAGCGGCATCCGCCAGGCCAGAGGGGTCGCGTAGGTCGCCGAGAGCGGCGCGCTCTCCCGCGGCGCGCCAGGCGCTGACCTGCTCGGGCCGGCTGGAGACCAGCACCGGCGAGGCGGCGCGCTCTCGAAGCGCGTCGACGAGCCCGGTGCCCTGTGATCCGGCCACGCCGAGGGCGAGGACGGTGGACCCCGTGGCGTCGAGCACGGCCTCGGGGGTGCGGGAATCGTCGTGGGCGGACGTGGGAGTGGTCATGGTGGGCTCCTTCGAGGTCGCGGTCGTCATCCGAACTGGTTACTGTCGGTAATCAGCGCATCATGCGGAACCGATCGGCACAAGGAGGCACATCGATGACCAGTAGTGACACCGGTGTGCGTCGCGCCGTGACGTCCCGGGCCCACTCGGCCGGCCCCGACTGCCCGGTGCGCGACGTGCTCGAGCGCGTCGGCGACAAGTGGTCGGTGCTCGTCGTCGCCCAGCTCGCCGACGGTCCGCGGCGGTTCTCGACGCTCCTGCGCGGCACCGACGGCCTCTCCCAGCGCATGCTCACCCGAACGCTGCGGCTGCTCGAGCGCGACGGGCTGGTCGACCGCACGGTGACCCCCACGACGCCGCCGCAGGTGAGCTACTCACTGACCCCGCTGGGCACCGGTCTGGCGACCGCCCTCGGACCGCTCACCGCCTGGGCCGTCGAGCACCGTGAACAGGTGCGCACCGCCCGCGCGGCCTGGGACTCCGCGACGTCGGGCCCATCACGCGCACGAGGTTGAGGGCACGCGATCAGCTCTTCGGACCGGGGCGTCCGGGGATCGACAGGGTCAGGTCGGACGAACCGTCAGGACGAAGTGGGCGTTCCGTCCGGTGGACTCGCCACGAGCGAGGATGCCTTCGCCGACGAGGCGCTCGAGTGCCTGCCGAGCAGCCCCGACGGTGACTCCGGTCAGTGCGGCATAGTCGCCGGAGGTCATCCGCTCATGTGTCGCGAACCAGCTGCGGACGATGCGCAGTGACCTCTGCGCGTCCGGCCGCTGGTAGGCCAGGACGCCGCGTCGCCGCATGATGTCGACCTTCCCCCCTGCACGGATCACGCTTCTGGCGGTGACGCCCAGGAGCCAGACGTCCTTCAACGGCGTGATCAGCGGTTCGGCCTGCACTCGGCACTCCGCCGCCGCCTCCAGTGCTTCGGATGCCTCGTCGAGCGTGCGATGGATGAGCCGACCGACCTCGCCGACGGTGACGAATGCATCATGCAACAGGGCGTGGACGATCATGGCGACCTGGACATCGGACTGCCGCACCCGGGGCTCGATACTGTCCATCAGCCGCATGACAGGGACGACCGGTTGGCCGCCACGAAGACGCACCCGCACTCGAGGACCGGCCACCTCCTGGAGTCGGGGCGGTTGGTGACCGAGGCTGACCATCTCGCGGTACATGCGGTCGACTCCGACACCCTGACGTTCGACCAAGCCGAGGGCGCGGACCGCATCGGCAAGGGCCGGAGAACGGGAGAATCTCTGGGTGAGGACGTTCTCGGCCGTCACGCCGCCCACGAAGCCGCCTGGCGAGGTCACCTCGAGGGTCGAGTCCGTCTCTACCCAGACGACGGTGGTTGGCTCCGCCTGATGCCAGTCGCGATGGACGACACCGTTGAGCACGGCTTCTCGTGCGGCCCGAGGTGGCAGGAGCCGGACGGTTCGTTCGGCGAACGAGCCGGAGAACGTGACGAGGTCGTTGGCCGCGTCGATGAGAGTCTCGACGCGGTTGATCTGCTCGAGCAGGCTGAGGTGGGGCGCCATGTCCTCGGCAGCGAGCACGTCGCCGCCAGGGACGTCCAGGCGCGCCCAGCTCAAGCGTGAGGTCCCCGCAGGGGTGAAGAGCAGGGCGCCGGCTTCGGTCAGATACCCGTCCGGGGTCAACACCCCGAGGCGTCGGAGGAGGTCGGTGTCCTTGGCGTCGGCCAGATCGTCATCCGTCGTGGCGCGACCGCGGAGGTGTCGGCGGGCGATTGCCAGCGCCTCGGGTGTGGCGTCATCGGCGGTCTTTCGGGTGGCACGAGCCAGGGGATCCCATCCGATGCGGCCCTGACGGTGCAGCCACCAACCGCTCCGGTCGACGGGGACGCAGTGGCTTCCGACGCGCCAGCGAAGCCGGTCGCCGGTGTCGGATGTCGGCTCGAGCGCCTCCGGGACGAAGAGGACGAGCAGGCGGAAGCCGCGCTCCCGGACTGCCTCGACGACGGGAGCGATGTCCACTCGCCGGTAGATCTCGTGGCGAAGCCACTCGACATCGAGGTCGGTCCCGAGGAGGTCCCCGGTGGCGTTCTCGACGCCGACGACGAGTGCACCGCCACCTGGGGTATTCGACATGCAGGCGACCTCGTCGGCGAGGTGGTCCGCAGCCTGGGTGTTGCGTGGCCGAGCCGGAAGCAGGACACCGCCGGAGCCGCGCCGGCCGGCCTCCTCCTTGAGGTCGACCCGCTCGCGCTCGGCGTCGTCGGGGAGGTGACCGGTGCGCAGACTCTGCAGGCAACGCTCGACGATCAGACGCAGCTCCTCGATGTCCGCGAGCAGCTCGGCGCCTGGCTGAAACACCACTGAAGCTCCCTCCGCTGGATAGTACTGTTGCTTTAGCGCAACGCTTAAAGTAACACCTGAGCCCCTCGTGGCCGATTCGCCACACCTTCGCCCGCGCGCAGCCGTGCACGGGCGCCCGTGCACCGTGCGCACCTGACGCTCCTAGGCTGGGACGATGAGCACCCACGACCGTGAGTTCGATGTCGTCCTCGTCGGAGCCACCGGCTTCGTCGGCCGGCTGACCGCCCGGCACCTGGCCGAGCACGCACCGAGCGGTGTGCGGGTGGCGCTCGCCGGCCGGTCGCGAGCACGGCTCGACGCCCTGGTCGCCAGCCTGCCGGGCGCCGCCTCGAGCTGGCCGGTGCTGGTCGTCGACACCCTCGACGAGGACGCCGTCGCCGATGTCGCCGCCCGCACCCGGGTGGTCGCCACCACCGTGGGTCCATACGCGAAGTACGGCGTCGCACTGGCCGCCGCCTGCGCGTCATCCGGCACGCACTACTGCGACCTCACCGGTGAGGTGCTGTTCGTGCACGACTCGGTGGCCCGCAACCACGAAGTCGCCCGCGAGAGCGGCGCCCGCATCGTGCACGCCTGCGGCTTCGACTCGGTGCCGAGCGACCTCGGGGCGCTGCTCGCGGTCGAGGCCGCCCGGGCCGCCGGGGCCGAGCCGGGACGCACCGCCCTCGCCCTTCGGGAGGCCAAGGGCGGCTTCAGTGGAGGCACGATCGACTCCGCACGCACCCAGGCGATCGAGATGCGGCGGGATGCCGCGTCACGCCGCATCGTCGCCGACCCGTACGCCGTCGCCGACGGACCCCGTCCGGTGCGTCCCCACGCGCCCGCGAGCACCGCCCCCTCGAGCCCACGGGATGCCGTCGCGACGACCGTCCGGCGTGCCCGGCGGGCACTCCCGGTACGCCGCGACCCACACACCGGGCGCTTCACCGGGCCGTTCGTCATGGCCGGCTTCAACACCCGCATCGTGGCGCGCACGGCATCGCTGCTCGGCTACGGATCGGCGTTCCGGTACTCCGAGCACGTCGACTTCGGCCCGGGCCCGAAGGGGGCGGTCGGCGCCGGGGCCATGGCGGTGGCGCTCGGCGCAGGCCTCGCCGCTCTCTCGTTCGCGCCCACCCGTGCCCTGCTCGACCGCGTGCTGCCGGCTCCCGGCGAGGGGCCGAGCGAGGCGACCATGGCCGCGGGGCGGTTCCGGGTGGACGTGACGACCGAGGCGTCCGACGGGTCGCGATACCGCACCACCCTGGCCGCGCCCTATGACCCCGGATATCTCGGCACGGCGGTGATGCTCGGTCAGGCGGCGCTCTCGCTCGCGCTCGACGAACCTCGACTGCCTCCTGCTGCAGGTGTTCTCACGCCGGCGACCGGCATCGGGATGCCACTTGTGGAACGGCTCCGCACGCACCGCTTCACCATCGAGACCTCGCGCGTCGACGACGCCATCGGCGGGCACAACGGATGACGACCGCTCCCGTCATCCGCACGATCGAGGATGCCGACTGGGCCTGGTTCGTACCGGTGTTCCACGCCGTGATCGACGACGGTGAGACCTACGCCTTCCCCGCCGGGCTCGACGAGGACCGGGTGCGCGGGCTGTGGCAGGAGCCACCACCCGGCATCACGGTGGTGGCGGTGGACACCCACAGCCACGAACGGCTCGGGTCGGCGAAGGTCGGGCCCAACCGGCCCGGCCGTGGGGCGCACGTCGCGACCGCGTCGTTCATGGTCGACCCGGCCGCTCGGGGCCGTGGTATCGGCCGGGCGCTCGGCGAGTGGGTGCTCAGCTGGGCGCGCGAGAACGGTTACGCGGCAATGCAGTTCAACGCGGTCGTCGAGACCAACGTCGCGGCAGTCAGGCTGTGGCAGGACCTGGGGTTCGCGGTCGTCGGCACCGTGCCCGAGGCGTTCGACTCACGCCGCCACGGCCGCGTCGGCCTGCACGTCATGCACCGGGGCCTGAGCGCCGGACCCGGCGGTGACGTGGAACCGCTTCTCGGGTTCGAGCCGCTCCCCCACCGCGGGCCGACGGTGACCAACGAGCTGATCGCCCGGCTGCGTGACGACGAGAGGTGACCCGCGTCCCGCCGGACGTCAGTGTCCTGGCGCAGAGCGCCCGCTCACCAGCACTCGCATGCCCAGTGCCCGCGCCCGAGGGGCCGTCGCGAGGCCGATCTGACCCGGCCCGACGATGCCGATCAGCTCGGTGTCGACGCGGTCGGCCAGCGTGCACACCAGAGCGTCAGCACCCGCGACCGCAGCGAGCAGGTCGCCGCGACATCTCGCACCGCGTGCGTCGTGGTACGTCAGCTCATGCGTGGCGGCGATCCGCTCGAGGCCGTTCCCCGGCATCCGCGAGGTGATGACGACCCGCGCCACCTCACATGAGCTTCCGGACGATCGACAGCGGCAGGTGACGGATCGCCTTCCCCACCGGAACCCACGGCCAGGCAGGCACGAGTGCGTTGGCGCGCTCCTTCTCGATGGCGTCGACCATGGCGCGCACCCCGCGCTCGGTATCGACCATGAACGGGGTGTGTGTCACCCGCTCGTTCATCTCGGAACGGATGTAGCCCGGGTAGACCGTCGAGACGCGGATGTCGAGGCTCGGCTCGCCGAGCATCTCGTTGCGGATGCCCTCGGCGAGCGCGGCCGCACCGGCCTTCGTGGCGGCGTAGGTGGTGACGGTCTTGCGCATGCCGCGCATGGCCGACACCGACGAGATCATCACCAGGTGGCCGCGCTTCTGCGCGCGGAAGATCTCCATCGCCGCCTCGGTCTGGGCGAGCGCGGCGACGAAGTTGGTCATCGCGGTCTGCCGGTTGGCGTCGTACCGACCCGTGCCGAGCGGGGCGCCCTTGCCCAGCCCCGCGTTCACGATGACGCGGTCGATGGTGCCGAAGTCCTCGCGGAACGCCCGGAACACCGCGAACACGGCGTCGTCGTCGGTGACGTCGAGCGCGCGCAGCTCGACCCGCCGCTCCGGGTGCCGCGCCAGGATCTCCTCCCGCAGGCTCTCGAGCCGGTCGGTGCGCCGGGCCGCGAGCGCGAGGTCCCAGCCGCGGCCGGCGAGCTGGCGGGCCATCTCGGCGCCGAGCCCGGAGCTGGCGCCGGTGATGAGGGTGGTGGGCATCGATGAGGTCCTGTTCTCAGCCGGCGAGGAGCTCGCGGCAGCGGTGGTCGAGGTAGCGCACGACGTCGCGGAACGCGCCGTACGCGGGGTTGGTGGTCTGGCCGTGGTGGAAGCGGTGGTAGATCTGCTGGGCGATGACGGCGAGTCGGAACGTGCCGAACACGTCGTAGAACCGCCACTGCCCGGTGGTGACGTCGAGCCCGCGGGCCGCCGCGTAGCGGTCGACGACCTCCGCACGGGTGAGCATGCCGGGCGTGTGCGTCGGCTGGCGGCGCAGCTCGAGGAACGGCGCCGGGTCGTCGGCCTGCACCCAGTACGCGAGGCCGGCCGCGAGGTCCATGAGCGGGTCGCCGACGGTGGCCATCTCCCAGTCGAGCACGGCGAGGACACGGGTCGGGTCAGCCGGGTCGAGCACGAGGTTGTCGAAGCGGAAGTCGTTGTGCACCAGTGTGTGCGGCCGGTCGGCGGGCTGGTGCGCGGCCAGCCACTCCAGGGTGGCGGCGTAGTCGGGGACGTCGGGCGTCCGTGCCCGGGCGAACCGCCCGGACCACCCCTCGACCTGCCGCCGCACGTAGCCGTCGCCCCGGTCGAGGGCGCCGAGGCCGGCCGCCTCGACGTCGACCTCGTGCAGCGCGACGAGTGTGCCGAGCGCGCTCTCGCACAGCCGTCGGACGCCACTCGCGTCGAGCCCGAGCGCCTCGGGAACCTCGCGCCGGAGGATGGTGCCCTCGACCCGTTCCATGATGTAGAACGGCGACCCGAGCACCGACTCGTCGTCGCAGAAGGCGACCATCCGCGGCACGGCCGGGAACACCGGCGCGAGCGCCGCCTGCACGTCGTGTTCGCGCCGCATGTCGTGCGCGCCCCGCGCCTTGGTGCCCTCCGGCGGACGGCGCAGGATGACGTCGCGCTCCGGGTAGCGGAGCAGGTATGTGAGGTTGCTCGCGCCGCCGGTGAACTGCTGAACGTCGGGGGCACCGTCGAGCCCGGGCTCGTGGGCCGCGTTCTGCCGCAACCACTGCGCGACCCGGCCGACGTCGAACGCGTCCTCGTCGCGAACCGGCACCGCGCCGGCGGACGCGACCGCCCCGGCGGACTCGGGCGCGCTCACGGCAGCAGCTCGTCGGCGTCGAGGCCCGCCTTGCGCGCGAGCCGGCGCGCCTGCGCGGCCATCGTCCGGTCGTAGAGCGGCCGCACGAACCGCTTGGCGTAGTAGGACCGCCGCCCGAGCCGGTCGGTGAGCACGACCCTCTTCCGCCGGTCGATGCCGCGCACCACGATGCGGGCGATCTCGTCGGCGCTCACCCCGGCCTCGGTGATGAGCCGCACGCCGGCCTCCTGCATCGCGGCGTCCTTGCCGGCGAACGACTCGTGCAGGTTGGTGCGGAAGAACGCCGGGCACACCGCGGTGACGTCGATGTTCCACGGGGCCAACTCGAACGACAGCGTCTCGCTGATCGCCACGACAGCGGCCTTGGTGGCGTTGTAGCTGGCCATGCCGGGCGCGTGCACCAGCCCGGCGAGCGAGGCCACGTTGACGATGTGGCCACGGCGCTGCTCCTTGAGCATCGGCACCACCGTGTGGCAGCCGCGGGCCACGCCGAGCAGGTTGACCTCGATCACCCGCTCCCAGTCGGCCATCGCCTCGATCTCGATGCGCCCGCCGGTGGCCACCCCGGCGTTGTTGACGAGCAGGTCGAGACCACCCCATTCCTCGCGCACCCAGGCAAGCGCGGCATCCCAGTCCTGCTGCGAGCGCACGTCGAGGCGGCGGTAGGCGACCCCGTCGGGTACGGATGGCGGGCGGTCACCGGCGAGGTCGACCGCCACCACGCGATCGCCTCGCGCGGCGAGCTGGGTGGCGAGCGCCAGCCCGAGACCGGAGGCGCCGCCGGTGACCATGGCGCGCCGCGTCATCCGGTGACCTCCTGCCGGGAGAACGGTGCCAGGAGATGCTTGGCGACCACGCCGAGGTGCACCTCGTCGGGGCCGTCGGCGAGGCGCAGACTCCGGGCGGCGGAGTAGGCGGCGGCCAGGGGGAAGTCGTCGCTCATGCCGCCGCCACCGTGCAGCTGGATGGCGAGGTCGATGACGTCGCAGGCCATCTGCGGTACCGCAGCCTTGATCTCGGACACCTCGGACCGGGCGCCCTCGATGCCTACGGTGTCGAGTGTCCACGCGGCGTGCAGCACGTGCAGCCGCGCCTGGTTGACGGCGATCCGGGCCCGCGCCAGCCGCTCGCGGTTGCCGCCGAGATCGACCAGCCGGCGGCCGAAGGCGGTGCGCGATATCGCTCTCTCACAGGCGAGCTCGAGCGCCTTCTCAGCGAGGCCGATGAGCCGCATGCAGTGGTGCACCCGCCCGGGGCCGAGGCGGCCCTGGGCGATCTCGGACGCGCGGCCGGGCCCGAGGAGGAGGTGCGCGGCGGCATCCAGGCGCACCGAGTCGAGCACGACCTCGCCGTGGCCGACCGGCTCGTCGTAGTAGCCGAGCGCGGAGAGCATGCGGGTGACGGTGACCCCGGGGGCGTCGAGTGGCACGAGCACCATGGAGTGCTGTCGGTGGCGCGGCGCGCTCTCGTCGGTGCGGCCCATGAAGATGCCGACGCGGCACTCGGGGTGGCCGACGCCCGTCGACCACCACTTGCGGCCGTCGAGCACGACGTCGGCACCGTCGACGGTCGCGGTGGCGCGCATGGTGGTGGCGTCGCTGCTCGCGACGCCCGGCTCGGTCATGAGGAACGCGCTGCGGATGCGGCCGTCGAGCAGCGGCTCGAGCCAGCGCTCCTGCTGCTCGGGGGTGCCGTAGGTGAGCAGCACCTCCATGTTGCCGGTGTCGGGAGCGTTGCAGTTCAGCACCAGCGGCGCGAGTGAGGAGCGGCCGGTCTGCTCGGCCACGGCGGCGTAGTCGACGTTGGTCAGCCCGGTGCCGCCGTCGGTGCCGTACCGCTGCGCCCAGCGGTCGCCGTGACCGGCCGGGAGGAAGAGGTTCCACAGCCCCTCGGCCCGGGCCTTGCCCTTGAGGTCTTCGACTGCTGCGGGCGGCGGCCAGGGGTCGTCGCCGCGTGCCCGCCGCTCGGCGACGCTGCGGGTGAGCTCGTGCTCGACCGGCGCGACCTCGGTGTCGACGAACCGCCGTACCCGCGCGGCGAGGTCGGCGGCTCGGGAAGAAGGGGCGAACTCCATCACCTGACCTTAGACCGGCGACCTGTGACAGCTCGACCACATCGAGGAGGCGTTCGGCGCGGGCGAAGTCCCGAGGGTTGCGGGTCGCCAGAGATGCACGGTGCGCGACCGCGGTCGCAGCGATCTGGAGATCGAGGCGCCGAGGTCGTGGGTCGTTCCCGGACCTCCGCACGAGCGATGCGAGCGTTCCGTATGTCTGCGCGCACGCCGCGTCGACCGGTACGACCGCGCCCGGCTGTCGTCGTCGTGCGGAACCAGGTCGGCCACCGGGTGACCGCTGCGCGTGGCGACAAACAGCTCACCGGCCTCGACCCGCCGCATGATGGCCGCGTTGTCGTTGCGGAGCTCTCGTTGGCTGATCGTCTCGGTCACTCCCCTCACGTGGCGCCGTCGTGCTACAGCTCGCTGCTCGCGGTGGACTCTTCGACAGCTGTCCAACCGATGCTGCCGCGAGGGGTGAGCACGAGGGCCAGGCCGGCAACCGCTAATCGGTACTCACCCTGCCGCACTCACCCTGCCGCGAACACCCTGTCGACCTCTTGCCAGAGGCGTGTCCGTACCGACGGTGATCCGTTGAGAATGTCATGGCCGCCATCGACCTCGAGCAACCGCCCGGTGGGGAACCGCGCGACGATCGTGGCGATCGCACGACCGGACACGGTGGCGTCGTCGCCGGCCGACACGGCCGTGACGCGGGTCGTCACTGCCTCTAGCGGCAGCCGGCCGAGGTCGGACATGGCTCGCGCGGCGGCCATGGTGCAACCCCACGTCGAGCCACCTCGCATGAGGTCACGGCGCTGCCTCGCCAGCGACGCGAGGAACTCCCGCCGATCCGGGTCGGCAGTGCGCATGTCGAGGCACGACTCCTCGGTCCACGGCCGCTCGCCCGCAGCGAACCTCCGGCCGCGGCCCATCGCGACCATCGCTGTCGAGATCGCCCGGACGACGGGAAGTGGCGACCCGGCACCGAACCGCCACATCGGGGCAGTGAACACCGCGCCGGCGAATCGACCAGGGTGTCGGGCCACCAGGTGGGCTCCGACGAGTCCACCCATCGAGTGAGCCAGGAGGTGCAGCGTTCCCTGCATGCTGACGAGGACGTGTTCGGCGGCGTTCAGATGGATAGCGAAGTCGTCGATGTGCACGGCGTCGGGGTGCTCGCCGAGGTGGCCCGAGCCGCCCTGCCCGACATGCTCGACCATGACGGTCGACCAGCCGCGTACGGCGAGAAGCTCGGCGGTCTGCTCCCTCAGCTCCAGGCTGTCGCCTCGTCCCGGGACGAGGAGCACACTGCCCGCCGCGTGGGAGCCCGAGACGCGGCGACATCCCACTCGACCGGTACCGGGACGGACGGCGCTCACCGTGTCCCACCCCATGGGTGCGCCCCCTCGGTTGTCACGGGCATCGCCCTCTCCTCGCGGTCGAGTTGCGCCGTCGACGTCCTAGGCATGGTCATGCTCCGCGTCGTCCCCGACCCGGGTTCGAACCTGGCCCGTTCGAGCGAGGACGAGGCCGAGGCCGGAGAGGACGGCGACCGCCACCGCGGTGCCGCCGAAGAGCAGCGGCGCTCCGCCGCCGTCGTAGGCGAGCCCGCTTCCTGCTGCCGCCGCGGTGGCGGCGAGCAGCCCGATGCCGCGGAGCAGGCCCTGCGCCGACCCGGCCCGAGCCGGGTCGACGGTATGCGCCATGGCGGCGGCGGCTCCGATGAACGCCAGTGCCTGGCCGCTGGACTCGACGAACCCCATCCCGGTGGCGACCCATGGGCTGCCGACGACGCCGTAGAAGCCGATGACCGGCAGCAGCACGGCCAGCCCGCGGGCGAAGGCCGACACCCCGCCCCGCCGGTCGGCGAGCCGTCCGGCCCAGCCGCTGACCAGCACGAACGGCACGGCGAAGAGGGCGTAACTGGCCGCGGTGAGCAGCGGGTCGGCGCCGAGGTCGGCCATGTACCGGGGCCACACCCCGTCATACGCGCCCGTCGGCACCATCACCGCGGCATAGAGCAGCACGATGCCGACGACCCGGCGCGACGCCAGGAGGTCCAGGCTCACCCGGGGCGCCGGCGCGGATGACGGTCGCACGGCGTGGGCGTCATCCTCGCCGTGGGTACCGCGCGCGCTCGGGACATCACCCACGAAGTGGGCGTCATCCGCGGCGGTGGTGCGCATCTCACGGAAGCCGGCGAGCACGACCGGGGCGGCGACGAGCACGGCGCCGGCCGACACCGCGAGGATGACGGCGGGCGAGGCGGCCCCCACCGCGGCACCGGCGGCCATCGGTCCCACCGCGATGCCGGCCAGCTCGGCGGCGCCGAGCCGGCCCAGCCGCTCGCCGCTGCGGGCCGGATCGCTGCGGACGAGCAGGGCGCTGGCCGCGGAGACGAACATGCCGAACCCGAAGCCGACCAGGGCTCGCCCGGCGATGAGATGCCAGCCATCGGTGGCCAGGGCGCTCCCGGCCAGGCCGGCAGCCACGAGCAGGGTGCCACCGGCGGCCATCGCCCGGGCATGGCCGCGGTCGGCGAGCGGCGCGAGCACCAGCTCGGCGACGAGTGCCGCGGCGAACCCCGCGGCGGCGAGATAGCCGATGGCGGCGGTGCTCACCCCGAGCGTGCCCTGAAGCGTGGGGAGCAACGGGAAGATGACGAACGAGCCGGCCGACAGCAGCGTCATCGACACCACGACGGCCGGGACCAGGAGTCGATGGGTCGTCGCGGACGGGCGATCCGTCGTGGCGAGCGGGCGAGGCGCCGTCGCGGACGGGCGATGCGTCCCGGGCTCGGCCGAGATGCCGCTGTCGGCGGTCGCCGCCGCGGCGGCGGTGCCGTCATCCGCGGTCACCGACGCGACGGGAGTACCGTCATCCAGAGTTGTCCGCATGGAGAACAACGGTACGTGACGTTGTCCAGGTGGACAACTCGGTTGGGTATCCTGATGGCGTGACGGCCCGGGTGAGTGCGGACGAGCGACGGCAGGCGATCCTGCGCGCCACGCTCGCGCTGGTCGCCGAGAAGGGCTTCGCCGGAGTCACCCTGCGCGACGTCGCCGCAGCGGTGGGCGTGGCGCACGGCCTGATCCGCCACTACTTCGGCACCCGCGACGAGCTGGTCGCCGCCGCGTTCGACTCGGCCGTCACCGCCGAGCTCGCCCAGGACGAGGAGTACGCCGAGCGCGTCGAGCCGCTCGAAGCGATGGCCGACTGGCTGGTCAGCACTCCACGCGAGCACTATCTGGTGTGGATCGACGCCTGGAGCGAGGCGCCGCGCAACGCGGTCCTGGCCGCCGCGCTGCGCCGCCACCACCGCGACTGCGAGCGACGGCTGGCGCGGATCATCGAGCGGCTCACGGCCGACGGCCTCGCCCACAGCGACGACCCCGCGGATGACGCCCGCGCCCTCACCGCGCTCGGCGACGGCATCGCGGTGCAGCTGCACGTCATGGGCACGGTCTCCCGCCGCACCGCCGACGCCGTCGTGCTCGGTGCCGCCGAGCACCGCCTCGGCCTCCCCGCCGGGACGCTCGCAGGTGCGTCGCGCCGCGCCGCCCGCGGACAGTGGATGCGCTGAATCCGGTGAGCCGCCCGTGCCGTGCCGGATGACGCCGGAGCCGTCACCTCGTGCCGGATGACGCCGGAGCCGTCACCTGGCGTCGGCATCGTGCCCGGATGCCGAGCGCTCGGCGGTGGTGCGCATCAGCCGCCAGAGGAACTCCAGGTCGGCGCGCTCGGTGTCGGTGACGCCGACGGAGACGCGTGCCATCCAGCGCCCACCCAGCATCGACGGCGTCAGGTGCGCCGCACCCGAGCGGTTGATGTCACCCACCCAGGCCAGGGTGTGGGCGTCGAGCGCCTCGCCGGTGAGCGGGGCGCCATCCGCACCGAGTGGCTCGTGACGGACGCACACCGTCTGCAGCGGCACCGGTGCGAGCACGCGCCAGCCAGGTTCGCCGGCCACCTGCTCGGCGAGCCACCGCGCGTTCGCGAGGTCGCGGCGCAGCCGGGCCTGGATCGCCGGAACGCCGTCGAGCCGCAGGTGAAACCACAGCTTCAGCGCCCGGAACCGGCGACCGAGCGGGATCCCCCAGTCGCGGTACTGGGTCACCGCGCCGTCGGCGGACGAGCGCAGGTAGCTCGGATCGGTCGACATCACCCGCACCAGGTGCTCGGGGTCACGCGTGTAGTACAGGGCGCAGTCGAGCACGGTGCCGAGCCACTTGTGCGGGTTCCAGGAGAGCGAGTCGGCGGCCTCGACGCCGTCGAACAGGGCTCGGCACTCGGGGAGCAGCAGCGCCGACCCCGCGAGTGCGGCGTCGACGTGCAGCCAGGCGCCGTGCCGGGCGGCGACCTCGGCGATCTCGGCCACCGGGTCGACCGCCGTGGTGCCGGTGGCGCCCACGGTGGCGACCACCGCGGTGGGCACCCGGCCGGCGGCGCGGTCGGCATCCATCGCGGCGGTGAGCGCACCGGCATCCATCGCGAACGTCGAGCTGTCGGTGGGCACCAGGCGCAGGTTGTCGCGGCCGAAGCCGGCGAGCAGCGCGGCCTTGGGCACCGCCGAGTGCGCCTGGTCGGTGGTGTACACGACGAGCGGAGCCGGCTCGGACTGCAGCCCGCCGCGCGCCTGCCCGTGCCCGGTCGCCCGCTCCCGGGCGCAGAGCAGCGCTACCAGGGTCGCCGTCGAGGCGGTGTCGTGGATGGTGCCGCGCCAGCTCTCCGAGAGCCCGCACAGCTGCCGCAACCAGTCGCAGCACGCCTCCTCGAGCTCGGTGAGGGCGGGCGCGGACTGCCAGGTGATGCCGAGGGCGCCGATGCCGGATGACGCGAGGTCGCCGAGCACCGAGGCCAGCGCGGCGTTGGAGGGGAACCAGCCGAAGTGCCGCGGGTGCTGCACCTGGGTGAGCCCCGGGACGATCACCCGGTCGAGGTCGGCGAGCAGCGCGTCGAACGGCTCGGGGTCGTGCGGCGGCTGTTCCGGGAGCGCGCGCCGGACCTGGCCGGGCTCGACCGCCGCCTGTACGGGCAGGTCGGCGACCCGCACGCGGAAGTCGGCGACCCAGTCGACGAGCTGATGACCGGCGGCCCGGAACTCCTCGGCATCCATGGCCCGAACCGTATCCGCGCCGAGACCCATGACACCGGTCCGTGTGGACGCGACCCCTCAGGTCCATTCCCCGCGTCGATCTGCCCGCCCCGGGTCGCCCTGGCCGCCTCGGGTCGCACTGCCCGCCCCGGGTCGCACTGGCCGCCTCGGGTCGGTATCACCGGATGGCGGCGCGTTGGCGCTTCCATCCGGTCAGATCGCCGCCACTCCCGCGGACGGACCCGACCCCGCGACCTGGTCCGGCGGCGCTGCCTTCGATGGGCCGAGCTCACCGGCAACCCGGTGAGGGCCCTTCCACCTCGTGGTGGGCCTCGACATCGTGAAGGCCCTTCGACGTCGTGGTGTGCCTCGACGTCGTGGCGGGCGGCTACGTCGTGGTGGGCGGCGGAACGACCACCGGCTCGAGGGTCACAGGCACCCCGTTCAGCACTGCGTTGCCGCTCAGCGGGTCGACCGCAGCCGGGTCGGTGAGGTCGTTGGCCGACACCCCGGGCAGGGCCGCGGCGTGCGACATCCGCACCCCGGGCCGGGCGTGGCCGTAGCCGTGCGGGAGCGAGACGACGCCCCGCATGACGTCGTCGGTGCCGGCGACCTCGACCTCGACCTCCCCGGATGCCGACCGCACCCGCACGACATCCCCGTCGCGGATGCCGCGCACGGCCAGGTCGTCGGGGTGGGCGAGCAGCGCGTGCCGCGGGCGACCGCGGGTGAGGCGGGTGACGTTGTGCAGCCACGAGTTGTTGTCGCGTTGGTGCCGCCGTCCGACGAGCAGCAGCTCGCCCGGTCCGGGCCCGGCGTCGCCGGCCCGGAGAAGCGCAGGCAGCGCCTCGAGCACGGTGCGCACGGCGATGTCGACCCGCTTGTCGGGGGTGCGCAGCCGGCCCGGCAACCGGGGGCGTAGCGGCCCGAGGTCGAGCCCGTTCGGCGCCGCTGCCACCGTGCGCAGCGACAAGCCGCCACCGCCGGTGCGCAACAGCAGGTCGAGCTGCCGGGCCGGTGGCATCCGAAGACGTGCCACCGCGGAGAGCGTCGACCGGTCGAGGCCAGACCGGATGCCGCGCAACGACATTCGCCGATTCTTGGCGCCCGGCGTTCGGCGGCGTCGCTCGGCGAGCACGGCCAGCCCGAGGTCGCGCGCAATCTCCCAGTCATGGCGGGTGCCAGGCTCCCGCGGGAACAGGGCGGGCGACCAGCGGGCGGTGTCGCGCACGGCCAGCAGGTGGAACACCAGGTCGTAGTGGTCGCGCTCGAGCGGCCCGGTGGGCGGCAGGATGACGTGCGCGTGCCGGGTGGTCTCGTTGACGAAGAGGTCGACGGCGACGTAGGCGTCGAGTGCGCCCATCGCACGGTCGAGCAGGTGCCCGCCGGGCGTGGACGACACCGGGTTGCCCGCGATCGTGAGCATTCCGCGCACCTGACCCTCCCCCGGCGTGGCGATCTCCTCGGCGAGCGTCGCCCCCGGGCGCTCGCCGCCGCAGCCCGGCAGGCCACGCACCCGGGTGCGCCGCCGCCCCACTCCACCCGGGCCGACCAGACCGCGCCCGACGACGTCGACCGCCGGCGGCGTGAACATCGCGCCGCCCGGACGGTCGAGGTTGCCGGTGAGGATGTTGAGCACCTGCACTGCCCACTGGCACACCACGCCGTGCGCCTGGGTGGACACACCGATCCGCCCGTGCACCAACGCTGCCGGCGCGGCGGCGAGGTCCCGCGCGAGCCGGCGCACGTCATCCGCGCGGATGCCGGTGCGGCGCTCGGCGAGCTCGGGCGTGAACTCCGACACCGCGGCGGTCACCGAGTCGAGCCCACGGACCCATGCGGCCGGCCGCGCCGGACCGGTGACGAGCAGCTCGCGCACCAGCGCGAGGAGCAGGTAGGCATCGCTGCCCGGGCGGATGAAGTGGTGCTCGTCGGCGACCTCGGCCGTCTCGGTGCGCCTCGGGTCGACGACCACCAGTCGGCCTCCACGAGAACGTAGCTCGCGCCGCCGCTGCGGGAAGTCGGGCACCGTCCACATCGACCCGTTCGACGCCATCGGGTTGTGGCCGACCACCACGAGCAGGTCGGTGCGGTCGATGTCGGGCACCGGAAGGAGCAGCTGGTGGCCGTACAGCGCGTGCGCCACGACGTGGTGCGGCAGCTGGTCGACCGACGTGGCAGAGTAGCGGCTGCGGGTGCGCAGCAGGCGGAGCAGCGCCGGATGGTGGGTCATCGCGCCGAGGCTGTGCACGTTGGGGTTGCCGAGGTACACCGCGAGGGCGTCGTCGCCGTGGCTCCGCTGCACGTCGACGAGCAGCCGCGCGGCGGTGGCGACGCCCTCATCCCAGGTGACCTCGCGCCATCCGGCACCGTCCCGGACGACCGGCCGGCGCAACCGGTCGGGGTCGGCGTGCAGGTCGGGCAGGGCCAGCGCCTTCGGACAGAGGTGGCCGCGCGACAGCGGGTCGGCGGCGTTACCGCGGATGGAGGCGACGGCACCGTCATCCGCTACCTGCACCTCGAGCCCGCACATGGCCTCGCAGAGCGTGCACGTGAGGTGTCGCACCCGTCGACCCCTTTCGACACGACCTTCCAGCGGGGTCGAACTCGCCATCGGTACTCCGGGCCTCACGTGCGCCCGCTCCCCTGTCCCGCTCCATCCGGTCCAGCACCTGGTCGGCGATGGCACGGTCGTCCTGGCCGATCGAGCCGTCCGTCTGCGTGCGGTACACCTCGGTGTACATCGTGTCGAGGTTCGCACCGACGTCGTCGCCCGGGACGGTCACGGTCGCGCCCACCCGCGTGATGACCAGACGCACCGCCGGACGCACGCGCTCCGTCACCGCAGTGGTACTCAAGGGCTCGTCCTCGTCGGCTCAGGAGGTCGGCGTGATGGGGAGGATGGCGACGACGGCCAGTGCCGTGGCCAGTCCCACCCACCGCCCGCCGGCGTGCCGGCGCATACGGGACCACGCGGTCGTGGGGGTGGGTACGGTGCGTCATCCGGTCACCGGGATCGCGGGCCGAACTGCGGTTCGCGGCGAGCGAGGGCCGCGGTCCGGGCCGCGGCGGCGTTGGCGCCGGCGAGCAGCCGCGCCTGGGCGAACCGCTCGCGGGCGAAGGTCCGACGCGGGCCCGACGTCCAGGTGCGCTCGAACAGCGCCTTGGTCGCGGCGACGGCATCCGGCGACCGGGTGGCGACCCGCTCGAGCCACCGCGTGGCCGCGACGAACGGCTCCTCGGCCACCTCGGTGGCCAGGCCGAGCGCGACAGCCCGGCTGCCGTCGACGACCTCGCCGGTCATGGTGAGCCGCTTGGCGACGTCGAGGCCCACCTGGTGCGAGAGGGCGTGGATGCCGGTCATGTCGGGGACCAGGCCCCACCTGGCCTCGAGCACCGACCACCGCGCGTCGGCCGTGGTGAACCGGAGGTCGGCGGCGAGGGCGAGCTGCAGCCCCCCGCCGTAGCAGTGGCCGTGAATCGCAGCGACCACGGGCACCGGGAGCCGGCGCCAGGCCCAGGACGCCTCCTGGAACAGGTTCGTGCCGCGCCAGGGCCGGGGCGCGAATGCCCGTGCCACCCGCGGACGCTCGCGGAGCACGGTGGCGAAGTCGAGCCCGGCGCAGAACGACTCGCCTGATCCGCCAAGCACCACGCCGCGCAGCGTACGGTCGCGGGCCAGCTCGCGAGCGGTGCCGACGAGCGCCTCCAAGGTGTCGAGGGTGAGCGCGTTGAGCTTGCCGGGACGGTCGAGACGGACCTGGGCGACGCCGCCGTCGACGGAACAGGTGACAGGCGCGGACATGCCCGCAGCCTACGGACTGGGACCACGCGGTCGACGCACCCGCGCAGAGTTTGTATGCGAATGTCTGTTCGATTACGATGCCTCATGAACAGCCACACCGTCGTCCTCGCTACCACCGTCCTGCGGTATCGGTGCACCACCCCGTCATGGCGACGACATGACACTTGTCATGCCATTCCGGTGACAACCGCGACTAGAACGTGTGCTCGCCCGTCGGTTGAATCGATCTCCGAGGGCGCCGGGGGACACCCCCTCCGTGGGCCCCGTCGCCCACGATCGAGGAGAACCCTGATGACGACGGAGTCTCGACACCTGCCGCCGGAGCCGACCACCGACGGTCCCGCCGAGCGCCCGGCCGTCGCGCCGGTGCGCTGCTGACGTGCGCCGGACGTGAGGCTGTCGCGCCCTGACCCGGCGACGGTCCGCACGGTGCTACCCCGCCCGGCGCGCAGCTGCCCGCCGGAAGCCCGGATCGCGCTCCTCACCAGCACGGCGGTCGTCGTCGTGATCGTCGCGGCCCACGTCAGGTCGGCGCTGTCCGGCGAGGAGCCCTCGGACCCGGTCCGCGGTCTCGTCGTCATCCCGCCCGTCGTGGCCTGCGCCCTGTTCGCTCGGGTCCAGCTCCGTCTGCTCCGCGCCGCGAACGACCCGTACTGGCCGTGGGTCGTTCTCGGACTGGGCCTGGTCACGGCGATCTCGACCGGTCAGTACTGGGCGCTGGCCCTCGGAGCGGCGGCGATCATCCTGCGGCTCGATCGGCGGCACGCACTGGCCGCACTCGGAGGCTGCGCACTCGTGGTACTCGCCGGTGACCGGAGCGACAGAGCGGTCGGCGACGCCGCCGTCGACCTCCTGGTGCAGGTGGGTGTGCCGGCACTGCTCCTCGCCGCGCTCACCCGACTCACGCTCGACCTCCAGCGTCCCTGGTGGCTGCACGAGCAGCTTCTGCGCCACCAGGTCGACCTCGAACGCGACCGCGTCGCCCGAGACGCACACGACCTCATGGGCCGCACGCTCGTCACGGCCTCGATCCGCACCGAGCGGGTGCTCCGTCTGCTCGACGGAGGCGACCCGAGGGTGCGAGCGAGGGTGAACCGGCTTCAGCAGACTCTCACGGCGGGTGAGCGGCGCGTGCGCACGATGACCTCCCAGCCGGTGATCAGCACGTGGGACGACGAGCTTGAGCTCGCGAGGGGGCTCTGCATGCGGCTCGGCATCGAATTCGTCGTCGACGAGGCCGCTCGGCTCCCGTCTCACCACCGCCCACTCGCCGGCCTGGTGCTCCGCGAATGCGTCACCATCGCCATCGCCGTACGGACGGCCGTCCGGGTGTCCGCCCGTCTCGAGGTCGCGCCGGATGACGCCCACGTCGTCCACGTCGTCATCGACCGTGAGCTGGGCCCGGCACCCGAAACCCCGTTGCGAGTGATCGACGCCGTCGACCGCATCGGTGGGGCGGTGTCGGTGTCCGACAGCGACAACGCGTGGGCTCTCGAGGCCCGACTGCCCACGACCAGGCCGACCTGGCTCGTCCGATGACCTCACCAGGTGTCCGCCGACGTGCCCTGCTCGACGACCCGCGAGCGCTGGGCATCACGAGCGTCGTCGTGGTGCTCGGGGTGTTCGCGGCGACCGGGCTCGACGGCCCGGCGCCGTGGCAGGTCGTGCACGGGACCTCCGTCATGGGGTTCTGCGTCTGGGCTCTCACTCCCCGTCGACGGCGACCGCGGGTGGCACAGGCGCTCGCCGTCGCCTCCCTCGGCGGCGCACTGGTCGCGCCCGGGGTCGGCCTGCTTCTGGTCATCGGCACGACGATCCTGGTGCGGTCGGTACGCCGATGGTGGTCGGCGGCGACCGTCGGGATCCTCATCCTCGGGTGCGTGGTGAGCCCGGTCGGCCGCGTCCGCTCTGCCGAGGCCGCGATGTCTGCACCGTCCTGGTTGATCGTCGCGCTCACCGTCGTACTGGCCGTTCTCGACCGCCTTGCCGCGACGACCGCCCTCGCTGCCGAGACCGCACTCCAGGGCGGCGTCGACCAGGACCGGGAGCGGCTCGGCGACGAGCTGCGGGCACAGATCGGACGCACCTTGTGCGCAGCCCGACAGGACACCGGTGCGGCCATCGACGCGGCATCCATGAACGGGCGGCCACCCGACAGCGCGGTGATCGAGCAGCTGACCTCGCTCCAGTCCCTGATCGACCACGGCATCGACCAGCTCGGCCGGCTGTCGGCGGAGCCCGTCGCGGCGACCCTGCCGAACGAGCTGTGCGCGGCACGGGAGGTGTGCGAGCGGCTCGGTGTCATGGCCGTCGTCAGCGCCGACCCGGTCGCCGACCGTGCCGTGGCCGACGCCTGCGCCTTGGTGCTGCGAGAGGCGGTGACGAACATGCTGCGACATGCCGCTCCCACCCGGTGCGTCATCGCCGTCCGCTCCTGCGCCCAAGAGGTCGTCCTGTCGGTCACGAACGACGGGGCTCCGAGACCGGCCCACCAGCCCGTACCGGTCTGCGCCGGCTCGGGACAGCGTCGGTGGCAGCGGACCGTGGGTCATCTCGGCGCTCGGATCTCCACCGGGGCGCTCGACGGCGGTCGATACCACGTGCTGGTCCGCTTCCCGACGAGGCCGTCGCGACCCACCGGCTCGGGCTCGAGTCATCCCACTCACCCGTTCGGATGGAGGCGTGCCCGATGGGGATTCGGCTCCTGATCGCCGAGGACCTCGACCTCGTCGCCGAGGCGTTCGAGTCGCTCCTCGGCACCGAGCCGGGCCTGGAGGTCGTGGCCCGTGTGACCCGCGGCGACCAGGTGCTGACCGCGGCCCTCGAGCACCATCCGGATGTCGCGCTGATCGATGTCGTCATGCCCGGCGCCACCGGCATCGACGCCTGCGCCCAGGTGCGCACCGCGCTTCCCACGTGCCGCGTCATCCTGCTGACCTCCCTTCCCCGGATCGGCCACCTCTCGGCGGCACTCGCCGCCGGCGCGTCGGGGTACCTGGTCAAGACGCTGAGCGCACGGCAGCTGGTCGACAGCATTCGCGGCGTCGCCGCCGGGGGCCTGGCCATCGACCCCGCCGTGGCCGCCGAGGCACTCACGACCGGACCGAATCCACTCACCGACCGCGAGCGCGACATCCTCCGACTCGTCGACCAGGGGCTGCCCACCAACCAGATCGCCGACGAGTTGTTCCTCTCGCCAGGAACTGTGCGCAACTACCTGTCGAGCTCGATGACGAAGCTCGATGCCTCGACCCGGGTCGAGGCCGCTCGGACCGCACGCACCCGCGGCCTCATCTGAGCGGTCGGGCCGCCGGACCGCTCTAGACCCGGCTGCCGGGGCCGGATCGCTCCGTCACCAGCACGGCGGCGGCGAGCAGCATCAGCATCCATCCGACGAAGCACACTCCCGCGACATTGGGACTCCACAGGACGACCGACTCACCACCATCCAGACCCACGAAGTGGCGTGCATTGGTGAACGGGAGCACAGCAGCGACACGCTCCGCCTGCCCGGGCACCAGAGCCGGGAGCAACGGCTCCACGACCAGGGGCCAGATGACCACCAAGGTCACCACCACGACGGCGTTACGCACGACCGCCGCCACGGCGACACCACCGACGGCGGCACACCCCACGACCAGCGCGCTGCGGATCGAGATATCGATCGATCCGGCCGACCATGGCGTCACCGCGGCGGCCGCAGAACCGCCGAGGAGGACGAAGGCCAGGCCGGACCCGAGAGCTGCGGCGACACCGAGCACGAAGGCCAGTCCTGCGGCCACGGCCGCCTTGACGGCGATGACGACACCCCGACGCGGTGCCACGAGAAAGGTCGACGCAATCGTCCCGTACCGATGCTCGACGAGGATCGAGGACGCACCCAACAGCATCAAGATGATGAGGCCGGCACCAGGACTGCCATCGCCGAGCAGTCCTGCGGTGACGACCGTGTCGGGTGCCGTGATCGTCGGGGTGCGGCAGCTGGCCCCCGGTCGGCCGCAGAAGTCGTTGGCCTGGTTCATCGCCAGTGCGAGCAGGCACGTGATGAGCACCGACAGCCCCACTGCGGTGCTTCCGTAGACAGACGGAACACGAGTGCTGCTCCACTTGGTCCACTCGGCACGGGCGAGGGCGACCGCGGGTGTCCGAGTCACCGGTGGGCCTCGTCTCGTGTGCTGGGGTGGTCGAGCACTCGGCTGCCGTGAAGGGTCGAGCTGTCGGCCTGACCGACCTGGTCGGCGAGCTCTGCGATGAGGTGCCGATAGGCGTCGGTGAGCGTGTCGCTCCGCCGCACGTTGCGTATCCGCACCGCATGCGCGCTGAGCACGCCGACCACCTCCTCGACCTGCGCGCCACCGATGGTCAGGGCGCGGACACCGTCAGGACCCGAACGGGCCGACACCGACCAACCGCGATCGACAGCCAGCGTGTCGAGCACCAGCTCGACACCGTCGGCGTCGACGACGTCGACGGCGACGCCGGGCCTGGTGCCGGCCAGCCCGGTCGCCGGTCCGGCGTACCGAACCGTGCGACCAGCGAGCACGACGACGTCATCGGCACCGTGCTCCACCTCATGCAGCAGGTGGGTCGAGAGCAGTACGGTGCGACCGGCATCCGCCTGCTTGCGGAGGAACTGCCGGATCCACGCGACGCCGCCCTGATCGAGCCCGTTGAGCGGCTCGTCGTAGACCAGCACGGCCGGGTCGCCGAGAACAGTCGCCGCGATGCCGAGCCGCTGTCGCATCCCGAGCGAGAACGTGCCGACCGCGTGCTCGGCGACGTCGCCGAGACCGACCAGGGCCAGCGCGTCCGCGACACGCACTATCGGGATTCCGGAGGCTTGCGCGAGCCAGGTGAGATGGGCACGGGCGGAGCGGCGTGGGTGCACCCATGAGGCGTCGAGAAGCGCCCCGACGTGCTGCAGCGGGTAGCGAAGCCGTCGATAGGGCGTGCTACCGACGAGCACGGCACCGGAGTCCGGCCGCTCGAGACCCAGCAGAAGACGCAGGGCGGTGGTCTTGCCCGACCCGTTAGGGCCCAGCAGCGCGGTGACTGCGCGCGGACGGATCTGAACGCTGATGTCGTCGAGCACCCGATGGGCCCCGTAGGACTTCGACACTCGCTCGAAGCGCACCGGAACCGGCGAGCACACCGCCGCGAGTGCCGTCACGAGGGCGCCTGACGCATCGCACGCCACCGAGGCAGGTCGACACGGCGGAAGACGACCGTCGCCACCACGACCGCAGCGAGCAGGACGGCGACAGCCGCCGGCCACTTGGCGCGGTCGATCAGGGGCGCGGCAACCACGACCCCGACCGCCAGGGGCCAGCCGTAGCTGGCCAGAAACAGGAGGAACATCAGACGTCGGAGCATGGCGGTCGCCTTTCATTTCTCGGATGACGCGAAACGCGGGGAGGAAACGGCGGGGGAGGCGTGGCCGCGGTCGTCATCCCCGGCGATGACCGACGCGGGCGAGTGCACCTGCGGGTGAGCGGCCACGGCGTCCAGGACATCGCCCAGATCGGTTATCGCCGCCGGCGCACCGTGGACGAGCGCGACCGCTCCGACGTTGAGCACCACCTCGTCAGCGCCTTCGGCCAGATGGGCGAGGACGCTTGCCGCGACCTCATCAGGGGACCCGTAGGCGAAGACGCCGGCGCGCAGGGTGACCCGGAGATCGTGCCCAGGGTCTCCACGGATGTCGATACCGGCTTGACGAAGCATCGCCGCGTAGTGCGGCGCGCGAAGATGCTGACCGACGGCCACCGCTGCCAGCCGTACCGGGTCGCGGGCCGGCCGACGTACTGCGCACGGCACGATGCTCACCAGCCGCGGTGGTGGCCGGCCGGTGACAGCGGCTCCGTCGGCGAGTGCCGGCGTCACCGTGGTGGTGACGTAGGTGCGCGGGGTGAGCCAGGTGACGACGAAGTCGGCGACCCGGGCCGCCTCACGGGCCATCACCGGTCGGAGCACTCCGCAGCCCAGCTCGACACGCGTCGCCACCACACCCCCGGTCGCCTGTCGCATCGCGTCGAGCTCGGTGACGAACTGCCGCATCCACCGCGCTGGGGCCGCCAGGGGTGCGCCGAGGGCTGCGTCGGCGACGGCCTGCGAGCCGATGCCGTACCCCGCTGCCACCGACCGGCCGGTCAGACGGGCCAACGAGCTGGCCTGGGCCCACGCCAAGGCCGGTGTGGTGAGCGGAGCGACAACGACTCCGAGACCGACGTCGACCTGGATGCCCTGCCCGGCAAGGGCGGCGAGTCCGAGGTGGCTCTCCACGGTCATCGACTGCCCGAGCCACAACCGCACCCCGCGGGTCGCGCACAGCCGACCGTGCCGCACCAGTGGCTCGAGGTCATCGACCTGCTGGCCGAACAGCACCGACACACGCGGTCGCGAGGAACGGCGTGGCACATGGCGTCGGACCGGCAGGTGCGGCTCGTGACCCGCGATCATCGGGCGCCCTGCGAAGCCGGCACCGAGGAGGCCATCGACAGCGGAACCCAGGGGACCGCCCCGGCCACCGCCGCCTCGAGCAGCAGGCCGCTATCGGCGATCCCCGACCAGCCCAGGAAGTACCCGAGCACGCCTTGCCGACCGGCGGCACCGGTGACATAGCCCTCGTCGCGGGCATGCTTGGCCACCCGAGGCCAGTAGTCGGCAGCAAGATCGAGCGGCCACCGAGAACCTCGCACCCCGGCGCAGTGAACCAGCGTCTGGACCACTCCGGCCGCACCGTGACAGACGCACAGGTCGACCGGCTCGCCCAGCTCCGGAAGGCGCACCGCTCGCTCGGCGTGCCACCGCAGGTCGGCCTCGTCGACATCGGTCGCGGCGGCCACGACGAGCAGGCCGGCATGGCCGTGGCACCACCCGACGGGAGCGTCGTCGCGACTGGCGACCAGCCGTGCGATGCGGCGGGCGGCTCCCGTCGCCGCTGCATCGTCGCCGAGTGCGGTGGTGAGTCGGTGCCGCGCCCAGAGCAGACCCAGCGGGCCGTGGGCGAGGTCGAGCCGTCCTGACCCGGCCGCGTCGTGAGCCACGACCGAACGTAGCCGCTGGAGGACGGTCGGGTCGGTGCCGGGGAAACCGGCGAGCAGAACGGCAGCACCCGGCGCTCCTCGCATCGTGTCGTCGGCGTGCAGGTCGGGGCCTGCTGCTGGGAGCGCGAGGGACGCACCGCCATGACCCAGCACATAGTCCACCGACAGCGCACCCGACGCAGCTGACCAGGGCAACGCGGCAAGCCGTTCGCGGTACACCCGCGTCAGACTCCGCAGCCCGCGCCGAGCCTGTGCGGCGACCTCGTCCGCTCCGGACCGCTCGAAGGGCAGCACGATGCCACCGGCGTCGTGGAGCGACACACTCGAACCCGGGTCGAATGTCGCGAGGTGCGGAGCGAAGGCCCCAGGGACCCATCCGCGCTCCGCGCCGTCCACGCCGTCGACCAGCACCGACACGTCGACCAGCCGGTCGAGTACCGCGGCGGCGTCGATGCCGTCGGTACCGAGGAACGCCACGCCCCAGGAACCCGACGACCGCGGCTGGTATGCGGGCTGGTGTCGCCGACGCACCGACCGGAGCTCGGCCAGACCCTCCTCGAGGAGCAGCTCCTCGAAGGGCAGCTCGCGCACCCGAGCCGCCCGGATGCCGTGTACCGCACGGTCGCGCGGCGACAAGTCGGTGAACGGGCCGGACGTCTGCCCCTCGGACACCAGCCGCACGTCGTCGGCTCGGACCGAGAAGTACGGAACGTCGCCGCGTCGCAGAGCGGCGCGCTCGGCATCGAGGATGAAGGCCTGCACTGCCCGGCGGTCTATCCCCGGTGGGGGTCCGAGCAGCCCGAGAACCCGCTCCACGTCATCCGGGTGGCCGAGATTGTCAGGGTGGGTGGCCGCCTCGAGCACCCGCCCGTAGACGGCGGTCGACCGCACGATCTGGCGCAGCTCGACCGGCCGGCCGTCGAGCAGCTCGACCAGCCGGTCGGCACGTGCCTCGATCACCGCTGTGGCCTCGCGCATCCCGGCCAGCAGGTCGGCGGTGTAGTCGAGAACGTCGGTCGGCGCGCCGTCGTGGGCGCGCAGCACGTTGTCTCGGTGCGAGAACGGGTAGGTGTGGCGGGCAAGATCAACGCCGTCGGTGTCGCGGTGGACGAGCACGTGATCGGTTCGCTCGGAGCGTTGTTCGTAGGGCACGCCGAGGCCGCCGAGAAGCACGCTGTACGGCCCGCTCGGGAGCCGCTGCGGGAGCATCAGCGTGTTGGCGGTGGAGCACTTGAGCCGGTAGATGATCGCGGCCGACAGCTCGTGGGCTCGGAGCGCAGTCGAGGCATGCAACGCCGTCTCGAGGTCGAGCAGTACCGGACGGCTGCCGGCTGCCACGAGGTTCTCGTGGTGCATGTCGGTCGCGCCCAGTGCGGAGAGCACAGCGGTGGCCGCGCCGAGCCGACGGTAGAACGTGGGCACCGCCTGCGCATCGGATGCACAGGCCGGACGCACCTCCTCCTGCCAGCCATGGCTGCCGCGATCAAGCGACAACGGAGCGCACTGTGCGAGAACGGGATCCAGCTCGTGGGCAAGGATGCCGAGGCAGTTGCGAACGAGCACCTCGGGGCTGAGGCCGCGCGGCTTGTAGACGACGCGAGTCCCGTCAGCGAGGTGCACTGCCGCGACCATCCGACCGTGCCGGTGGGCGTCACCGCCGAGGTGCTCGATCCGGGTCACGGCGGCCCCGTCGTCGGCGATGCCGAGCGCTGCGGCGTCGGCACGGTCGGCGAGCCACCGGGCGGCGACCTCGGTGACGTGAGTGGCCGACAGCTGAGCGACCTGGCGCAGCAGCACCTCGAGCACGGGGTACCGACGCAGCCAGGCGCCGACGGTATCGGGTCCGAGGCTCTCGAGGTAGCGCCGGGTGGCCGTGGTCGAACCGGGGTCGGCGGGCAGGCCCCACGCCTCGCGTGCCCGATGGAACTCGACGACGAACACCCTCGGTATCAGCAGCTGCATCCGGTGTGCCAGGCAGTCTCGTGCCGAGTGCACCAGCAGCTCTCGACCGACCTCCGGCACCGGCCGGATGGCGGCGACGAGGTCGTCGTGGAGGTGCTCGACGATGGCGTGTGTGACCTTATCCACGGGCCGGCTCCTTCCCGGCCCCGAAGAGCCGTGCATAGGTTCCGTCGCGTCGCGAGAGCTCCTCGTGAGTGCCGAGCTCTTCGATCCGACCCTGGGCGAGAACGATGATCTGGTCGGCGTCGACAACGGTCGAGAGCCGATGAGCGATGACGATCTGGGTGCAGTCCAGCGCGGCGATGGCGTCGTGCACGAGGCGCTGGTTGGCATTGTCGAGCGCAGATGTCGCCTCGTCGAGGACGAGGATCCGTGGCCGACGCAGCAGTGCCTTGCCGATGGCGATCCGCTGCCGTTGACCCCCGGAGAAATTGGTGCCCAGCTCTGAGACGACGGTGCGGTAGCCCATCGGAAGGTCCTCGATGAAGTCGAGGAACGGCAGGGTCCGACAGAACGCGATGGCGTCCTCGGGTGAGGCACCTGTACCGAGCACGAGGTTGTCGACGAGTGTCCGGTTGTGCAGGTAGCCCTCCTGCGGGATGTATCCGATCTGGCGCCGCAAGGCCTCGAGGTCGTGGTCGCCTACGGCGATGCCACCGAAGCGGACGGTGCCGCTCGTCGGCTCGTGCAAGGAACAGAGGAGCTTGCCGAGGGTGGTCTTCCCGGAACCGGACTCGCCGACGACCGCCACCACAGCCCCGGGCGCACATCTGGCGGTCACGCCACGCACCACCTCCGGCGAGTGCGCGGTATACCGGAATCCGACGTCCTCCAGATCGATGCCGGGGTGCGGAAGATCCCGAACTCGTCCTCCGCGACGCTCGGGCGGGTAGGCGAGGATGTCCTCGGCGCGTTCGAGATAGCGGCCGGCCACGGTGGCGTCGGAGGCACTCTGCACGACCGATGCGCCCATCGCGAACAACAGCCCGGCGACTCCGTGCACCGCGACCGCCTCGCCGGCGGTGACCAGCCCGTCGCGAGCCCACGTCATGCCGGTGACGAGGATGGCAAGCGGCGCGAACGCCTGCATCCCGGCGACCATGCCGCCGACCCAGCCTTGCTGGACCTGCATCCGGCGCACCATGGCATGCAGTGCCTCGCGGTACTCGGTGCGCCAGTCGTCGAGGTAGGTCGAGGCGTAGCCGCCCACCCGGAGGCTGGTGATCGACACCACGGCGTCGAGCTGGATGCTCTGCGTCCGAGTGTTGTGATGCACCTCGGCGTCGACGGTCTCCTTGACCACCCGGCGGCTCACGACCAGGACTCCGACCACGACGGCCGTCACCACCGAGACGGCGACCCCGAGCGGTACCGAGACCCAGGAGACGTAGCCGATGAGGACGAGCAGGGTGAGGGCGTCCAGTGCTCCCTGGACGAGTTTCGTCGCGATGATGTCGCGGACCTGGTTCATGCTGTTCAGGCGATACATCAGCTCCCCGGGCGGCCGGCTGACGAAGTAGCCGAGCGGCAGCCGCACGAGGTGCTCGAACGTCGTGTTGAGCAGCTGCCAACTCACCGCTCGCACCAGGCGCACCGCGACGAAGGCACGCCCGACCTGGACCAGGACGAACCCGCAGGCGACGACACCGAGCACCGCGAGCGCGGCGGGGAGGTCCAGCCCGTCGGACAGGGCTGCATCGACGAGCCGGGCGGTGAGCAACGGGACCGCAAGGGTGAAGGCGAAGACGAGGACGCTCAGCGCGACCAGGGCGGCATAGGTACGCCCGGTTGCCGGTGGCCACACCGGACTGGAGCGCCAGATCGCGAACCGCGGCCGGCGGCGGTGCTCGAAACTCGGTGCCGGCCGGGCGAGCAGCACGTGACCGCTGAAATCGGCCGCGAGCCGGTCCCAGGAGATCCGGGTGCGACCGACCATCGGGTCCATGATGATGGCATGGGTGGCAGTGACCCGTTCGACGACGACGAAGTGGTACCCCAGCCAGTGCGCGACGAACGGGACGTCGAGAGCCGCGATGGCCTCGGTCGCCTTGACCCGGTAGATGCTGGTCTCCATGCCTCGGGCCCGGAGCAGGTCGCCGACCTGGCGCAGACTCAGCCCGTCACGTCCTGGCTCGAGCACGCCACGTAGCTCGGTGACCGAGACGTCGTGCCCGTAGACGGCAAGTAGCGAACGGGCGGCGGCGAGGCCGCACTCGGTCTGCGCCACCTGGAGCGTGACCGGAACCCTATGCATCGGCCACCGGTGCCGCGAGGTCGAGGGGCGAGGGCAGTGAGACACCGAGGCGGGAGGCGAGGTGCCATGCCACTCCGGCCCGGCCCACCATGAGGCACGGTGCCTGGCTGTAGCGGCTGTCGGACGAGGCGAGCGATGCTCTCAGCCGGTCGGCGTCAAGGTAGCCACCGAGCCGAGCACGCAGCTCACTGGTCTCGTCCGGGGCGACGGCCGCCGCGACGCCCAGCGACTCGTACAGCCCGAGCGCACCGTGGCACAGCGTCGTCGCGGTCGAGATCGGAGAGTGACCGATCCGGACCACGAGGTCGGTGACCCGGGAGGGCTCGGCGAGCCCAGCGCGAACGGCGGCCGCCGTGGCCACGAGGAGGCCTGCGGAGCCGTTGCACCAGCTGTCACTCTCGTTTCGCGGCCCGGTGAGGCTCGGGCGAGGCGTGCCCTCCGACCATCCGAAGGCCACGTCCAGACGTCGCACGACGCTGGCGGCGAGCGCTGCCGACGTGTTGTCGCCCGCGTTCCGGTGGGTGTGTGCGGCAAGAAGCAGCAGACCCGCAAGTCCATGCGCGAGGCCGCTGTGCTGCATCCGGTCGAGGAGGCCCGTACGCAGCGCGAAGCCGCAGGCCTCCACCGCGGCCTCGGCCGCTTCAGGTCCACGCAGCGCGAGCCCGACGTGCACTGCACCGACGTCACCGGTCACCAGATCGAACCAGCCGTCACCGGCGACCGGGCCGCCGGGTGCAGACGGCGCGAGCAGATCGAGGGCGGCGACTGCCGTCGCGGTCAACTCGGGCCGGGCGAGTACCCGGCCGCTGTGCCACATCGCCCACAACGCTCCGGGGAAACCGGCGTAGGCGCCGCATCCCGCCCGGGCGAGACTTCGGGCCTCGTGCGACCGGGCGTCGAGGATGTCAGCCGACGGACCGAACACCCGGGTGCTCGCTGCGGCCAGATCCGGCCGGGCCAGCCCGCGGCTCAGTGCGGCCAGGGCGAGTGCGGGACCGACCCGCCCGGTGTACAGGTCGTAGCCGAGCACCCCCGGCGGCCACGGCCGGTCCGCGTGCGCGGTCGCGACCGGTCCGATCCACGTGGCTGGCAGGTGTGGGTAACGGTCCTCGACCATCTCGGCGACCAACGCGTCGGCGACCTCACGCGCGACCGAACGCAGCTCGTCCTCCGCGTCGACACCACCCGCCACGGGGTGACGGAGCACCTGCTCGGCCGGTGCCACGGTGTGCGGGTCGGCGAGCTTGGCGGTGAAGGCCAGACGGATCAGGCGCACCTGCATGGCGAGGTCATCGGCCGAGAGCGCCTCGATCTTGGCCACGCACTGTGCGAGAGGGCTGCGGTCCAGCTCGGCGACCGGCCGGCGAGCGACGCTGCCGTCGGTCACCGTGGTCGAGTCGGCTCGCACGAGGAAGTACGGGATGTCGGTCTGCCACAGCTGGGTGCACTCGGAGCTGACCAGATGCGGGTCGGCGCCGCGGCTCGCGATCCCGATCCGCTTGACCAGCCCGGTGGCGAGAGCGTAGTCGCGGCTTGCACTCGGACCGGTGAGTATCCGCAAGCACTGGGCGTACTGCACCGTGGCGTTGTGGATGTAGCGCAGCTCGGCACCGGCGAAGGCGCGGCGCACGGCGGCAGTGAACTCGGCCCGTCCGGCGAGGATCGCGGTATATGCCTCGGTGAATCCGACCACCATCTGTGCGCAGTCGCGTCGCACCGAGTGGGCCACGTCATCGGGGACATCGGGCGGCTCGGGCTCGGCTGCCGCCTCGGGAGCCCAGCCGACCCGCATCCGTGCGTCGAAGGGATGCTCGACGTGCAGCCGCCGGAAGGGGCCTGACCCTCGGATGTCACCGCCGCCGAGGTAGCCGATGTCGAGATATCCGTCCCGATCTTCACGGAGGAGCAGCATCGGGAGGACACCGGTGCCGAACACCGAGATCGCCAGACGGTGATAGCCGCTGTGCTCGGTCTCGGAGATTCCGGCAGACCTCTCGCGCGCCGGATGCAGCATCGTCTCGAGATCGACCGGCACCGGGCCGCTCGCCGTCGTGAGGATGTTGCTCGTGTGCATGTCTCGGGCGTTGACCGCGTAGAGCACCGCAGCGAGCCGCCCGACGGCGGACAGGTCGGGATGCAGGCCTGAGTCGGCGACGAGATGCTCCACCCAGCCATAGCCCACCCGGCGAACGGTGCGCGCAGCGCGGAGGTCTACCCCTAGACGGTCGCGCAGCTCACCGACCAGGTACTCCCACCCGGCTTCGCCGTCGATCGGCCGCGGTTTGTACACCACCGCAGAGCCGTCGTCGAAGCGCACGACGCTCACGGTTCGGCCGCCGGCGTGCGTGTCACCGGCGACATCGACGTCGACGACCTTGGCGGATGGGCCGACTCCGAGCTCGGCGACCAGGTCGGCATGGTCGACGGCGAGCCGCTCGAACAGCTCCTCCAGCGCGCTGAGCCGCGCCGTCGTCCGTCGGGCGAGGCGGTCCCACGCCACCGGGTTGGCATGGGCGTGCCGGCGGAGGCCGTCGGCGACCAGGTCGCGACAGTACTCCCGGTAGACGAGGCGCGGATCCCGCTCGGGCACCGGCACCAGCGCGTCGGCAAGCGACCGGACCAGCAGCTCGCCGGTATCGGCCGAGAGGACCTCGTGCACTCGGCCGCGGACCGCGTCGAGGTCGCCGACCGCGTCGGTGCGCAGCCGCGGCCAGGCGGCGTCCAGCACGACACCGGCGACGCGGTCGCAGACCGTGGCGAAAGAGTGCCGTTCGACGTCGGCCCCGAATGCCTCGAGTTCGACGAGCGTCCCGGACACGGCGAGAGTCGGCGGGCCACCGCCGATGGCCGAGCGCGAGGAGCGAGGGTCGTCATCCGAGCGCGAGGAGCGAGGGTCGTCATCCACGATGAGCGGTGCGATGACCTCGTCGACCTCGCCGGGGGTGAGCTCGGGGTACAGGTCCTGGCTCCTCATGCGGTCCTCCGAAAGGGGTCTCGTAGCCTGGTGGTGCCGGTGGGGT
>JBOFBK010000224.1:0-4618 GCA_051645525.1 Dermatophilaceae bacterium | reverse complement strand
CCGGAGCCCTTGTTCTCGAACCGCACGTCACCCTGGTAGGCGACCATCGAGCCGGTCTTGGCCCACACCTCGCCGTACTTCATGTCGATGCGCAGCATCTTCTTGTTCTGCAGCGCGAACGGGTCCTGGGACGACTTCTCGGTGAAGTCCTGGAACAGCGAGCCGTGGATCGGCATCCGTACCTCCTTGTCGTGCGGCTGGTTCCCGCGCCCTGCGTGGCAGGGACCCTGCGCCGCGATCGTGGCCAACGCTAGGCGCAACGCCCACCCGGGTCCTAGGGTTTCTCGTGACGCGGTCCTCTCACCACCGGGGATGACGTGGTTCTCGACGCACGGAGGCAGGCATGAGCTTCTTCGAACGGGCCAAGGCGGCCGCCACCGACCTGGCGGCCAAGGCCGACCAGGCCATGGCGAACGCGGGCGTGAGCACCCCAGGAGCCCCGGGCGGCTCTCCCGACCGGGCGCTGCGCGACCTCGGCGTCGTCGCCTGGCTCGACACGGTCGGTCGCCCGGTCGCCCCCGCCGACCGCGAGCGGGTGATGTCGACGCTGCGTGAGCTCGACGCGGCCGGGCGGCTCACCGGGCTCACGGTCAGCCCGCCGCCCGCCGCACCACCGCCCCCGCCGGGTGCCGCCGGGTCGTGGGGCGCAAGCACGGATGCCGCCCCGCCGCCACCGCCCGCGCCGGGCGCGGGACCCGCTGGTGCCACCCCACCTCCGCCACCTCCTCCGAGCGCGGCTCCGCCCGCTGCGGCGCCCCCGGCGCCGGCCGCTCCGCCAGCGCCATCTGCTCCAGATGCCGCCCCGCCCGCACCATCGGCGGCGCCGCCTGCAGTCGAGCCCGAGCGCCGGCCCGACGACGGCTCACTCCCACCCCCGCCGCCCCCGCCCAGCTGGGCCTGACGACCGACGCGACCGGTGCACCGTCGCCAGTCTTCTGGCACCTCGGCGTCCGTTCCCGGACGAGCCTGGTCATGGGTCTCGAGCAGTTCGATCGGTGACGGGTGCCGCTGGCCGTGCCCGTCCGTCAGGTGGTGAGGCCGCGCTCGATGGTGTCGAGGAGCACGTCGAGATCGGCCTCCCGCTCGGCCGGTGACGCATCTCGCCGCGGGCCGGTGAGGTGGAGCACGGCGAACCCGTGCACCGCCGACCAGCACGCCGTGTCGGCACCCGGCCGGTGCTCGCGCTCCATGACTCCCGCGTCGACGAGCTCGTCGAGCACCCGGCCGAGCAGGACGTACGGTGCCGGTTCGGCATCCGTCGTCTCGGGGTCAGCGCTCGAGTCGTCCGCCGGGTGGGCTTCGGCGCTGAAGGAGACGGCGAACAGGCCGGGCTCGGCCAGGGCGAACTCGACGTAGGCACGCCCGATCTCGCGCAGGCGGCGTCGAGCGCGCGGCGCGGGGGCGTCATCCGGCACCGTCTCGAGGCGGCGGACCATCGCTGCCTCGAGCTGTGCGGCGCCGTGTGCCGCGATCTCGGCGAGCAGCGCCTCGCGGTGGGCGAAGTGCCGGTACGCCGCGTTGTGCGACACCGACGTGCGCCGGGCGACCTCGCGCAGCACCACGCCGTCGGGCCCGTGTTCGCGGGCCAGCTCGACCCCGGCCTCGAGGAGCGCCGCGCGCAGGTTTCCGTGGTGGTAGGGCACGCAGCGATTCTAGCCATGATGTTGACAGCGGTTACACCAATGGCGCATGCTCCATGTTGCCGCCGTCCACATCGGCGGTGTCGCCACGACCTGGAGGTGCCCCGTGCGCAGCAAGCTCCCGATCCTGCTCACCGTCTGCGCGGCGGTGCTCGTGATCAACCTCGATACGACCATCGTCAACGTCGCCCTGCCCACGCTCGCCGTGGACCTGGACGCGTCGACCCGACAGCTGCAATGGATCGTCGACGGCTACAACCTCGCGTTCGCCGCGCTCGTGCTCGCCATGGGCAGTCTCTCGGACCGGTACGGCCGCCGGCCCGCGCTCGTCATCGGCCTGCTCGGCTTCGCCGCGGCCCGGGCCGTCGCCGCTCTCGTCGACTCGCCCGAGGCGCTCGTCGCCGCCCGAGTGGCGATGGGGGTGTTCGCGGCGGTGATCTTCCCGACCACCCTGTCGATCATCAGCAACGCCTACCGCGACCGGCGCGAGCGGGCCGGTGCGCTCGCGGTGTGGGGCGCCGTGGTCGGCATCGGCGTGGCGGTCGGCCCGGTCACCGGCGGCGCGCTGCTCGAGCGGTTCGCCTGGCCCAGCATCTTCTGGGCGCTCGTGCCGCTCGCGATCGTCACCGCCGCCGCGGCCTGGCGGTTGGTACCCGAGTCGCGCGACCCCGCGGTGCCGCGGCTCGACCTCCCCGGCCTGGCGTCATCCGTGCTGATGCTCAGCGCGCTCACCATCACGATCATCGAGGCGCCGGAGTACGGCTGGGCGTCGACCTTCAGCCTCACCGGTGCGGCGGTGACGGTGGCCCTCGTCGCGCTGTTCGTCGCGATCGAGCGGCGCGCGGAGCACCCGATGCTCGACCTGTCGCTCTTCCGCGATCGGCGGTTCAGCGCGGCCAGTGGCGCGGTGACGGTCACCTTCTTCGCGCTCTTCGGGTTCATCTTCCTCATCACCCAGTACATGCAGTTCGTGCGCGAGTGGGGCACGCTCTCGACCGGCGCCCGCATCCTCCCGGTGGCGGTGAGCATCGCGGCCGCCTCAGTGGCCGGAGCCCTGCTCGCCCCGCGGATCGGCACGAAGGTGGTCGTCACCACCGGTCTGGTGCTGTTCGGCGGGTCGTTCCTCTGGGTCGCGACGCTGAGCGCGGATTCCTCCTACGCCACGCAGATCGTGCCGCTGATGGTGCTCATGGGGCTGGGCATGGGTTTGATCAGCACCCCGGCCACCGAGTCGATCCTTCTCGTGCTGCCGCCGGCCCGGGCCGGGGTCGGGTCGGCCGTGAACGACGCGACCCGAGAGCTCGGCGGCACCCTGGGCGTGGCCGTGGTCGGGTCGGTGTTCTCCAGCGTCTACGGCGCCGCGCTGGCGTCGGGCGCGTTCGGCACCGTCGACTCCGGCCTGCTCGCCCGTGCCGAGGAGTCGGTGGGGGTGGCACGTGGGGTCGCCACCGCACAGCCCGCGCTCGAGGCCGCGTTCCGCGACGCCTTCATGTCGGGGTTGCAGAGCGCGAGCCTGATGGTGGGCGCGGTGTGCCTGGCCGGCGCGGTCGTCGCGGCGCTCACCCTCCCCGGTCGCCTCACATCGATCCCGGATGACGACGCAGCCTCGGATGACGCAGCCGTCACCTCCGCGCCGGATGCAGACGCCGCCGTCAACTCCGCGCCGGATGCAGACGCCGCCGTCACCTCCGCGCCGGCCGTCGTCGGGGCCTGACTGACCCCGTGGACCGTAGCGGCACCGACGGCGATTTGTGCCCTGAGTTCTGGCTACACTGAATGTGTGACTGCCGTACCCCTTGGCGATGCGCGAGACCGGCTCTCGGAATACGTGTCGGAGGTCGAACGCACCCATCGACGCGTGACCATCACTCGTCACGGCCACCCGGCAGCAGTCCTCATCTCCGCCGATGACCTGGCCGCTATCGAGGAGACCTTGGAGATTCTCGGAACGCCTGGTGCTGCCGACGCCATCACCGAGGGCCTCACGGACGCTGCCGCAGGCCGGTTCGCCGACAACGACGCGCTCAAGTCCCGTTACGGGATCGGCTGAGTGCAGGAGCGGTACTCCATCCGCGTCACGGCTCGAGCCGAACGTGATCTGCAGCGGCTACCGGAGAAGATCGCCACGGCGTGCCTCGAGTTCGTCTTCGGGCCGCTCGGCGACAACCCGCAGCGGGTCAGCAGGCCGCCGCGCGGCGAGCTCAGCGGCCTGCACTCTGCTCGCCGCGGTGACTACCGGGTGATTTACGACATCGATGGAGACGCTCGCACGGTTGAGGTCGTGCACATCGACCGACGCAGCGACGTCTATCGGCGATGAGGACGCCACGCGCCAGCGACCGGCGCTCGAGGTATGTACCGCCGCAGTGGCCGCCCACGGGCGGGACTCATCACACCGGCCGGGCTCGCCACGAGTGCGGCGCGCGTCATCCGTCGAGGTGCTCCCGCAGGACCGCCGCCTCGGCGCGCAGGCGTGCCGCGTCATCCGGCCGCCCGGCGGTGGCGAGCGACGCGGCGGCATCCTCGCGTTCGGCCACCTCGGCCATGACGATCGCCCGCACGTCGCTCTCGGTGAGCGCGCGGCGTGGCGCGTCGGCTACGCCCACCCCGGCCGCCGACTGCTCGACCGCCCCGGCTCGCGGGACGGTGTCGACCGGCACGGCCTCGGCGTTGCCCACCGCCGACAGCGCCGAGCGCAGGGCCGTGAGCGCGACCCGGTCGCGGGCGCGCAGCGCGGCCGGGACTGCCGCCGAAAGCCGCTCGCGCAGCTGGTCGCTCATCGCCAGGCCGTCACGAACAGGACGACAGGCAAGGTCACCACGACGGCAGCGTAGGCGTATCCGAGCGCAGACAGCCAGGGGTTTGCGGCGGCGGCGAGCAGCCGCAGTCGCAGCCTGGCCGCCTCGAGGCCGCTCACACCGTCTGCGCTGCCGGCAGTGCCCGCACCGCCCGCAGTGCCCGCACCGCCCGCAGTGCCC
>JBOFBK010000223.1:0-5942 GCA_051645525.1 Dermatophilaceae bacterium | reverse complement strand
GCCGGCGTCCCGCGTGGCGCCGAGGCCGACGTTGTGCGGGATGAGGGTCGCGCCCTGGAGGTTGCCGTGGCCGTGCACCGAGTCGATGCCGTAGATCATCGGGATCTGGAGCCGTGTGCTCAGCGCCTGGGCCTGGTAGTCGTCGACCATGTCGGCCCACGCCTGCGGGGTGTTCTCCGTCGGGGTGGAGCCGCCACCGGAGAGCAGCGACCCGAGCCGCCAGGTGGCGATCAGGCTGGGGTCGGTGTCGACCGACATCCGCTCGGCCTGGGTCATCTGCCCGACCTTCTCCTCGAGCGTCATCCGCGCGAGCAGGTCCTCGACCCGGGCGCGCACGGGAAGCGACTCGTCGAGGTACGGAAGGCCCTGCGCGTTGACGACCACCCGCGGCGCGTCGCCTCTCGTGCGCACTCCACTGAGCCGCAACGTCTTTGTCGACGCCGGGCCCGGCGCGGTGGTCGCCGCGGTGGGCACCCTCACCGTCCGCTCGGACCCCGCCGCGGCGCCTGCGGGAAAGGTGACGGACCCGGAGGTGGCCGCCAGCCGGGCGCCGACGCCGGCGTTCTCGGCGGTCCAGCGCACGGTGACGTCGGATGACGCGGCAACGGTAAGCCGGACCGTCACCGCCGCGGTGCGGCCCGGGTCGACGAACGTGACCGGATCCACCTCGACCGTCGGCACCTTCTCGGCGGCCGTGGTGGCCGCGGCGCCCGCGGGGACCCCGACCCCGGCGAGGAGAGCGACGATCGCGGCACAGCTGGTCGTGCGGCTGGTCGTGCGGCTGGTCGAGCGGCTGGTCCGGAACGCGGGTCTCATCGGCGTGACCTCCTTGTCACCGTCGCACCGGGGGTGGCGACATGTGGTTCGGCAGGTGGGGCCCCCCGACGCTTCGTCCATCGTGCGCCGGTCGGGAGGTGGCTGCAACCGCACGGGGCTCAGCCCGGGCGGGCCACCTCGACCTCGAGCCCGTAGTCCCAGCCGGAGGCGAGCGGCAGCCGGTCGCCGCTCCAGAACCGGCCCGGGTCGTACCAGCTGCTGGGCACGTCGTCGGTGAGCACGCCCATCGCGGTGAGCGTGGCCGCGACCACCTCGGCGCAGTAGGCGTCCTCAGGGCGCACCTCGCGCCGCGCCGCCTCCCGCCTCGACAGGTACCCGTCGCGGCCGCGCAGCCACCGCCACGCCAGGCCGAGGTGCGACGGGAAGGACACCCCGTCGAGCCGCGCGATGGTGCGCAGCAGCGCGTCTTCTTGCTCCGCCCCGACCTCGGGGGTGAGCTGCCGCAGCCAGGCCCGCTGTCCGTAGCGCACCTGCCAGGTGGTGACCGCCTCGCGCAGGTCGTGCAGCTGAACGCCGCGGTGGTGGCCGCCGCTCCAGTGGTCGCGCATCGAGCGGCCGAGCTCGGCGTGCCACAGCAGCGGCGGGAGGTCGTCGAGCACCACCGCCATCGCCACGTGGTTGACCGGGGCGTTGCTCGCCGCCTGGATGACGCGGTCGGCCACCGTGCCACCGCGGAACAGCCACAGGTCGCCGGTACGGGTCGTCTCCACACCGGTCTCGAACGGGATGACGGTACGCGGCATCCGAGGCATGGCAGCCAGTAAAGCCGGTCGGCGCGGGTCGCGGATGGCTCCGCGCGCCGCGCCGGTGCACAACGTCTGGTCCCGCCGGACGCTGCGGCGTCCTCCCGCGCATCGACGACGGACGGGGACGGGGTTGTCGGCAATAGACGCGCAAACAAGCGCGCCGCACGCCGACAAGCCCGACAGCGGTCGCCACGCGTCCTCAGGCCCGGCCGAGCCGGGCCCCCTCCCGGTTCTCAGGGGGGACCCGAGGCAGGACCAGGGGAAATCCCCATGGCCGAGGCCGCGCGCTCTCTTTAACGTCGTCGAGGCACCGCCGGCCCCGGCGACCGCCCCGCCCGCCCTGGAGGTCCACCCATGTCGCGCCATGTCCGCAGCCGCACCAACCTCGCTGGTCGGATCGGCCGGTGGAGCGCGCGCCACCGCACCATCGCGATCGTCGGCTGGTTCGCGTTCGTCATCGGAGTGTTCCTGATCGGCTTCACCCAGGAACGGGTGGAGTACGAACCGGCGGACGGCAGCGGGGAGACGGCCCGGGCGGCGCAGATCTACGAGCGGGGCGACTTCCCCGACCAGGCGGCATCCGAGCAGGTTCTCGTGCAGACCCGTTCCGGCACGGTCGCAGACGCAGCGGTACGGGAGGCCGTGACCGACACCGTCGCCGCCGTCGAGGGCAGCGGGCAGGTGACCAACGTGCTCTCGGTGCTGGATGACGAGGGCGCCGGCCTGGTCAGCAAGGACCGCCGCGCCACGCTGGTCACCTTCGACCTCACCGGCGACGCCGACACCGCCGACCAGCGGGTGCAGCCGGTGCTCGACGCGGTGAGCGAGGTGCAGCGCCAGCACCCCGACCTCACCGTCGAGCAGTTCGGCGGCGCCAGCGCGAGCAAGGCGCTCGAGGAGACGATCGGCGACGACCTACGCCAGGCCGAGATCCTCGCAGTCGTGGTGACGGCCGGCATCCTCATCGGGGTGTTCGCCGCCGTGGTGGCCGCGCTGCTGCCGATGATCCTCTCGCTCACCGCGTTCCTGGCATCGCTGGGGTTGCTGACCCTCACCAGCCCGTTGGTCAACGTCGACTCCAACGCGCAGATCCTCATGCTGCTCGTCGGCGTCGCCGTCGGGGTCGACTACGCGCTGTTCTACATCCGCCGCGAACGGGAGGAGCGCGCCAAGGGCCGCGACCCACGGCGGGCACTCGAGATCGCCGCCGCGACATCCGGCCGGTCGGTGCTGATCTCGGGCATCACCGTGCTGATCGCGATGGCCGGACTGTTCTTCTCCGGCGACCAGACCAACATCGCGATCGGGTGGGGCACCATGCTCGTCGTGGCGGTGGCGGTGCTCGGGTCGCTCACGTTCCTGCCCGCCACGCTCGCCGCGCTCGGCGACCGGGTGGAGCGGCTGCGGGTGCCGGTACTGCACCGGTACCGCACCACGAACGACAGCAAGGTCTGGACGGTCGTACTGCGCACCGTGCTGCGCCGGCCGGTCGTGGCCACCGTGGTCGGGGTCGGGGTGATGGCGGTGCTCGCCGTACCGGCGTTCTCGCTGCGCACCGCGCTCCCCGGCGTCGACGACCTGCCGCGCTCGGTCCCGGTGATGCAGACCTACGACCGCATCCAGGCGGCTTTCCCCGGCGGGCAGGCCCCGGCCACGGTCCACGTGGAGGCGGATGACGTGACCGCGGCACCCGTGCAGGAGGCGCTGGAGCGGCTACGCACCGAGGCCCTGGCCACCGGCCGGATGAACGAGCCGATCGAGGTGCAGGTGAGCCCGAACGAGCGCGTGGCCGTGGTGAGCGTGCCGCTGGCCGGCACCGGCAACGACGACGCCTCGAAGGATGCGCTCGCGGCGCTGCGCGACGACGTCATCCCGTCGACGATCGGGGACGTGCCCGGGGTGCAGGTGGCCGTCGACGGTCAGACCGCGCAGTCGGTCGACTTCACCGAGCAGCAGATCCGCAACGCGCCGGCGGTGTTCGGGTTCGTGCTCGGCTGCGCGTTCTTGTTGCTACTGCTGTCGTTCCGGTCGGTGGTGGTGGCGGTCACCGCCATCGCGTTCAACCTCATGTCGGTGGCGGCGGCGTACGGCGTGCTGGTGGCGGTGTTCCAATGGGGTTGGGGCGAGAGCGTGCTCGGCTTCACCTCGACCGGCACGATCGCGAGCTGGCTGCCGATCTTCCTCTTCGTGCTGCTGTTCGGACTGTCGATGGACTACCACGTGTTCATCCTGTCCCGCATCCGGGAGGCGTTCGACCGGGGGATGAGCACCACGGATGCCGTGCGGCACGGCATCGCCTCGACCGCGGGCGTCATCACCAGTGCCGCGGTGATCATGGTGGCCGTCTTCGCGATCTTCGCCTCGCTCAGCCAGACCTCGCTCAAGCAATTCGGCGTCGGACTCGCCGTCGCGGTGCTGCTCGACGCCACACTCGTGCGCGGAGTTCTCCTGCCCGCGGTGATGACGCTGCTCGGCGACCGCAACTGGTACCTCCCGCGGTGGCTGCGGTGGCTGCCCGAGCTCTCGCACGGCGAGCTGGACGACGAGCCGGCGCCCAGCCCGGAGCCGGCCTCCGTTGCCGCCGCCCCGGCACCCGCTGCGACATCGTGAGCCGCGTCGGCGTCGGACCACGTGAGGGCGACGGGTGGATGCTGAGTAGAGGCGGGACCAGCGTTTGACGCGGCAGCATCCACCACGCCTTCGAGAGGACTTTCTCCCATGTCTCCCCGTTTCATCTCCCGGCCCGGTCACCGGGTGCGGCGTTCCGCGCTCGTCGGCGCCGTAGCCATCGCCTGCGTCGCCGGGGTCGCCGCGTCGACGGCCCAGGCCCGCCCGCTCGGGCCGGACGACACCGGCGAGGCGCCGACCGTGGAGAGCACGGTCGCCGCCGACGGCGGCCTGGCCGCGATCGCCGCTCCCGACATGCTCATCGGCGCGCACTCCAACCCGGGCAACCTGGCCGGCAACGACGGTCCGATCGTCGAGCGCGAGGCGAGTCTGCTGTCGACGCATCAGTACTGGAACGCCTCGTGGACCGGGCCCGACCAGTTCGACGCGACGAAGCTCTCGGAGCACGACGCGATGGTCGACTGGGCCGACGAGAAGGGGATGCAGGTGCACGCCTGGCTGCCCTTCGGCGCCGCGCAGTACTCGCCGACGTGGCTCCAGGAGTCCGGTGATACCGACGTCGCGGGCCACATGGGCGCGGCGGTGAACACGATCACCTCTTCCGGTGGCAACGCCGACCAGATCGACTATCTGACCGTGGTCAACGAGCCTTTCGCCAACCGCGCGGGAAAGTACGTCGAGACCCACTGGAACGCCATGGGGACCGAACCCGACAAGTCCGGCCTCACCGGTGACCAGGCACCGCTGACCGAGCACCCCGTCTACATCCGCAAGGCGTTCGAGCTCGCCGCCCAGGCCGCGCCGAACGCGAAGCTCGGCCTGCGCGAGAACAACATGGAGTTCCCCGGCCAGGGCAACTACGACTCGACCTACCAGCTCGTCACCCACCTGCTCAAGTCAGGCGTCAAGCTCGACGTCATCGAGCTCCAGATGCACATGAACGCCTACCCGTCGGGGAAGGTCGCCGCGGAGTACACCAACGTGCAGAACCAGGACGGCACGTACAACTGGGAGGGCTTCAAGGAGAACGTGCGCCGCTATCAGGAGCTCGGCCTCGAGGTACACCTCGGCGAGGTCGACTTCTACACCGAGGGCTACGAGGCCGGCAGCGAGCCGGCCCGCGAGGCCCAGCGCGTCGCCGCCCAGGGCCTGATGACCGCGGCCCGCGAGGCGGGCGTGGACATCGTCACCATCTGGGGCCTGCGCGAGGACTCCATGGACCCGCAGTCGAGCAAGGCCAAGGCCCAGCCCTTCGAGGCCGACGGCACGCCCAAGCCCGCCTACGACGCCCTGCGCCAGGCACTGACCGACACCGAGGGCAGCGAGGGCGGCACTCCCACCCCCTCGCCGTCCCCGACCGGGAGCGAGAGCCCGTCGCCGTCGCCGTCGCCGACCTTGAGCGAGAGCCCGACCGGCAGCCCGAGCCCGACACCGGCCGAGACCTCCACTCCCACACCGACCGAGAGCGAAACCTCGACCGGCTGATCACCGCTGCCCTTGTGGCAGTGCTGGAGCGCCCCCCCGTGCCGCCCCCGGCGCCGTGGGCGGCACCGGGGGGCGCTCCAGCACTGCCACAAGGGCAGCGGTGATCAGCCGGTCGAGGTTTCGCTCTCGGTCGGTGTGGGAGTGGCCGTCTCGCTCTCGGCCGGTGTCGGGCTCGGGCTGCCGGTCGGGCTCTCGCTCAAGGTCGGCGACGGCGACGGCGAGGGGCTCTCGCTCCCGGTCGGGGAC
>JBOFBK010000222.1:0-5018 GCA_051645525.1 Dermatophilaceae bacterium | reverse complement strand
GTGATGTGGACGCTGCTCGTACTCTGACCGCCGCCGTCGCCAAGGATGACGGCTGGTACGTCGCGCGCTGCCTCGAGGTGGAGGTGGCCAGCCAGGGCGAGACGGTGGACGAGGCACTGGCCAACCTGCGCGAGGCTCTTGAGCTGTACTTCGAGGAGGACCATCCGCCGGTCACGTTCGACCATCCGCTGGTGACGCCGATCGAGATCCGCGTACCTGCGTGAGCCCTCGCCTTCCTCAGGTCTCCGGCCGCCAGGTCATCCGCGCCTTGGAGCGTACGGGCTTCGTCCACACGTCGACCAGGGGCAGCCACGCGAAACTGCGTCACGACGACGGGCGAGTCGTCATCGTCCCGCTGCACAAGGAGCTGCGTCGCGGCACCCTCGCCTCAATCTTGCTTCAGGCGGGACTGAGCGGTGCCGAGTTCGTCGAGCTGCTTTGCTGAGGGCGTCGATCGTCATCCGGCCCGAACCGGCTGTGCTCAGCGGTAGTTGGTGAAGCTGACCGCGATGTCGAGGTCCTGCTCCTTAAGCAGCATGCGCTGCACCGCCTGGAGGTCGTCGCGGGACTTGCTCGATACCCGCACCTCGTCGCCCTGGATCTGGGTCTTGACCGACTTCGGGACCTCGTCGCGGAGCGGCCCGTAGGTCACCCCGCCGTCCGGCCGCGGATGACGCGCGCCACCGACCAGCAGAGCGCGGCGGTCCCGAGGGTGAGGGCGAGGGACCGGACGAGGTTGGCCTGCAGGAGGTCGTCGATGGTGGCGGAGTCCTGGCCGATCCGGTCGAGCCGGTTGTGCATCGGGATCGCCCGGGCCACGGTGGCGACGAGCGATATCGCTCCGGTGGCGGCGACGAGGGCCGCGACGCGACGAGGCACCTCGGCCGGCCGGGTCCAGAGGAAGGCGATGCCGGCGAGGAAGGACGCGAAGCCCGGGACGATGACGACCAGCGGGATCGAGGAGTTGTACTGCGCGTGGTACGCGAGGAAGTCCTCGGGCGCCACGGCGCGGTAGAGCGGGTAGGACACGAGCTGGGCCTGCCAGCCGACCCCGGTCGAGTAGGCAGTGACAGCGGTCAGCCCCGCGAGGCCGACGTGTCGCCACCCGAGGGGGGCGGTTCTCCGGGCGGGTGCGGCGGTAGTGGATGGGAGGATCATCGTGGTCTCCGGGTCAGATCGATCGTGCTGTTGGTTAGATCAAGAGCAAAGTGATTTGATGAAGAGTCAAGCGAAATCTTCGCCGAGCCGGCCGTACGCCAGCGTGATTCGAGCCGAGCAGGCCGACGCCACGCGCCGGCGGGTCGTGCAGGCGGCATCGTCCCTGTTCCGCCGCGACGGGTACGCCGCGACATCGGTCGCGGCCGTCGCGAGGGAGGCGGAGGTGAGCGGCCAGACGGTCTACAACGCGTTCGGATCCAAGGCCGCGCTGCTCAAGGCGGCGTACGACGTCGCGGTCGTCGGCGACGACGACCCGGTGCCGCTCGCCGAGCGCCCCGACGTCAAGGCGCTCTACGCGCAGACGGATGCCGCGGCGTTCGTCCGCGGCTACGCCGCCCTCGGGCGCCGGGTCGCCGAACGAGTCGGCCCGCTCGCGCTCCAGATCACCGCGGGTGCGGCGGCGGGCGACCCCGACCTCTTGGCGCTGCGCGAGCGAACCGATACCGAACGCCTCGTCGGAACCGAGATGGTCGCGCAGCGAGTCGCCGACCTCGGCGGGCTGGCGCCCGGGCTCACGGTGAAGGAGGCCCGTGACCGGATCTGGACGCTGAACAGCATCGAGGTCTGGGACCTGCTCACCGGGCGGCGCCGGTGGAGCGGCGACCAGTATGCGCAGTGGATCGGTGACCAGATGGTGGCGGCCGTCATCCGCTGAGACGGCTGGGGCCGTTGCGGCCAGGCACGACATGGCTCGGTGCCCGCACGTGTCACCAACTCGGACGGGCGTGCCTACGCCTCGGCGAACGATGGACGTCCGTGGCGGTCACGACGACGACCCACCTACGTCATCCGTCGACTCGGCCGGGCGTCATCCGGGTCCGAATCCCGCTGCGTTCAGCGGTAGTTGGTGAAGCTGACCGCGATGTCGAGGTCCTGCTCCTTGAGCATGCGCTGCACCGCCTGGAGGTCGTCGCGGGACTTGCTCGACACGCGCACCTCGTCGCCCTGGATCTGGGTCTTGACCGACTTCGGGCCCTCGTCGCGGAGCAGCTTGGTGATCTTCTTGGCGTTCTCGGAGGAGATGCCCTCCTTGAGCGGTACGTCGAGCTTGTACTCCTTGCCGGACAGACGCGGGCCGGCCTCGGGCACGTCGAGGTGCTTGAGCGAGACGCCGCGCTTGACCAGCCAGGTCTGCACGACGTCGAGCACGGCCTTGCAGCGGTCCTCGCTGTTGGCCTGCATCCGGATCACCTCGCCGGCCAGCTCCACCGACGCGCCGACCCCCTTGAAGTCGTAGCGGTTGGCGATCTCCTTCGCCGCAGTGTTCACGGCGTTGGCGACCTCCTGCTTGTCGTAGGTGCTGACGACGTCGAAGCTGTTGTCCGCCATGGGTCCTCCGTGCGCTCGGTGCGGGTGTCTGGTCGGTGTGCGGCCGGTGTCGGGTCGGAGTCGGCGCGCTCGCCGATTCGGTGCTGCCGGGGCGGCTTGCTATCCTTCCATGCGCACGAGGCGGGTTGCCCGAGCGGCCAATGGGAGCGGACTGTAAATCCGTCGCGAAAGCTTCGAAGGTTCGAATCCTTCACCCGCCACCCCCGGCTGAAACGGCCCCTGACCAGCGGAGACGCGAGTCGGGGGCCGTTCTCGTGTGTCCGGCGCATCCAGCCAGGACCGGCCGACTACGGCCGCCCGCGGCCCCGAGCTGCCGCCCGGACGCTGGCGGTGCCCCACCCCGCGCCTGGCTTGGCCCAGGGGAGAGGCGGCACCCAGACGTGCTGCCCAGCGGGCGGTGTTCACTCGCTCGGGTGGATCTGCGCGATTGGAACTTCAGGCCCACCTGTCGGGTGCCGAGTCCGCTCTGGTGCTGACTCCTGGGGCCGTGGGCCTGCGTCGTGTCTTCTCTCGTTCTCGGTCCCTATGGGCGGCGGTCGCCCGCGGTGGCGGGATCGTTCGTCGGTGAGGAGGAGGTGTCCTCGGAGGTCAGACTTGTGCGGTGGGCGAACCGGTGCTGCCACCCCGCCCCGCCTAGCGTAATGAAGTACATTACGTTAGGTGGGTGTTCGAGCGGGTCGACTGGTCGCGTCGTGGTGTGTACATGCACCGGCGGCACGGCATCGTGCCCGAGGTCGCCGACGACGCGCTGGCAGATGCGGATCGGTTGGTGATCGACCCGGACTACAACAGCACCAGCGGTCGCAGCGTCCGGATCATCGGGTTCTCGGTGCTGGCCCAGCAGGTGATCACCGTGATCGTGCTGGAGCACGAGGGAGTCGAGTACGGCGTGAACGGCTGGGTGGCGAGTGGCAAGGATCATCGCCTGTACGACGAACGAGGCGGACCGGGCGGCGGACACGATGGAGGAGGAGCTGATGAGCACCGAGGTTGATGCGCTGCTGGCTGCTGAGGCGGAGGCGGCCGAGGAGGCAGAGAGCACCAGTGATCCCGACGCGCCGCTGCCGGCGCATGTGCAGATGACCCGTGGTCACCCGCGGGCGCGGAACCTGCAGGTCCGGTTCCGGGACGACGAGTACGCCGAGCTGGCCGCGTACGCCGGGCACCGTGGGCTGCCGGTGTCCACGGTGGTGCGGATGCTCGTCCTGCAGGCCATCGCACCGGCCGATGACCTCCGGTCGGCGCTGGATCGACTGGAGAACGACCTGGCGGCACTACGACGGCGAGCCCTCAGCGCTTGATCGGGTCTCGTCTGTCCCATCAGCGGCCCGGACGACCACATCGGCGATGAAACCGCAGGTCAAAGTGTTGCCTCGGTCGGACTGTAAATCCGTCGCGAAAGCTTCGAAGGTTCGAATCCTTCACCCGCCACCATCTGCACCGAGAGGGCCCGGAACTGCGGAGACGCCGTTCCGGGCCCTTTCGCGTGAGTCCTGCTCGACCGTCGCTGTGGTGGGCTCCGGTGCGGCGATCAGCAGCAGCGCGACATCGTCGGGGAGCTGGTATCCGTGGCGCACCCTGGCCGCGTCGAGGATATGCCGAGGGTCGTCGAGCTGGTGGGTCGGAAGATCGCTGAAAAGGTCGACGAGCCCGTACTCGCCGAGCCGGCTGGTCCGGTCGGCGTACACGTGCCCCTCGGTGAGACCGTCGGTGTAGAGCAGGAGCGCCTGCCCGGGCACTGCACCAGGCGATGCGGCACGCCGCGCCGGCCGCCGCGGCATCCGGCCCGTGCCCGCAGACGTCGCCGACCAGGACGGCGAGCGAACCGTCCGGGAGGGTCAGCACGTCGTAGAAGTCGCCGCCGAGCAGCAGCCGGTCGTCACCGGGACGGTAGGCCGTCCGCACCTGTACCGGGCCCGTCGCGGCGGGAATGGCGGGCAGCAGCGCCTGTTGCACAGCCTGAGTCAGGCGTTCGGTGTCCTCGTTCAGCCGGCGATCCTCCCGTTCCTTGTCCTTGACCGAGCCGAGGTCGACGAAACACGCCGGTCACCTCGTCGGAACCGCTGGCGACCAGTGAGGCCAGCACCGGTACGTCCCGCCCATCGCCGGTGGACAGGTGCTTCTCGTACCGGACCGGGCCGTCACCGGCGAGAGCCCGCGCCAGGGCCCGGGCGTCGGCTACGGCGTGCTGTGGAGCGGAGAGAGCGTTCCACGGCACCCCGCCGTCGGGCAGCCGGTCCAGGCCGAGCAGGTCGAGCATGCGGGCATTGACGGCGTCGACACGATCCGGTCCGCTACGAGCGGTGGCGAAGAGCGTGGTCGTCTCCAGCGTGGCGAGTCGCTTCGCCGAGCGCGTCAGCAACGTGTCCGTGCGGCGGGCGTCATCCGAGAGCACCACCCGCTCCATCGCCGCACCGCAGAGCTCGGCGACCCTCGTGGCCGCCACTCGCAGGTGGTCGGGAATGTCCCGT
>JBOFBK010000221.1:0-4086 GCA_051645525.1 Dermatophilaceae bacterium | reverse complement strand
GGCAGGCCGAGCCGGCGGTACGTGACGACGGTGGCGAGCCGGGCGAGGTCGGCCTCGTCGTAGAGGCGGTACCCCGCATGGGTGCGGGCGCTCGGGACGACGAGCCCCTCGGCGTCGTAGTGGTGCAAGGTGCGCACCGGGACGCCGAGGGTCTCGGCGACCTGCCCGACGGTCAGCTCCACCCGTGCAGTCTGCGTGGTGCTCGCGGTCATGTCACCAACCGTGGCGCCTCACGTCAGGTGAGGGTCAAGCCGGATCGGGATCGTGCACGACGATGTCCGTGATGTCGCCGATGCGCCAGCGCGATGTGCTGTCTAGTGCACACTTGACTTGAACGTCAAGTGTGCACTAGACTATCGTGATGAAGCGGCGCGAGGTCATCAAAAGGATCACGACGAAGGCGAAGGCCCATAGTGTCTCGTGGACCCTGCTCCGGCAGGGCGCGAACCATGAGGTGTGGGACCTGGACGGAGTGATGGTCCCGATTCCTCGACACAGCGAGCTCGGCAACCGGGTCGCCGAGATGATCTGGACAGAGTGCGAGGCCCGGCGAGGAGAGGACTGGTGGCGTTGATGGACAAGTACACCGCAACGGCCGAACGCGACGGCCGGTTCTGGCTCGTGCACGTGCTCGAGATCGACCGGTACACCCAAGCCCGCACACTGCGCGAGGTCGAGACCATGGCCCGTGACCTCGTCGCGGTGATGCTCGATGTCGATGCCGGGTCGATTCAGGTCGATGTCGAGATCCGCCTGCCCGAGGAGGCCGAGCAGCATCTCGCACAGGCCCGCCAGCTGCGGGCGAAAGCCGCTGACGCCAACTCGGCGGCTGCGCAGGAGTCACGCGCAGCCGCACGTTCGCTCGCCCGGTACGGAATGCCACTCCGCGATATCGGCGCCGCTCTCGGCGTCTCCCATCAACGCGCGGCCCAGCTGCTCGGTTGAGCCGCCGGCCAGGGTCAGGCGTTCGGGCCGGCGAACCAGGTTCGCAGGGCACCCGCCAGGGCGAGGTCGCCGCGGGCCTTGATCTTGCCGGTCAGGAACATCGTCGCCGGGTTGCCCGCGCCGACGATGAGACCGAGGAACTCGGCCGGCCCGAGCGTCAGCGACAGGTCGGGCGCGGCGGTGGGGTGCTTGTCGATGCTGCAGGCGCCGCCGTCGACGACGACGGAATAGGTGTCGCTGGAACCGCCCGGTCCACCGGTGATCCGGAAGTCGATCCGGGCGCTGCGGCCGCCGGCCTGCTCGGGCCGGAACTGCGCAGGGAAGCGGCCGAAGACGAGGTCGAGCAAAGTCTCCCGGTGCGGCCCGCCGAGGTCGGCGCGCAGCTCCCGCTGGGAGGCTCGCGAGACCGTGGCCACGAACTCGGCAGCGGTCAGGCCGGGCAGCGTCTGCGGGTCGAGCGCCACGTCACGAACCTCCTTCGTCGCGGCATCACGAACCTTCGTCGCCGCCTGCGTCGTCCCTACGTCGTCGCCGCCTGCGTCATCTCTCCTTCGTCGCCGCCTTCGTCGCCGCGGCCTTCTTGGCCCCCGTCTTCGTCGCCGCAGCCTTCTTCGCACCGCGCTTCGCGGCCTTCTTCACCGGACCGCGGGCGCGCTTGTCGGCGAGCAGCTCGTAGCCGCGTTCGGGGCTGATCGACTCGGGGTCGTCGTCGCGGCGCAGCGTCGCATTGGTCTCACCGTCGGTGACGTAGGGACCGAACCGGCCCTCCTTCACCACCACCGGCTTCCCCGACACCGGGTCGGTGCCGAGCTCGGCCAGCGGCGGCTTGGCCGCTGCCCGCCCGCGCTGCTTCGGCTGCGCGTAGATCGCCAGCGCCTCCTCGAGCGTGATGTCGAACAGCTGCTGCTCGGAGGTGAGCGAGCGCGAGTCGGTGCCCTTCTTCAGGTACGGCCCGTAACGCCCGTTCTGGGCGGTGATCTCGTCGCCGGTCTCCGGGTCGGCACCGACCACGCGCGGCAGCGACAGCAGCCGGAGCGCGGTGTCGAGATCGATGGTGGCCAGGTCCATGCCGGCGAACAGGGATGCCGTGCGCGGCTTCGGGCGCTTGCCCTTCCCCTTGGCGGGCGCGTCGTCCGGCTCGGGCAGGACCTCGGTGACGTAGGGGCCGTAGCGGCCGGCCTTGGCCACCACCTCGTGGCCGGTGGCGGGGTCGCGGCCGAGGACGCGGCCGTCGTCGGCGGCCTGGTCGAGCAGCTCACGCGCCATCGACGGCGTCATCTCGTCGGGCGCGACGTCGTCGGCGATCGAGGCCCGCCGAGGCGAGGCGGGCGCGGCATCGGCCGCCTCTCCGTCGGTGACCTCGCCGGTGGACGGGTCGACGCCGGGCGGCACCACTTCCTCGACATAGGGGCCGTAGCGGCCGACCCGCACCACGATGCCGTCGCCGATGTCGATGGTGGAGATGGCGCGGGCGTCGATGTCGCCGAGGTCCTCGACGAGCGCGCGTAACCCCTGCGCCGACGATGCCTCCTCGCCGAAGTAGAACCGCTTGAGCCACACCGCGCGCTGCTGGTCGCCGCGGGCGATGGCGTCGAGGTCCTCCTCCATGGAGGCGGTGAAGTCGTAGTCGACCAGGCGAGAGAAGTGCTCCTCCATCAGGCGGGTGACCGCGAACGCGAGCCACGACGGCACCAGCGCCGACCCGCGGTGCGACACGTACCCGCGGTCCTGGATCGTCCCGATCGTCGACGCGTACGTCGACGGGCGCCCGATCCCCTTCTCCTCCATGGCCTTGACGAGCGTGGCCTCGGTGTACCGGGGCGGCGGCGAGGTCTCGTGGCCGAGCGGCTCGGTGCGGATGACGGTGAGCGGCGCTCCCTCGGCGAGCTTCGGTAGCCGGCGCTCCTGCTCGGCCTCGTCCTTCGCGCCGGCCGACCGGCGCTCGTCGCGCCCCTCCTCGTACGCCGCGAGGAAGCCGCGGAAGGTGATGACCGTGCCGCTCGCGCTCAGCTCGACGTCACGGGCCGGGCCGCCGTCGGGCAGGGCCGCGCCGAGCCGGACCGTGGCGGTCGAGCCACGGGCATCGGCCATCTGCGACGCGACGGTGCGCTTCCAGATCAGCTCGTAGAGCGCGAACTCCTCACCGCGCAGCTCACCGGCGACCTGGGCCGGCGTGCGGAACCGGTCACCCGCCGGCCGGATCGCCTCGTGCGCCTCCTGCGCGTTCTTCACCTTCTTCTCGTACCGGCGCGGCACGTCGGGCACGTAGTCGGCGCCGTAGAGGTCGCGGGCCTGGCCGCGGGCGGCGCTGAGCGCGGCATCCGAGAGCGTGGTGCTGTCGGTGCGCATATAGGTGATGTAGCCGTTCTCGTACAGCCGCTGCGCCACCCGCATCGCGTTGCGGGAGTTGAGCCGCAGCTTGCGCGACGCCTCCTGCTGCAGGGTGCTCGTCGTGAACGGCGCGCTCGGGCGGCGGGTGTACGGCTTCTCGCTGACCTCCCGCACCGTCACGGATGCCGTGCGCAGCGCCTCGGCGATGCCGGTGGCGCGCACCTCGTCGAGCTGCACCGCCTTCGCGGTGGTGAGCGTGCCGTCATCCGCGAAGTCCCGGCCGGTGGCCACGCGGGAGCCGTCGACGCCGGTGAGGCGCGCGGTGAACAGGTTGCTCTCGGCGTCCGGGGTGACGTCGGCCTCGACGTCCCAGTACGAGGCGGAGCGGAACGCCATCCGCTCACGCTCGCGCTCGACGACCATCCGGGTCGCCACCGACTGCACGCGGCCCGCCGACAGGCCGGCGCGCACCTTGCGCCAGAGCACCGGGGAGACCTCGTAGCCGTAGAGCCGGTCGAGGATGCGGCGGGTCTCCTGGGCGTCGACGAGACGGGCGTCGACGTCGCGGGTGGTGTTGGCGGCGCGCTGGATGGCCTCGCGGGTGATCTCGTGGAACACCATCCGCTTGACCGGCACCCGGGGCTGGAGCGTCTCGAGCAGGTGCCAGGCGATGGCCTCGCCCTCGCGGTCCTCATCCGTGGCGAGGTAGAGCTCGTCGGCGCTCTTGAGCAGCTTCTTGAGCTCGGAGACCTTCTTCTTCTTGTCGGCGTCGACGACGTAGTAGGGCTCGAAGTCGGCGTCGATGTCGAC
>JBOFBK010000220.1:0-2250 GCA_051645525.1 Dermatophilaceae bacterium | reverse complement strand
TCGGCGAAAAGGACTGAGCCCGATGGCCGTTCGGCCGAGTAGGGCACGATCGGGCCGCCGAGACCGAGCGGTGCCGGTCATCATGACCGCCATGAGCCAGACGCCCCGAGTCATTCCGGCGCACCGCGCCACCAAGCGGCGTTCGGTGCAGGACCTGCTCGACGAGACCGACGCCGCGCTGCGTCGTGGCGCGCGGGCGGGGTCGTCGGTATGGCCGAGCGGCTTCGAGCTGCTCGACGCCGCGCTCGGGGGTGGCTTCCGCTCCGGAGAGCTGGTGCTGCTCGCCGGTGGGGAGTCGGCAGGAAAGACGACGCTCGCCATCCAGATCGCCCGTCGTGCCGTGACCACCGGCCGCCGTGCGCTGGTGTTCTCGTACGAGCACGAGGCGCACTCGCTGCTGCAGCGCCTGCTGTCCCTGGAGGCCGCGTACGCCGCCGACAGCCACCCCAGTCCCACCGACCACCCCGTCGACGTGTCCACGATCCGGGCGGTCTTCGAGGCCGACGAGCCTGACCGTCGCGGTCTGTCCCGCAGTCTGCGCTCGCTGCCGTTCGGGGTCGAGGCGCTCCGCTCGATGCACGGCTGGTCCGAGCGGCTGGAGGTGTTCGACGGCGACTCCCAGCTGGGCGTCAAGGACATCGCGGCCGTCGTCGCGGCCGAGGTCGAGTCCAGGGGCGAGGCGCCGATGGTGGTCGTCGACTACCTGCAGAAGGTCCCCGTGCGAGGACACCACGGCGACGAGACCTCGCGGGTCACCATGGTCACCGAGACGTTCAAGGACATCGCGCTCGAGCTGGGCTGCCCCGTACTGGCCATCACCGCTGCCGACCGCGAGGGCCTCGGCAGCGGCCGGCGGATGCGGACCCGTGACCTGCGCGGGTCGTCGGCACTGGCCTACGAGGCCGACATCGTCCTGGTGCTCGCCAGCAAGGAGAACGTCGTCGCCCGCGAGCACCTCGCCTACGACGTCGGGAACCTTGCACGGTTCCGCCGCTGGTCTGTCCTGTCGGTCGAGAAGAACCGGCACGGCATGAGTGACATCGAGCTCGAGCTGGAGAAGGACTTCGAGCACGGCCGGTTCCGCCCGAAGGACCAGCCGGTCGCCGAGCGTCTCGTCGAGGAGCGCGTCCTCGCCGTGTGAGCCGCGAGCCGGTTCCGGCGCCGTACGTCGACATGACCGGCGGGCCGGTCCCGGCACCGTGCCTCGACGGGTGACAATGAGCGGATGACGACCGCCTCCCGTGCGTCGGCGCGTTCGGTCGCCCTCGTGGTCGCCGCGGTTCTCGCCGTGGTCCTGCTCGTCGTGCTCCTGCCCAGCGGCGGCGACGGCGGCAGCGCCGGTTCGGCACGCGAGGCGACCACGTCGACACCCCGGCTCACCGCGCCGGGCGGTGCCACGGCATCCGCGCTGCCGAGCCCCGGCGAGACGCCGACGTCCGGGCTTCCCGTGGTGGCCGAGAGCCGGCTGCCGGGCGAGGCGGCCGACACCCTCGCGCTCGTGCGTGCCGGCGGGCCATACCCGTACGAGCAGGACGACGGCGTCTTCGGCAACCGCGAGCGGCTGCTGCCCCGGCAGCCCCGCGGCTACTACCGGGAGTACACCGTCGAGACCCCGGGCGAGTCCGACCGCGGCCCGCGCCGCCTGGTCGTCGGCGAGGGCGGCGACATCTACTGGACCACCGACCACTACGCCTCGTTCCGGCAGGTCGAGGCCGGCCGGTGATCCGCCACCTCGGGCCGCGGGTCGACCTCGACGGGCTGCTCGCCGACGCCCGGGACGAGGGCCGGGAGGTGCGGCTCGTGCGGGCGGCCGACACCAAGGCCGGCACCCTCGACGCGTTCGCCGACGCGCTCGACCTGCCGGCCTGGTTCGGGGGAAACCTCGACGCGCTCGCCGACTGCCTCGACCAGCTCGCCCGCGACGCATCGGGGGAGTGGGAGCTCGTCGTCGACGGGCTCGCCCCGCTCGCCCGCGCCGACCCGCGTGCCGCGGCCGCATTGCGCGACCTGCTCGCCGAGGTGGCCCTGGCCCATCCCCGGTTCCACGTCACCGTCGTCGACCGCTGACCCGTCCCGATTCAGTCCGACCGGATGCGGACCTCTCGGAGGCGGCTGACGCGGTGCACCTCGAGCGGCAGCGTCTCCATCGCGCGCCACACCTCCTCCGGGCACCCGATCAGCACGGAATCGGCATAGCGCGGCGCCTCCAGCCGAACTTCACCGCCCCACGCCCGGCCCTCGAACGGTTGA
>JBOFBK010000219.1:0-9598 GCA_051645525.1 Dermatophilaceae bacterium | reverse complement strand
ATCGGGGTCGACGCCGCGGGTGGCTGCGAGCCAGACCGGCGGAGAGTCTCATCCCATCCCGCTGCGGAGGGCTGCTGGCCAAGACCCAGAGTTGACCTCATCGAGAAGTGTCGGCCAAAGTCGACATGTGGTCGCACTCGTCACGACCAGTGACTTCGACAAGTGGCTCAGAAGGCTCAAGGATCGGCACGGCAAGCTGCGCATCCTGGAGCGCATCGACCGTCGACGAGTGGCGATTGGAGAAGGGCAAAGACCATGACGGACAGTGAGAAGAAGTACCAGCCGTTCGACCCGGCCGACTACCTCGACGACCTCGAGGATGTCGCTGCCTACCTCGAGATCGCTCTCGCAGCCTCGCGAGAGGACCCCGCCGCGGTTCCTCGCGCCCTCGGCGTCATCGCCCGGTCCCAGAACATGAGCGAGCTCGCCCGCCGCACCGGCATGAGTCGAGACGGCCTCTACAAGGCGCTCTCCGCCGACGGCAACCCCACCTGGTCCACCATCCTCAAGATCACCGACGCCCTCGGCCTCCGGTTCGAGCTGCACTCCGTCGCTTGACCTTCGTCGCGTCGGAGCTTGGCTGCACTGTGGGGGACTCGGGGCCGGGTCAGGCCAGGCGCTCGGGTCGCTGCGCCATCCAGTCGTCGAGCGCGGCGACCCGCTCGGGATGGGCGCGGCTGCGCGCGAGGAACCCGGTGCCGTGGTCCGTCATCGGGTCCTGGTCGGTCGGCTGGTATCGCAGGTCGGCGCTCCACCTCACCGCGTCCGAGCGGTTGGGTGTCGAGGAGTGCACGAGGCGGTCGTTGAACACGACGACGTCGCCCGCCGAGACGGGTAGCGCGACGCCACGCGAGGCCGACAGCCCGGCCCGCGCGAGATCGAGCTCGAGGAACCGGGCGCCGCTGCGCTCCTCGACCCCGGCCGCGTGCACCCTCTCCGTCTGGGTCCGCGGGATGACGTGCAGGCACCCGTTCTCGAGCGTGGCGTCGACCAGGGCGACCCAGACGGTGACCACCGGGTTGGAGTTCGCGTCCGGCCAGTACGACTTGTCCTGGTGGCACGGCACCGCGCCGGCGGCGATGCGCGGCACCTTCGGGCGCACGTTGTAGACCGGGTTGGCGAAGATCTCCGGGCCGATCAGGCTCTCGACGACGTCCAGGATCCTCGGGTTGCTCATCACCGTGAAGTACCCGGGGATGCGGTCGCGCCAGCTGCGTCCGTAGGTGAGGAACTCCTCGGCCCCCAAGTCGTCGAAGAGGCGCGCGAGGCGGGTCTCGAACGGCTCCCCGACATGCGCGTCCTGGATCAGCCCGGCGGCGATCATGTCGGTGGCGATCATGTCGACTTTCTCGGTGAGCGCCTCGCGCATGGCACGCAGGTCGGCCGCATCGAGCAGGGCCGGGATGACGAGGTATCCGTCGGTGTCGTAGACGGCAACCTGCTCCGGGGTCAGGCTGCCGCTGCTGCCGGCCCGCATCCGCGCGTTGCCGTCTGGCGTGTCACGTCGACGAGCGGTGCGGCGCTTGCCGGGAGCGGTGCGGCTCATGCCGGCGAACCTAGGCGGCGGCGATTGCGCCGCTGTGGTTCTGAGTCCCCCTCTGGTGGTTGCATCTGACCATGCTGGACGTCGTCGACTCCCCGGTCACCTCGCTCCCCCTCGACCGTCCGCCCGTCCTGAGCGCAGTCGGGTCGGCGGTGCACGGCACGCATCGAACCGAGGAACGGTGGCGGCTGCCCGCCCACTGGGCGCTGCACCTGTACCGGTACGACGGTGAGGTGTTGATCGACGGCGCCCGGTGCGTCATCCACCCCGGGACGGTCAGCATCGTGCCCCCGGGGGCGGTGATGCGATACCGGTTCCGAGGACCGTCCGTGCACTTCTACGCGCACTTCACGCTGCCGGGCCGTCGCCCGGGGCGGACCGTGCGGATGGTGCACGACACCGGTGTCGACGGCCCCGCCCTGCTCGACCGGCTGTCCACGGCCACGCTCGCCACCGATGCGGCCGAGCGGTCGGCGGAGATCTGGTCGGTCCTGTGGGCGGTCACCAGGTCGGGGGCGGTCACGAGATCGGATGACGCGCGGCTGCATCCGGCGGTGGCCGGCGCGCTGGCCTACGTGGAGTCCAACCTCGGCGCCTCGCTGACCGTGGCGCGGATCGCGGCCGAAGTGCGGTTCTCACCGAGCCACCTCGACCGGCTCGTACGCTCCGCGACCGGGACGAGCCTGAGCGCTCTGGTGAGGCAGCGGCGGATGCAGGTGGCACGGCATCTGCTGCGCCACACCTCCCAGCCGGTGTCCACCATCGCGTCGGCCGTGGGCTACCGCGACCACCAGTCCTTCAACAAGGCGTGCCGCGCTCTCCTGGGCGCATCGCCCCGCCAGATCCGTTCCCGCTGAACGATACTCACCGGCATCCGGTCCTCAGGGCCACTGTGCGTGGCAGCTCGGCCGGATGCCCGACAGTTCGACGTGCCGCCGGCCACTCGTGACGGCGGCACCGAAGGGCATACTCGGCCAAGATGGCGCACGTCAGGTCGACCACGCAGACGCACATGTGCCTGGTGCCGTCCGCAGCGGCCGGCACCGCCGAGCCGGCCATCGGACACCAGCGTGCCTGTCATCCGACAACTCGTCGAGACTGCCCCGCAGCCGCGAGGATGGGGTCGGCCCTCGTCGCCTGTGATCGACGTCCGCCCACCGCGCCCGACCGAGTCCGGAGGTACCCCGAGCAGTGAGCACCGACGACCTCCGTGGCGCCCTGCACCCTCTCGTCGAGCTGCTCTACCCCGCGGATGCCGGCGACGTCACCAGCGCGCTGGTCGCGCTCACCGACCGCTACCGGGCCCGCCTCGCCGCGCGCAGCTCGCCGCGGCCGACCCACGCCACGTCGGTGCTGATCTCCTACGCCGACACAGTCCGTCGTGCCGGCCAGGCACCGCTGCGGACCCTCGACGAGCTGTTGACCACGCACGGCGTCGGCCGGCACCTCTCCGACGTGCACCTGCTGCCGATGTTCCCGTGGACCTCCGACGACGGGTTCGCGGTCGTCGACCACCGCCGGGTCAGCCCCGACCACGGCACGTGGGATGACGTGGAGCACCTCTCGGCGCGATACCGGCTGGTCTTCGACTTCGTCGCCAACCACACCTCCAGCAGCAGCCCGTGGTTCCTGGCCTGGCTCGACGGGGACCCTCGATACGACGGGTACTACCTCGAGCGCGACCCCGAGTTCGACACCTCGACGGTGGTCCGGCCCCGCACCACTCCCCTGTTCCACTCCTTCGCCGACCGGGACGGCGCGTCCCGGTCGGTCTGGACCACCTTCGGGCCGGACCAGGTCGACGTCGACCTGCGCACCTCGCGAGTCCTCCTGGAGCTGACCGACATCCTGCTCACCTACGTCGCACACGGCGCCCACACGGTGCGCCTGGATGCCGTGGGCTTCCTGTGGAAGGAGTCCGGGACCACCTGCCTGCACCTGCCGCAGACGCACGCGGTGATCAAGATCTGGCGGGCGGTCCTCGACGACGTCTGCCCCGGGACCCAGCTGCTCACCGAGACGAACGTGCCCCACGAGGAGAACATCTCCTACTTCGGGAACGGCCACGACGAGGCGCACCTGGTCTACCAGTTCGCCCTGCCGCCACTGGTGCTGCACGCGTTCGTCCGCGGGTCCACCGCGGCGCTGCGGCGGTGGGCGTCGACGATCACACCGGTCAGCACGTCGGCCACCTGGCTGAACTTCCTGGCCAGCCACGACGGCATCGGCATGCGCGCCACCGAGGGCATCCTCTCCGACACCGAACGCGACCTGCTCGTCCAGCGGACCCGCGCCCATGGAGGCGAGGTCTCGATGGCCGCGCGCCCCGACGGCTCGACCGTCGTCTACGAGCTCAACATCGGCTACCTCGACGCGCTCTGCTCACCCGACGAGCTGGCACGCCCCGACATCGTCGCGGCCAAAGCGCTTGCCGCACACAGCATCCTGCTGTCCTTCGTCGGCGTCCCCGCCATCTACATCCACTCGCTTCTGGGCTCGGCGTCCGACTTCGCCGGGATGCGGCGCAGCGGAACCGGCCGGCGGGTCAACCGAGAGGTGCTCGACGTCGACCAGCTGCTCGACGAGCTGGCCCACCAGCCCCGGCGGCACGAGGTGTTCGCCGGCATCGACCACCTGCTCGCCATCCGGGCCACCCAGCCGGGCCTCTCGCCCTACGCGTCGCAGTCCGTCGACGACCTCGACGACCGCGTCATCGCGATCCGCCGGGCCGCCGGCACCGTGGACGAGCTGCTGAGCGTCACCAACGTCAGCGCGCAGCCGGTCGTGCTGGAGGTGGCGGGCCACGACGTGCTCACCTGCCGCGTGGTCGACCGGCTCGTCCTCCCGCCCTACGGCTTCGCCTGGCTGCGCACCTCGTGACCGGATGCGCGGCCCGGGGCCCAGGGCGTCGTCGACCTCGAGACCCGGAGCGCACCGCGGGCTCAGCCGCCCGGATCGGACGTGAGGCGCGCTACCTTCAGGTCATGAACGGCGCCACGTCCCCGACGGTGCCGTTCCCCACGCGTGGGCGGCACCGTTCGCGGTCCCCCGCCGGACATGTCGTCGGCTCGCCTGTCGACCGCACGGACCGCTCGCCGTGACGACGGTGCTCGCGATCGACCAGGGAACCAGCGGCACGAAAGCGATCGTCGTCGGCGCCGGTGGTGCGGTGCTCGCCACCGCCGAGATCGCCCTCCGTCCGAGATACCTCGACGGCGGGGCCGTGGAGCAGGACCCGGAGGTGCTGTTCGACTCGGTGCTCGCCGCCGGGCGGCGGGCCGTTGCCGATGCCGCGGTGACCGTGGATGCCGTGGCGCTCGCCAACCAGGGCGAGAGCGTGCTCGCCTGGGACGAGGCCACGGGCCGGCCGCTCACCCCGGTCATCGTCTGGCAGGACCGCCGCGCCGAGTCCTGGTGCCGCCACCATGCCGATCGGCGCGACCGCGTGCACGAGCTCACCGGCCTCGAGCTCGACCCGTACTTCTCGGCGCCCAAGATGCGCTGGCTTCGCGACACGCTCACCACCGACGGCGTGGTGACCACCACCGACACGTGGCTCGTGCATCGGCTCTGCGGCGCGTTCGTCACCGACTCGGCCACCGCGAGCCGCTCGCTGCTGCTCGACCTCGACGACGTGGCCTGGTCGGCCGAGCTACGGCAGCTGTTCGGACTCCACGACGAGCGCCTGCCGCGCATCGTCCCCAGCGACGAGATCGTCGGCGAGACAACGCTGTTCGGTTCGCGGATGCCGGTCGCCGGGCTCGTCGTCGACCAGCAGGCCGCACTCCTCGCCGAGGCCTGCCTGGAGCCCGGCACGGCGAAGTGCACCTTCGGCACCGGCGCGTTCCTGCTCGCCCAGACCGGCCCGTCCCCGGTGCGGTCGGGTTCCGGGCTCACCGCATCGGTGGCCTGGACCCTCGGCGGCGCGACGTCGTACTGTCTCGACGGCCAGGTGTACACCGCAGCCTCGGCGGTGCGCTGGGCCGTCGACACCGGTCTCCTCGACTCCGTCGACCGCCTCGACGAGGCCGCCGCACCGAGCAGCGAGGGCGTGGTCGTCATCCCCGCGTTCGCCGGGCTCGCCGCACCCTGGTGGCAGCCCACCGGCACCGCCACCATCAGCGGGCTGCGGCTGAGCACCAGACCGGCGCACGTCGTCCGGGCCCTGGTCGAGGGCATCGCGTGCCAGGTCGCCGAGCTCGCCGCGCTGGTCGGTTCCGACACCGGGGTGCCGCTCACCCGGTTGCGGGTCGACGGCGGCCTGACCCGCTCGACGGCCCTGATGCAGGCCCAGGCCGACCTCGCGCAGCTGCCGGTGGAGGTCTACCCGTCGGCCCACGCGACCCCGCTCGGCGCGGCGGCCTGCGCCCGGCTCGCGGTCGAGGATGACGCCGACCTCGCTGCGGTGGTCGGCGGCTGGACCCCGGAGCGCACCTACGAACCGATCTGGTCGGCCGACCGCGCGCACAGCCATCTCGATCGGTGGCACCGACTCGCCGATACCGTTCTGGCACAGGAGCGCTCATGACCGGGTCGCCGGCGCGGGGTACCGCGGCGAGCGACGTCCATACGGTCGTCCACGCGGCCGACGACGCGGCCGACCACGCGGTCCACGACACGGTCGACGACGCGGTCCACGACACGGTCGACGACGCGGTCGACGACGCGGTCCAAGATGCGGCTGTCGACGTGGCCGTCATCGGCGCCGGCGTGGTCGGTGCGGCCATCGCTCGCGAGCTGGCCGGCACGCACGCCACCGTCGCGGTCGTCGAGGCGCGCGCCGACGTCGGCGACGGCACCAGCAAGGCGAACACCGCCATCCTGCATACCGGGTTCGACGCCACCCCGGGAGCGCTCGAGTCGCGGCTCGTCGCCCGCGGCTACGACCTCCTCGGCGCCTACGCGGAGGCGACCGGCATCCCGGTGGAGCGCACCGGCGCCCTGCTCGTGGCGTGGACCGACGAGGAGGTCGCGGCCCTGCCCGAGCTGCGCCGCAAGGCCGAGGCCAACGGGTACCTGGCCTGCGAGATCGTCGACGCCGACGAGGTCTACCGCCAGGTCCCGAGGCTGGGCGCCGGCGCTCGCGGTGGGATGACGGTGCCGGGCGAGTCGGTCACCTGCACCTGGACCACCACGCTCGCCCTCGCCACCGACGCGACCCGGCGAGGCGCCCACCTGCTGCTGGGTCGCCCGGTCACCGGGGTGCGCACCGAGGACAGCCACACCGTGCTGGAGACGCCGCGCGGCGAGGTGCGCGCCCGGTGGGTGGTCAACGCCGCGGGTCTGGGCGCCGACGTGGTCGACCGGCTGTTCGGGCACGACCGGTTCACCGTGACCCCGCGCCGGGGCGAGCTGCTGGTGTTCGACAAACTCGCCCGGGCCGACGTGCCGCTCATCGTGCTGCCGGTGCCCTCCGCCGCCGGCAAGGGCGTGCTCGTGAGCCCCACGATCTACGGCAACGTGATGCTCGGCCCGACCGCCGAGGACCTCGACGACAAGACCGCCACCGGCACCTCCGAGGCCGGTTTCGCCTTCCTGCTCAACAAGGGTCGCCGCCTCATGCCGCACCTCCTCGACGAGGAGGTCACCGCCGCGTACGCGGGTCTGCGGGCGGCCGTCGACCGCGGCGACTACCTGATCGAGGTCGACGCCGACCGTCACTACCTGCTGGTCGGCGGCATCCGCTCCACCGGCCTGACCGCGGGGATGGCGATCGCCGAGCACGTGCGGGCCCTGCTCGCCGGCGCCGGCTTCTCCCCACCCGGCCGCCACGACCTCCCGCCACCACCGCGGATGCCGAACCTCGGCGAGGCGTTCACCCGGCCCTACCAGGACGCCACTCGCATCGCCGCGGATGCCGCGTACGGCACCGTCGTGTGCTTCTGCGAGCGGGTCACGGCCGGCGAGATCCGCGACGCCTTCGCCTCCGACATCCCGCCCGTCGACCTCGACGGGCTGCGCCGCCGGACCCGCGTCATGAACGGCCGGTGCCAGGGGTTCTACTGCGGAGCCGCGGTGCGTGGTCTGCTCGCCGGCCACGTCACGGCCCGTGCAACTCTCTCGCCGGATGACGCGACCACCCCGGGAGCGCAGCCGCCGGCCCGCGACACCACCCGTCAGGCCCACAACCCGCACGACACCCGTGAATCCCACGGACCTGAGGAAGCCCCGATATGACCGACTCACCCGAGCATGTCGCCGTGGCGATCGTCGGGGGCGGTCCGGCCGGCCTCACCGCCGCGGCCGCCCTCGCCCCGCACGTCGACGGCGAGGTGCTCGTGCTCGATCGCGAGGCCGAGACCGGCGGCATCCCCCGGCACAGCGACCATCTCGGCTACGGCATCCGCGACCTGCGCCGGGTCCTGTCCGGGCCGGCCTACGCCCGCCGGCTCACCGCGATAGCGCGGGACGCAGGCGCCGCGCTCGAGACCCGGGCGATGGTCACCGGATGGGCGGGCGAGCGGCGGCTCGAGGTGACCTCGCCCCGAGGACGCCGGGTCGTCGAGGCGGATGCCGTCATCCTCGCCACCGGCGCCCGAGAACGGCCGCGCGCCGCCCGCCTGGTCCCTGGCGACCGCCCTGACGGCGTCCACACCACCGGAGAGCTGCAGAACCTCGTGCACCTGCACCACGCCGAGGTCGGGAAGCGAGCGGTGGTGGTCGGCGCCGAGCTGGTCAGCTGGTCGGCCGTACTCACCCTGCGCGAGGCGGGCTGCTCGGTGGTGGCGCTGGTGAGCGCCTATCCCCGTGCCGAGGCCTACGCCGCGTTCACCCTGCTCGGCCGAGCGGTGCTGCGTGCCAGCGTCATCCCACACAGCCGGATGACGCGTATCGACGGCACGGCGCGGGTGCGGTCGGTCGAGATCGAGAACCTGCGCACCGGCCGCCGGCGGCGGATCGAGTGCGACACCGTGGTCACGACCGGCGACTGGGTGCCCGACCACGAGCTGTCGCGCCTGGCCGGCCTCGACATCGACTCGGCCACCCGGGGTCCGTGCGTCGACACCTCACTCGCCACCTCGCACGCAGGAGTGTTCGCCGCCGGGAATGTCGTGCACCCGGTCGACACGGCTGACGCTTCGGCGCTCGACGGCGCTCACGTCGCCGCGGGCGTGCGGGCGTGGCTCGACCGGGCGAACGCGACGGAGTCACCGGCGGCAGCTCTGGAGGTGCGCGCTGCGCCGCCGTTCCGCTGGGTCACCCCGCAACGGATGCTGCCGGGTGTCGGGGCGCCGCGCGGACACCTGCTGCTGTGGACCGACGAGTACCGCCGGCTCCCCGTCATCCGGGCGGTGCAGGCGGGCACCGAGGTCGGCCGGGTGCGGGTGGCCTGGCCGGCGGCACCCGGGCGGATCTTCAGGGTGCCCGAGCGAGTGCTCACCGGCGCACGCCCCGGCCACGGCCCGGTCACCCTGCACCTCTCGCGGGCCGGCTCTCGCCGATGACGTGGACGATGGCCGTTCTCGGTGCGCGACGGGGCGGCCGCTACCGTCGATCACCCGCCCGACCGACCACCCGACCACCCGACCGACCACCCGGCCGACCAACCACCCGGCCGACCAACCACCCGGCCGACCGACCGCCTGCCTGACCGGTGGTCAGTGACATCACAAACCGACCGAAAGGACACGGTATGACCACGTCGATCACACCGATCGCGGCCGAGGGGGTGTTCGACTCCCTCGCCTATACGCAGGCCATCAAGGTCACCGGGGCGGAGTCGATCGTGTTCGTCTCCGGCCAGGTCGCGTACGACGACCGGGGCGGCGTCGCGCATGCCGGCGACTTCGCGGCGCAGGCGCGGGCCACGTTCGCTGCCCTGCGTGCCCAGGTTGAGGCGGCGGGCGCCGGTGTCGACGACATCGTGAAGCTGACCATCTACCTCGTCGACCTTCGCGATCGCGACCAGCTGCGCGTCATCCGCGACGACTTCTTCGGCGGCAGGGCACCCGCGGCGACGCTGGTCGGCGTGACTGGTCTCGCGCTTCCCGGCCTGCTGTTGGAGATCGACGCGATCGCCGTCATCTGAGGTTCGGCCCGCGCTACCCGGCCTGC
>JBOFBK010000218.1:0-6769 GCA_051645525.1 Dermatophilaceae bacterium | reverse complement strand
GTCGGCGCGGCGGTCGCGTTCGTCGTGGGCTGGCTGCGTAGCCGGGTCCGCGAGGTGCCCGCCGACACGGCGCTGTCGCTCGTGGCGCCGTACGCCTCCTTCGTCCTCGCCGAGCAGATCCACGCCTCCGGGGTGGTGGCCGTCGTCACGACCGGTCTGCTGCTCGCCCATCGTGCGCCGCTGCAGCAGACCGCTGCATCGCGCCTGTCCGAGCGGGTCAACTGGTCGAGCGTCACCTATGTGCTCGAGAACGCGGTGTTCCTCCTCATCGGGCTGCAGGTCGCGACTCTGGTCGCCGACGTCGAGGACGGCGCGATCGCTCCGGGCCGCACGCTGGTGGTCGCGCTCGTCGTGCTGCTCGTGTGTCTCGTGCTGCGCCCGGTCTGGATGCTGCCCGCGACGATGCTCATCGCCCGTCTCGACGCCCGCACCGACCCCGGGCTGGATCGCCGGCAGCGCCTACGCGGCAGTCTCGTGGGCTCCTGGGCGGGCATGCGTGGCGTCGTCACGCTCGCTGCCGCCCTCACCCTGCCGGAGGAGACACCGCTGCGGGCCGAGCTCGTCGTCATCGCCCTCGTGGTCACGGTCGGGACGCTGCTGCTCCAGGGCACCACCCTCCCGGTGGTGGCTCGCGGCCTCGACGTGCGTGGGCCGGACCCGCGGGAGGACGCGCTCGCCGAGGCCACCGTCGTCGGTGCCACCACCGGTGCCGGGCTGCGTGCGCTGGAGTCCGACCCGGAGGCCGACCCGGAGATCGTCGGCATCATCCGCGACCAGTCCGTGGCTCGGGTCAACCGCGGCTGGGAGCGTCTCGGGACCCTCGGCCCGTCCTCCACCGAGACCCCGAGCGAGGCCCAGGCCCGGCTTCGTACGGCGATGATCGCGGTCGAGCGGGCCGAGCTGATGCGCATCCGCGACTCCGGCGACGTCGACCACCAGGTGCTCACCAGCGTGCTGGCCCGCCTGGATGCCGAGGAGGCCGCCCTCGGCTGGGTCCGCGAACGTGCCGGCCGGCTGCACGACTCGCTGCTGCGCCCGCCGGAGCGCGGACCGAGCGGGTGCCAGCACCTCGACTCCCTGGACGCACCGCGACCGCCCGGCAACGCCGAGGGGTGCGAGGAGTGCCTGGCGAACGGCACCCGGTGGGTGCACCTGCGCTCGTGCGAGACCTGCGGACATGTCGGATGCTGCGACTCATCGCCCGAGCGGCACGCCGCCGCGCACCACCGGGCGACCGACCACCCGGTGATGCGCAGCATCGAACCCGGCGAGGCGTGGCGCTGGTGCTACGTCGACGAGGTCCTCGGCTGAGCACCGCGTCTCGACCCGGACCCGATCTTCGGCATCATCGGTCGACAACCGGGACGACGCGATGCCGGACCTGTCGATCCACCCGGGCCGCTGCAGCGCCGCTCGGGTGGCATGACGTCATCCACGCTCTGTATTGTGATTCCATGGCCCAGTCCACTCAGGTCGCGTTCCAGGTCGACAGTGATCGACTGGCCGAGATCGACGAGCTCGTGGCCGGGCACGAGTTCCGGTCGAGGGCCGAGGCGCTGCGCGCGGCCGTTCACGAGTTCCTCACGCGCCGACGCGAAGCGCAGATCGACGCCCAGCTGGAGGCTGGGTACGAAGCCCGCCCCCAGGGCGCCCCCGAGAGCGCCTGGGCAGAGATCAGTGTCGAAGGGCTCCGGACGGCTGACCTTGACTGGTAGTCATCCGCGGCGCGGCGAGATCTGGCTGGCCGACATGGACAAGCTGCGACCTGCGGTCGTGATGCATCGGGACTTCGCAGCACGCGCACTGAGCGGTGTTCTCGTCGTGCCACTCACGTCCACCCTCCGCGACATCCCGACAGCGGTCCGACTCGGCCCCGAGGACGGCGTCGACCGCGAGTGCATCGCCCCTCTCGACAACCTCACCCTCCTACCTCGGGAGCGTTTCGTGCGTCGGATCGGGTCCCTCGACCAGCGGCGCATGGCGCAGCTGTGCTCGGCGCTGGCCACGGCGGTCTCCTGCGGCTGAGTGGTGTCTCCGGCACCCGGCTGCGACAACAGTCGCAAGAGTCCAGGTCGACCCGGTCGTCCCGGAGTACGGGGTGCCGGGCGCGCGGCATCCTGCCCGTCCGGCACCCCGCCGGCTGGCGAGCGCCGCTGCCTCGTAGGTTGGCCGGATGACGCCCGCCCACCTCGTCCTTGCCTCCGCCTCACCGGCCCGGCTCGCCACGCTCCGCTCGGCCGGGGTCGAGCCGGAGGTCCGCGTCTCCGAGGTCGACGAGGACGCCGTCGTCGCGGATGCCGAACGCGCCGCCGGCGCATCGCTCCCCGCCGAGGACGTCGCCCTGCTCCTCGCCCAGGCCAAGGCGGAGGACGTGGTCACGGCGCTCGCGGACGGTGACGACGCGTCATCCGCCCTGGTACTCGGCTGCGACTCGGTGCTCGAGCTCGACGGTGAGGTGCACGGCAAGCCGGCCGACGGCGCCGAGGCGGTGGCTCGCTGGCGCCGGATGCGCGGCCGGTCGGGCACCTTGCACACCGGGCATTGGCTGGTCGACGCCCGCGACCCGGACGGCGGCGGCACGGCCGGGATGGTGGGTGCCACGGCATCCACGGTCGTGCACTTCGCCGACCTCTCCGACGCCGAGATCGACGCCTACGTCGCCACCGGGGAGCCGCTGCGGGTGGCCGGGGCGTTCACGCTCGATGGGCTCGGCGGCCCGTACGTGACGGGGATCGAGGGCGATCAGCACAACGTCGTCGGAGTGTCGCTGCCGCTGGTCCGCGACCTGCTCGGCGAGCTCGGCGTCCCCTGGCACACCCTCCGCGTCGACTCCCCCACCTGACCCTCGCGCAGCTTTCTCGCCCCATGCCGGAACCTGGCGTCAGGCACCCCGAATGTCGGGGTGTCCCGCCCCAGGTAGTGACATGGGGCGGGAAAGTGGCGACGGTGGGGAAGTGGCGACTCAGACCGGGGGGATGTCGCGGCGTTTGGTGGCGACGTGCCGGTCGCGGCGGGCGGCGTAACGCAGCCGCCGAACCAGCTCGCCGCGCAGCTCGTCGGCCTCGACGACGTGGTCGACCACGAGGTCGGCGGCGAGCCGCTCGAGGTCGACGTCCTCCTCGTACTCCGCGCGGCGGGCAGCCACGAACGCGTCGCGCGCCGCCGGCCCCTCTGCCTGTTCCACCTCGGCGATCGTGTTCGCGTACACCGCGTTCACCGCCGCCTCCGGACCCATCACCGCGATCCGCGCCGTGGGCAGGGCGAGCGTGGCGTCGGGGGCGAACCCCGGCCCGCCCATCGCGTACAGCCCTGCGCCGTAGGCCTTCCGGAGCACGACGCACACCTGCGGCACGGTGGCCGACGCGACAGCCGAGACCATCTTCGCGCCGTGCCGGATGATGCCGCCGCGCTCGACCTCTGAGCCGATCATGAAGCCCGGGACGTCGGCGAGGTACACGAGCGGCACGCCGTAGGCGTCGCAGGTCCAGATGAAGCGGGCCGCCTTGTCGGCGGAGTCGGCGAAGAGCACCCCGCCCTTGACCGCGGAGTTGTTCGCGAGGATGCCGACGCTCTCACCCTCCAGCCGGCCGAACCCGACGACGAGCTCGGCCGCGAACAGCGGCTTGACCTCGAAGAAGCTGTGCTCGTCGACGAGGCCGTCGATGACCTCGTGCACGTCGAACGGCTGGCTCTCACGCTCGGGCACGGTGGTGCGGGTCAGCGGCCGGGCCGGCTCCTCGGGGTGGTAGGTCGGCAGCGGCGCGTGCCAGCTCTCCGGGAGGTAGGAGAACCACAGCTTGGCCAGCTCGATCGCCTCGGCGTCGTCGTGCGCGAGGAGGTCGCCGACCCCGGAGACGGTGCAGTGCATGCGCGCCCCGCCCATCTTCTCGAGGCTGACCTTCTCGCCGACGACCATCTCGGCCATCCGCGGGCTGCCGAGGTACATCGAGGCGTTGCCCTCGACCATGATGACGAGGTCGCAGAAGCTGGGGATGTACGCACCGCCCGCGGCCGAGGGCCCGAACAGGCAGCAGACCTGCGGCACCTTGCCCGAGAGCGCCACCTGGTTGTGGAAGATGTGGCCCGCCCCACGGCGCCCGGGGAACATCTCGACCTGGTCGGTGATCCGCGCCCCGGCGCTGTCGACCAGCCAGAACACCGGCAGCTCCTCGCGCAGCGCCGCCTCGGTGGCCCGGACGATCTTCTCGACGGTGCGCGCGCCCCACGACCCGGCCTTGACGGTGGGGTCGTTCGCGATGACGACGACGACCCGCCCGTCGACCGTCCCGCGACCGGTGACGACGCCGTCGGCCGGCAGCCCGGCCGCGAGCGCGTTCGCGTAGCGGCCGTCCTCGACGAAGGAGCCCTCGTCGAGCAGCAGCGCGATCCGGTCGCGGACGTAGAGCTTGTGCTGGCTCGCGAGCTTGGCCGCGGCCTTCTCCGTCGCTGCGGATGACGCCTCGCGCGCCTTCTCCAGCCGGGCCCGGACGTCGGCGACCCGCGGATCGGAGCCGACCGTGACATCCCCTCCGTGCCGCGCGTCTCCGTGCCCCGCGTCGCCTCCCCGGTGATCCGGGCGCGGGTCGGTGGGCTCGGTACCCTCGAGGCCGCTCATGCCGGCAGGCCGAGGCCCTTGGCGAGGACCATCCGCTGCACCTCGGAGGTGCCCTCGCCGATCTCGAGGATCTTCGCGTCGCGGTAGAAGCGCGCCACCGGGTACTCCTCCATGAAGCCGTTGCCGCCGAACACCTGGGTGGCGATCCGGGTGGCGTCGACCGCGGCCTCGGAGGTGTACAGCTTGGCCTTCGCGGCCGCCTGCGTGACCTGCTCGGCGGACCGGCGGCCGGCCTCGTGCTCGTCCTTGAGCCACGCGGCCCGGTAGGTGAGCAGCCGGGCGGTCTCCTCCATGACGGCGAGGTCGGCGATCTTGAACGCGACGCCTTGGTTGGCCCCGATCGGCCGGCCGAAGGCGGTGCGCACCTTCGCGTAGGCGGCGGCCTCATCGCGCATCCGGGTGATGAGGCCGAGGGCGAGGGCGCTGATGGCGATGCGCCCGTCATCCAAGGTCTTGAGGAACTGCGAGAAGCCGCGGCCGCGCTCCCCGAGGACGTTCTCGACCGGCACCCGGCAGCCGTCGAAGGAGAGGCCGTGGGTGTCGGAGATGTTCCAGCCGAGCTTGTCGTAGGCCGGCTCGACGGTGAACCCCGGTGTGCCCGAGGGGACCAGGATCGCGGAGACCTCTGCGCGGCCGTCATCCGTCGTGCCGGTGCGCGCGGTCACCGTGACGACCGAGGTGATCGGCGTGCCCGAGTTGGTGATGAACGCCTTGGCGCCGTCGAGCACCCACTGGTCGCCGTCGAGCACCGCCCGGGTGCGGGTGGCGCCCGCGTCGGAGCCGGCATCGGGCTCGGTGAGGCCGAACCCGGCGAGCGCCCGCCCGCTGACGAGGTCGGGCAGCCACCGCTCCTTCTGCGCGTCGGTGCCGTAGGTGAGGATCGGGTTGATGCCGAGGCCGACGCCGGCCGAGAGGGTGATGCCGATCGACTGGTCGACCCGGCCGAGCTCCTCGATCGCGACGCACAGGCTGGTGAAGGCGCCGCCCTCGCTCGACTCGAGCGAGCCGCCGTACTGCTCGGGCACGACGAGCCCGAACAGCCCGAGGTCGCCCAGCTGTGGCACGAGCTCGGCCGGGAAGTGGTGGTCGCGGTCCCACTTGGCGACGTGCGGCTCGACGGCGTCGGCGGCGAACTCGCGCACCACGGCGCGGAACTCCTCGTGCTCCTCGCTGAGCTCGAACATGGGCGCTCCTTCGCGCTGCGGCCGCACCGGGTCGCGGGCGGCGGCGAGGTCGGCATCATCGTCTTGACGTTGACGTAAACGTAAAGCAATACTCCTGGACATGCCAACCCGCGGCGCCGTCTCGACCGCCACCGCTCGCCGCCGAGCGACGCCGGCCACCGGTGACGGCCGCGTCGAGCGCGACAGTGAGCACCGCGAGGACCATGCCGGCCATGCCGACCAGGCCGGCCGCGAACATCGCGACGACGCCGAACCCACGTGGACGATCGCCGAGGTCGCCGAGGAGTTCGGCGTCACGCACCGCACCGTGCGCCACTACGAGCAGCTCGGGCTGATCTCACCCGAGCGCCGCGGCACGACTCGCGTCTACCACCGGCGCGACCGCACCAGGCTCGAGCTCATCCTGCGCGGCAAGCGGCTCGGGTTCCCGCTCGAGGAGGTCCGCACGATCATCGGCCTCTACGACGCCCCACGTGGTCGCCGCTCCCAGCTCGAGTACGTGCTCGCCCAGGTCGACGAGCGGCGCACCGACCTCGAGCAGCGCCGCCACGACATCGAGGCCGCCCTCACCGAGCTCGAGGGCTTCGAGCGCCGCTGCCGCGACGAGCTGCGCCGGCTGAGGTGACGCCCCGGCATCCTGGGCCACGCGGCGCCTCCACCTCCTCCCGCGGCCGGGGTTGACCTTCACACGGTGGGAGGGACTGTGCTGGATGACGTGACGCTCAGGATCGGACAGGTCGCCCACGCGACCGGAGTGTCCCGGCGGATGCTGCGGCACTGGGAGGATGCCGGCCTGCTCGCACCGGCCGCCGTCGACCCGGTGAGCGACTGCCGGTGGTACGCACCGAGCCAGGTGGGTCGGGTGCGGGCGATCGCCTCGCTACGCGCTGCCGGCTTCGGGCTCGAGGCGATCACAGACCTGCTCGGTGAGGCGCTGTCCGAGCAGCAGCTCGTCGAGCTGCTGGAGGAT
>JBOFBK010000217.1:0-11373 GCA_051645525.1 Dermatophilaceae bacterium | reverse complement strand
AGATCGGCGCCGAGCTCGTCAAGGAGGTCGCCCAGAAGACCGACGACGTCGCCGGTGACGGAACGACCACCGCCACGGTGCTCGCCCAGGCGCTGGTCCGCGAGGGCCTGCGCAACGTCGCTGCCGGGGCGAACCCGATGGCGCTCAAGCGTGGCATCGAGAAGGCTGTCGCGGCCGTCTCCGACGAGCTGCTCGCCGGTGCCAAGGACGTCGAGACCAAGGAGCAGATCGCCGCGACCGCGTCGATCTCCGCCGCCGACAACCAGATCGGCGACATGATCGCCGAGGCCATGGACAAGGTCGGCAAGGAAGGCGTCATCACCGTCGAGGAGAGCAACACCTTCGGCCTCGAGCTCGAGCTCACCGAGGGCATGCGCTTCGACAAGGGCTACATCAGCCACTACTTCGTGACCGATCCCGAGCGCATGGAGACCGTGCTCGAGGACCCCTACGTCCTCATCGTCAACTCCAAGATCGGTGCGATCAAGGATCTCCTGCCGCTGCTCGAGAAGGTCATGCAGTCGGGCAAGCCGCTGCTCGTCATCTCCGAGGACGTCGAGGGCGAGGCCCTGTCGACCCTGGTGGTCAACAAGATCCGCGGCACGTTCAAGTCGGTCGCGGTCAAGGCGCCCGGCTTCGGCGACCGCCGCAAGGCCATGCTCGGCGACATCGCCATCCTCACCGGTGGCCAGGTCATCTCCGAGGAGGTCGGCCTCAAGCTCGACACCGCCGAGCTCGACCTGCTCGGCAGGGCCCGCAAGGTGGTCGTCACCAAGGACGAGACGACCATCGTCGAGGGTGCCGGTGCGCAGGACCAGATCCAGGGCCGGGTCAACCAGATCCGGGCCGAGATCGAGAACTCCGACTCCGACTACGACCGCGAGAAGCTCCAGGAGCGCCTTGCCAAGCTCGCCGGCGGCGTGGCTGTCATCAAGGCGGGCGCGGCCACCGAGGTCGAGCTCAAGGAGCGCAAGCACCGCATCGAGGACGCCGTGCGCAACGCGAAGGCGGCCGTCGAGGAGGGCATCGTCGCCGGTGGTGGTGTGGCCCTCATCCAGGCCGGTGCCAAGGCGTTCGCCAACCTCCAGCTCGAGGGTGACGAGGCCACCGGCGCGAACATCGTCAAGGTCGCGGTCGAGGCTCCGCTCAAGCAGATCGCGATCAATGCCGGTCTCGAGGGCGGCGTCGTCGCCGAGAAGGTGCAGCACCTCGAGGGCGGGCACGGCCTCAACGCCGCCACCGGCGTCTACGAGGACCTCGTCAAGGCCGGCGTCATCGACCCGGCCAAGGTGACCCGCTCGGCGCTGCAGAACGCCGCGTCGATCGCCGCGCTGTTCCTCACCACCGAGGCGGTCATCGCCGACAAGCCCGAGAAGGCCGCTCCGGCAGCTCCGGGTGGCGACGGCGGCATGGGCGGCATGGACTTCTGAGTCCCTGACGCTCGCGCCTCACGACGAAGGGCGGCTCCCCGATGCGGGGGGCCGCCCTTCGCGCGGTGACGGCGCGGCTGCCCTTGGGTCCATATCGACGCCATGGCGTCGATCGGGCCGAGAGGCGTCGGAATACGGACGCCGCCGACGCCCTTCGACGCCATGGCGTCGAAACGCGGCAAGTACGTGGCCCGGTCTCACCGCATCCGGATGACGTGCGCCTGCTCCGCGGGTGTCGCTCGCCGCGCGCGGCGCCAGAGGTGGATGCCGGCACCCACCCAGAGCGTCAGCAGTGCGAGCCCGCCCACGACGAGCACGGCCGCGTGCGCCTGCAGACCGACACCGCTCGCGCACACCTCGAACGAGATGCCACCGGCGTCGTCGCCGCCCGGACACGCTGAGCCGCCAGATGCGGACGTGGTCGAGGCGGCGACCAGCGGAAACCCGAGTACGCCGTAGGCGACCACGGAGAGCGCCTTGTCGCCCACGCTCCACCGCCTCGAGAACAGTGTGAGCACGACGCCGGCCAGCCAGAGGAACAGTGCGAGGACGACCAGGACGACGCTGAGCGCGGTGGCCAGAGACAACCCGGACGCCAGGACGGCGGCCTGCTCGACGCGAGGTGGGCCGGTGGTGGCCCCGGTCTCGGTGTGCGTGGGAGCCGGCGTGCCGGCCGCCTCGGCGACGACGCCCTCGGGGGAACCGAGTCGGCCGAGGGTCCGCGTCACCACCTCGTCGTCGACGTCCTCGGGGAGTGCCTCGGCGAGGTGCTCCTCGAGGTCGGCGCGCAGCTCGGCGCGCCGACCCGCGGGGAGCGCGCCGGCCAGGGCGTCGACGCGGGCGAGGTAGGCCCGGACGAGCGGGTGGTCGAGACCGGTCATCGCAGGGCTCCTTGCGGTCGAGGACACGATCACTATCTCGCGCCGCGAGAGTCGATCCCGCTCGGGCTGGTCGGACGAGGTGGGCGGCCGGGTGGGCCGGTGCGCCCGGGTGGGTCGGACTCCCGATGAACCGTCCAGCGGCAGGGGTGCAGGATGGGAGGATGGCCCCGCCCTGCCCCGACGGCGACACGCTCGTCCTCGGACCGCTCCTGCGCTACGTCGACGACACCTCCGCCACGGTGTGGGTCCGCACCGCGGATGCCGCCCGCGTCACCGTGGCGCGCGCCGGCAGCACCTGGACCGCCCCGACGTTCCGGGTCCACGGCGCCCACTACGCCCTGGTCGTGTGCGACGGTCTCGAACCCGGCACCGACTACCCCTACGAGGTGCACGTCGACGGCATCCGGGTGTGGCCGCTCGACGGAGCAGCGCCGAGCCGCATCCGAACCCCGGCGCCCGGCCACGCACCCCGCTTCGCGTTCGGGTCGTGCCGCACCAGCGCCCCGCACGACGCCGCCGGCAACGACCGGCACGGCGTCGACGCCCTGCGCAGCCTGGCGATCGCGCTCCGCGACGACCCGGGCGCACACTGGCCCGACCTGCTGCTCCTGCTCGGTGACCAGGTCTACGCCGACACCACGCCGCACCCCGAGCTCGAGGAGTACATGCGGGCTCGTCGCGATCTCGACGAGCCGCCGGGCGCCGAGATCAAGGACTTCGTCGAGTACGCCGAGCTGTACCGCATCGCGTGGAGCGAGCCGGTGATCCGCTGGGTGCTCTCGAGCGTGCCGTCGGCGATGATCTTCGACGACCACGACGTGCGCGACGACTGGAACACCTCCTGGTCGTGGCGCGAGGAGATCCGGCGCACCACCTGGTGGCAGGAGCGGATCGTCGCCGGGCTCGGCTCGTACTGGGTGCACCAGCACCTGGGCAACCTCGCTCCGGCCGACCTCGCGGAGGAGGAGGTCTGGCAACAGGTCGCGGCGCACGCCGCACGCGGCTCCGACCACGAGCTCGACCTCACCGAGGCCGTCGACGCGCTGGCCGAGCGTGCCGATGCGCGCCCGGACAGCTACCGGTGGAGCTACGCCCGCGAGCTCGGCGACTGCCTGCTCCTCGTCGTCGACTCGCGAGCCGCTCGCGACCTGCAGCCCGACAGCCGGTCGATGCTCGACGCCGAGGAGCTGCGCTGGCTCGACGGAAAGCTGCGCGGCGGATACCGGCACGTGTTCGTCGGCACCTCGCTGCCGTTCCTGCTGCCCCCCGGGCTGCACGACGTCGAGGTGCTCGACGAGGCGGTGGCCGAGGGCTGCTACGGCCGGCGCCCGGCAGCACTCGCCGAGCGGGTGCGTCGCCGCGTCGACCTCGAGCACTGGGCCGCGTTCACCAGCGGGTTCGACGAGGTGTTCGAGATGGTCGCGGACCTGGCCCGCGGGAACCGCGGCGCGGCGCCGGACACCGTGGTGTTCCTCTCCGGAGACGTGCACAACTCCTACCTCGCCGAGGTCGTCGATCCCGGCCAGCACCGGATGCGATCGCGCATCGTGCAGGCGGTCTGCTCGCCGATCCGCAACCCGATGCCGCGCGGCATCCGGGTCGGCATCTCGCTGCTGTCCAGATGGCTCGCGCGGCCGGTGCGAGCCCTGGTGGCCCGGTCGGCGCACGTGTCCCGCCCGCAGTACCCGTGGCAGGTCACCGAGGGTCCGTGGTTCGACAACTGCATCGCCACGTGCCGGGTCGACGACCGCGGGCTCGAGCTGTCCTGGCTCAGCGGCGTGGTTCAGGGCGATGTCGACCGCCCCACGCTGCGCGCCGTGCACGGCATCCGGCTCGACGTGCCACATCAGACGGATGACGCGCTCGCGCCGGTCGGCCCGACGGACGCGCTTGCGCCGGTCGGCCCGACGGACGCGGTCGCGCCGGTCGGCCCGACCGCGGTCGACGCCACCACGCGTGGACCGGTGTCGCCGGCTCCACCCGGATGACGGTGCGCTCAGGGCTGCATCCGGGAAAACCCCTGACGCGGAACACTGAGGTGACGTCCTAGCGTTGGGCCGGCAGCAACGTGGGCGTCGGTGCCCGTGATGCTGTCGCGTTCTGTCCACCCCGAGGAGCTGCGCATGGCGGTCGCCGACCCGACGACCACGACGAGCGAGACCCGCCTGGCCGCGGCCCGAGTCGAGGGGCTCTCGAAGGTGTACGGCACCGGCGAGACCCAGGTGGTTGCGCTCGACGACGTGAGCCTCGACCTCCGTGCCGGCGAGTTCACCGCCATCATGGGCAAGTCGGGCTCGGGCAAGTCCACGTTGATGCACTGCGCCGCCGGGCTGGACGAGCCGTCGTCGGGCCGGGTGTTCCTCGGCGACGTCGACCTCACCACCCTCAAGGAACGCCGCCTCACCGAGCTGCGACGCGACCGCATCGGCTTCGTCTTCCAGGCGTTCAACCTCGTGCCCACGCTCACCGCCGAGGAGAACATCCTGCTGCCGCTGGCCATCGCCGGGCGGCGGCCCGAGCCGGCCTGGTTCGACGAGGTCGTCGACACCGTCGACCTGCGCGACCGGCTGGGCCACCGCCCCAGCGAGCTCTCCGGAGGCCAGCAGCAACGGGTGGCGTGCGCCAGGGCCCTCATGGGCCGACCCGACGTGGTCTTCGCCGACGAGCCCACCGGGAACCTCGACTCCACGTCGGGTGCCGAAGTGCTCGGATTCCTCCGCCGTGTCGTCGACACCCACCGGCAGACCGTCGTCATGGTCACCCACGACCCGGGTGCGGCGAGCTGGACCGACCGGGTGGTGTTCCTTGCCGACGGGCACGTGGTCGACGAGCTCCGCGAGCCGACCCCGGAGCGGGTGCTCGAGCGGATGGCGGGCTTGAGCCGGCCGGGCGCGGGGTCCTAGGTGCTGCGAGCGACCTGGCGCGGCGTGCTCGCGCACAAGCTGCGTCTCCTGCTCAGCGGCTTCGCGGTGGTGCTCGGAGTCGCCTTCGTCGCCGGCTCCTACATCTTCACCGACACCCTCGACCGGGCCTTCACCGGGCTGACCAGTGGCGCCGTGGGCGACGTCGTGGTGCGACCCTCCGGCGCGGGTGGCGAGGGAGGCGGGTTCGGCTCGCCCACCGAGCGGGCGGTACCCGCCGACCTCGCCGGCGTGCTCGCCGCCGTGCCGGGTGCAGAGCGTGCCGACGGCCGGGTCACCTCGTTCGGCACTTTCGTCGTCGGCAAGGACGGCAAGATCGTCGGAGGCGCCGGGCCGCCCGGGATCGCGGTCAACTACACCGGCGGGCCGGCGGCGAACGGCACACCGGTCGCCACGCTCGAGAGTGGTCGCTTCCCGCGGGCGTCGGGCGAGGTGGTGCTCGACACCGCCACGGCCGAGCGTGCGGGCTACCGCATCGGTGAGCGGATGCCGCTCGTCACCTCCGGCGCGGTGCCGCGGGTCGAGGTCACGCTGGTCGGCACGGCCGGCTTCGGTGGTTCCTCCCTCGTCGGGGCGAGCGTGGTGATGCTCGAGACCGGCCAGGCCCAGCAGCTCTTCCTCGGTGGCGCGGAGGAGTACTCCCAGCTCTGGGTCACCGCGGCGGCCGGCACCACCCAGTCGGAGCTGAAGGCGCAGGTCGACCGCGTGCTCGCCGACGAGTACGAGTCCGCCACCGGCGACGCGGTGGCGGCCAGCGCTGCCACGCGGATCGACGAGGCGCTCTCGTTCGTCAACACCTTCCTCCTCGTCTTCGCCGGAGTCGCGCTGACTGTCGGGGCGTTCCTCATCGTCAACACGTTCTCCATCCTCGTCGCGCAGCGCAGCCGTGAGCTCGCGCTGCTGCGTGCCATCGGCGCGAGCCGGCGGCAGGTGGCCGGCTCGGTGCTGTTCGAGGCGGGCATCATCGGCCTGGCCGGCTCCCTGCTCGGCGCGGCCCTCGGCGTGCTGCTCGCGCTCGGCATCAAGACCGTCTTCGGCCAGGTCGGTCTCGACCTGTCGGCGAGCGAGCTGGTGCTGCGGCCGCGCACGGTCGTGGTGGCACTGGCGGTCGGCCTCGTGGTCACCGTGACGGCGGCGTACCTGCCCGCTCGCAGGGCCGGCCGGGTGGCGCCCGTGGCCGCGATGAGAGACGACGTCGCACTCGCCGAGAGCGGCCTGCGGTGGCGGCTGTCGGTCGGCACCGGGTTGCTCGTGGCCGGCGCTGTCGCGATGGCGCTCGGCCTCGCGGAGGTGGGCTCCGAGCCGACCTACGTCCTCGGGGTGGGGATCTTCGGGGTCATCGTCGGCACGGCTCTGGTGAGCCCGGTCGTCGGCCGACCGGTGCTCGGTGGGCTCGGCTGGCTGTACCGACGTACCTTCGGCGCGGTCGGGCGGATGGCCGAGCAGAACGCCCGGCGGAATCCTCGGCGTACCGCCGCCACGGCATCCGCGCTGATGATCGGGGTGTCGCTCGTGACGATGATGGCGGTGCTCGGCGCCTCGGCGAAGGCGAGCATCGACAAGTCGCTGGCCGAGGACATCGTCGCCGACTACGTCGTGGCCAACGCGGTCGGCCAGTCGTTCTCGGCCACCGTGGCGGATGACGTGGCGGCCGTGCCCGGGGTGGAGCGGGTCGCCCGGGTGCGAGCGGCCGGGGTCGAGATCGACGGCGGCCGTGACTTCGTCGCCGGGATCGATCCTGCAGAGGTCAGTGCCGTCGCACGCCCTGAGGTGTCCGCGGGGTCCCTCGCCGACCTCGGCGCCGACACCGTCGCCGTGTCCACCGACCTCGCCACCGAGCAGGGGTTGGGTCTCGGCTCGACACTGCCGCTCTCCTATGCGGGCGAGAAGCTGGAGGCGCGCGTCGTCGCCGTCTACATCGAGGATGCCGTGCTGCAGGCCGATGTCACCCTCGGGCTGGATGCCTTCGACGCCCTCGGTGTGCCGGCAACCGACCGGACGCTGTACGTCGTCGCCGCCCCGGGAGCCGACCGCGACGATCTCGGCCGGGCGCTGGACGAGGTGGTCGCCGACCTCCCGACCGTGGGTGTGAGCGACCAGGCCGAGTACGCCGCACAGCAGCGCGAGCCGATCGACCAGCTGTTGTACATCGTGTACGCCCTGCTCGGCCTGGCGGTGGTCATCGCGGTGCTCGGCATCGTCAACACCCTCGCCCTGTCGGTGATCGAGCGTGTCCGGGAGATCGGCCTGCTGCGCGCCGTGGGCCTGAGCCGGCGTCAGCTGCGCACCATGCTGCGCCTGGAGTCGGTCGCCATCGCGTTACTCGGTGCGGTGCTCGGCATCGGCCTCGGGCTCGCGTTCGCGGTGGCGTTGCAGCGATCGCTCATCGACGACGGGATCGACGTGCTCGCCGTTCCCGGCGGCCAGCTGGCCGGGTTCGTGCTCGTCGCCGCTGTCGTCGGCGTGCTCGCCGCGCTCTGGCCCGGGCGTCGGGCGGCTCGCCTCGACGTGCTGCGGGCCATCTCGGCGGAATGACCGGCGAACCCGGGCCGGTGCCGGCGCCGACCGAGTTCCCGCACGAGCTCGTGGTCGGCGGCGTGGTGCACGTCGTCGACCGGGCCACCGCCGCCGACGTGGCGTCGGTGGTCGAGCTGCTTCGTGACGACCTACTCGGAGCAGGTCGGGAGGCCGGGAGCGGCGGTGACGACCTGGCGCCCTACCACGAGGCATTCGCGGCCTCGACGACGACCCGAACCAGCTGCTCGTCGTGGTGCGCCGGGCCGACGGCCGGATCGTCGCCACCGCGCAGCTGAGCTACCTCCGCACGTTGTCCCGGCGGGGTGCGTTGCGCGTGCAGGTGGAGGCAGTGCGAGTGAGTGCGGCCGAGCGCGGCTCCGGGCTGGGACAGACGCTGTTCGACTGGGCCGTCGCCCGTGGTCGTGGTCGGGGCGCCACTATCGCGCAGCTCACGACTGATCGGCGCCGCGCCGACGCGCACCGCTTCTACGAGCGGCTCGGGTGGGTGCACTCGCATCGCGGCTACAAGCTCGACCTGACCTGATGTGACCTGATCTTCGTGCCGGGTCGGAGAGCCATCTGGCCGGCCGGAGCGGCGCAGGGCGAGGGTGTCGCGATGCTGCAGGCGACCGTGACCGCGACCGCGACCGATGCGGCGCGACGGTGTCGTGATGTCGGCGGCGATCGTGACCGGTGCCGTGTCGTGATGCTGCGGGCGATCGCGACCGACCGATCTCAGGTCGCGACCGCCCGCAGGGCTTGTCACGAGAACATCCGCACCGCCTGTGCCTCCGTCTCGGCGTACTGCACACCGGCGGCGCCGAGCACCTGGCCGATGGAGTCCAGTGAGGCGCGCACCTGTTGCTGAGTGCCACGCCACTGCGTCACGACACCCTGGAACTGCGCGGATGCCGTTCCCGTCCAGGCGTCCTGGAGTCCGGTGAGGCGGGCGAGCATCACCGCCACCTGGCTCTCGATCTCGGCCGAGATACGGGCGACATCACCCGCGGCAGCCGCGATGCGCTCGGTGTCGACCTGGAACTGTGCGGCCATGAGTGGCCCCCTTCGCGTCACGGTCGACCCCGGCGGCCGACCCGTCATCCACGAACCTAGGCGGATGCCGCGACCGGGCCCGGACGTTTTCCACAGGCTCGGACCGCGGCCCTACGATCGGTCGGTGGCCATCCTCATCGACCCGCCCCGCCCCGAGCGCTTCGGGCGGCGGTGGTCGCACCTGGTGAGCGACACCGACCTCGACGAGCTGCACGCGTTCGCCGACCGCCTGCGGATCCCGCGCCGGGCGTTCGAAGGCGACCACTACGACATCCCCGAGGAGCGCTATCCCGCCGTCGTCGCCGCCGGGGCCCGGCCCACCTCTGGGCGCGACCTGGTGCGGGCCCTTGCCGCCAGCGGTCTGCGGATGCCGAAACGCCGTGGGGACAGGGGCATCGCCCGCGCTCGGGATGTCCTGCTCGCCGACGGCATCCGCGTCGACGTCGACCTCATCGCCTCCCCGCGCGAGGTCCACGTTGAGCGGGTGTTCGCCGCGATCGCGCTCGTCAGGGACGCCGCCGGCGACCTCGCCGTCGTGCACTCGGTATGGCGTAACCAATGGGGTGCGCCCGGAGGCGGGCGGGAAGCGGGGGAGACGGTGCGAGAGAACGCGGTTCGCGAGGTGCGTGAGGAGACCGGACTCGTGGTGGACGGGGTGGATCTTCGCCCGGTCGGCTACGAGCGCTTCCGTGCGGTCCAAGGCCCGGGACCATGGACCGCCGGCCGTGACCTGCTGCAGCTCTACGAGGTGGCCGTGCCCGGTACCCGTCCGCCGCTCGTCACCACCCATAGCGACACCTCGGACCGACGCTGGGTCACCCGTGAGGAGTTCGCCCGGCTCTGCGGCGACACCTTCTGGTGGCCGCTCGCCGACGCCGTGCTCAACCGGCCAGGCGGGTGAGCTCGCGGGCCAGGTTCTCGCGGGCCAGGTCGTTCCACGCCGCGCGGGCGTACGCGGTGGCGTAGAGGTGGCGCCGGCCGAGCAGGGGCCGCAACACCTGAGACCGCGCCATGGCGTACGTGGTGCCGGCCAGGTGCGCGTACTCCTCACGCACCTGGCCGCAATACTCGTCGAAGCGCCCGACCGGAGCAGCGAGCACCCAGAGGTCGGCGTCGTGCAGGACCCCTCGTGCGGGGTCGGCGGACGCCTCGTCCGGGAGCTCGTGATCGACCGTATCGAGGATGACGGTCACCACCCGGTCGGTGACGTCGCGCGGAGCGCCCATCCGGCTCAACGACTCTCGCGCAAGGTCGGCGCTGCGCATCTCGTTGGTGCCGGCGGTGGTGACGTCGTACACCGCGTCGTGGAACCACGCGCCGAGCAACGCCACCGTGCGGTCCTCGTGTGGCACATCTCCGGTGCGCGACAGAACGTCGACCGCCGCGAGAACCTCGTGAAGGTGCCCGACGCCGTGGTACCGGCGGTGCGGCTCGGACCACCGTCGCAGCAGATCGGCACCCACCATGTCGATCTCGCGCGGGTCGAGGCCGGCGAGGCGACTGCTGTCGGCGTGCCACCTGCGCCGCGCCGGGTCCATCTCCTCACTGTGGCAGAAGCCACCCGCACCGTCATCCTCTGGCGTTGCCGCGGTCGCGACGGGCGCCATCGGACGACGACGTGCGACGGCGCTATCCGGTGGCGTCCCGGCGGCCCTGCCGCCGGGCGTACCGGCTGCCGGTGGCAAGCAGGACCAGCCCGGTGACGATGAAGGCAAGCGAGCGCACCACTCCACTCAGGGTGGCGAGGTCGTAGAGGAACAGCTTGGCGACACTGACCACGCTGAGCAACAGCCCGGTGCGCAGCACCAGGTCGGCACCGCGCGTGCGGCCGAGCCCGCGCACGAGGAGCCAGGCAGCCACCAGCATCCAGGAGACCGTGGCGAACCCATGACCGACGGTGAACCCGAGCCGCGCGTTGCCCGCCCGGTCACCGACGAGGGTGAGCAGGCTGACGAGCAGCGTGGCCGATGCGGCCAGACCGATCACCCAGGTACTCACGCCGGCGGCGACCCGCACCCCGCGGCCCAGCCCGCGCACGGCGCCCAGCGCCCACCAGCCGACGGCGACCAGTCCGCTGACGAGAACACTGTCGACGAGTGCCACCGCGAGGTCGTACTCGAGCGCCGAGCCCAGCGACATCATCGCCACCGGGCCTGGCGCCCAGGCGAGTAGCGCGACGACGGCCAGCCCGGTACTGACGACGAGCGTCATCCGCGACCGGCGGGCACCTGCGACCGCGACCGCGGCTACCGCCAACAGGACCAGGCCGGTCGTGACGAAGCGAGTCGGCACACCAGCGGTCACGGCGAGCACCGCGGCCGTCGCGCCGGCCGCCGCGACGGTGCCGGTGAGGTGGTGCGCCACCGGCCCCAGCGGGCGTCGCGAGAGGGCGGTCGCCGCGACGAGCAACAGGCCCGTCGTCGCTCCGAACGTCACCGGCCGCAGCGGGTCGCGTTGGGCTGCGGCGAGGACGAGCAGACCGAGGAGCACGACGCCCATACCCACCGTCGAGGCGACGTCGCGCGGGTCGCGCCGCACCGCGGTCGCGCTGGTGGTCAGTGTCACCAGCAC
>JBOFBK010000216.1:0-7106 GCA_051645525.1 Dermatophilaceae bacterium | reverse complement strand
GGGTCGAGCTCAAGGCCATCGACCCGCCGATGTCGGTGCAGGAGTCGATGGAGAAGCAGATGAAGGCCGAGCGCGACCGGCGCGCCGTCATCCTCAACGCCGAGGGCATCAAGGCCAGCCAGATCCTCACCGCCGAGGGCGAGAAACAGAGCCAGATCCTGCGGGCCGAGGGGTCGGCCCAGGCCCGCATCCTCGAGGCGCAGGGCCAGGCGCGCGCCATCCAGCAGGTGTTCGACGCCATCCACCGCGGGCGGCCGACGCAGAAGCTGCTCGCCTACCAGTACCTCCAGGTGCTGCCGCAGATCGCCCGGGGCGACGCGAACAAGATGTGGATCATCCCGAGCGAGCTCACCGACGCGCTGAAGGGCATCGGCGGGATGCTCGGCCGCGGCGACGGTGGCGGCCTCGACGCAGGTGGTGAGGAGTGGGTCGACCCGGACGAGTCGGCCTCGCGGGGCGACGCCTTCGAGGACACCCAGCTCGAGGACCCCGCGCAGGCGCTGGCCACGGCCCGTGGCCAGGCCGCGCTGGCGAGCCAGGAGGCCGAGGGGCACGCCTACCCGGCATCCCGGGTTCAGCCGCCGATCGCCCGGCCGGCGGATGCCGTGCCGCCTCGCCCTGCGCCGGTCGCGCCGCAGCCACCGGTCGCACCGCCTGCACCGGAGCCACCGGCCGTTCCGCCCTCCTGAGCCACTGCTGCGGTCGGGCGAGGGTGCGTCACTAGGGTGGGGTCGGTGTCCCTGGCCGAGGCGTTGCTCGTGGTCCTGGCCGGGGTCGGGGCTGGCACGATCAACACCGTGGTCGGCTCCGGGACCCTCATCACCTTCCCGACGCTGCTGCTGCTCGGGTTCTCCCCGGTGACGGCGAACATCTCCAACACCATCGGCCTGGTCCCGGGCTCGGTGACCGGTGCGGTCGGCTACCGCCGCGAGCTCGCCGGCGCACGTACCGACCTGGTGCGGCTCGTGCCGATGTCGTTCGTCGGCGGCGCCGTGGGCGCCGGGCTGCTGCTCGTCCTCGACCCGGCGGTCTTCGCCACGGTCGTCCCGGCGCTCATCACTATGGGTGTGGTGCTGGTGGTCGTCGGCCCGCGGGTGAGCGCCTGGGCCGCGCGGCGGCGAGCACAACGCAGCCGGCCCGCGGCCGACACCGGACGGCGGGCCGCGATGCAGGCGGGCACCCTTGCCGTCGGCGTCTACGGCGGGTACTTCGGAGCCGCGCAGGGCGTCATCCTCGTCGGCGTGCTCGGTGTGCTGTCGTCGTCGCCGCTGCAGCGGCTCAACGCGTACAAGAACGTGCTCGCCACCATCGTGAACGCGGTAGCCGCTGTCGTCTTCGTCGTCGTCGCCTCGGACCTGGTCGACTGGCGCGCCGCCGCGCTCATCGCGATCGGCTCCACGGTCGGTGGGGTGGTGGGGTCCACCGTGGGCCGGCGGCTCTCGCCGCGCGTGCTCCGGGCGACGATCGTCGTCGTGGGGGTCGTGGCGGTGGCCAACCTGGTGATTCGCGGATGACGGCCCAGCGGGTCACCTCGGCCGAGGATCCACGGCTCGCCGACGACGTCGGCCTCACTGACATGGCCCTACGCCGGCGGCTCGAACCGGCCGGGGCTGTACTTCGCCGAATCCGAGAAGGTCGCTGCCGCGCGCTCGCTGCCGGACACCTGCCGCGAGCCTTCTAGCGCCCGCTCCCCCTGGATCCGAGGTAGACACCCTTGAGGGTGGCCTTGCCGCGCCGAGCCACCCGCCGGGCTTGCGTCTTGACATTGACGGCGATGGACCATGCTCCGCCCGCCGACGTCGTCGCCTGCCCGGCGTACGGGAAGGGCTGCCAGGTCTCGTGCTGTCCGGCAGACGGATCGTCGATCACCTCACGGGGCATGTCTCGCACCGTGAGCCCGGCCGCCTCGGCCTGCTCGAGAACTTCGGGTGCGTACGGCTGCATCCGCCACATGTCCACCATGTACCTACGAGTCTTGAGGTAATCGGCGTACCGCCGGGCGTGTGCGTCATCGGCGCCGAGGTGCATGAAGACCGCGATCCGGTCACCGTCGGCGGGCGCAACCTCTTCGGGCGAGAACGCCTCCTGCTCGTTCGGGGCCGGGAACGGCGCCGTCGGATCCTTGAGCAGCATCCCGTTTCCGGAGTGCGAGATGCGCATGCTCCACACGGCGAGGTCACCCGGGCGGGTCTTGACATACAGGCACTCGCCGTCGGTGGTGTTCGGGATGTCGTGCGAGCCGACCCGCAGGTTGAGCCCACCGGTGTGCTCGGAGTGGTCCTGACAGTAGATACCGAAGCGCAGCTGCGTGTACCGGCCCTCCCAGTCTGGCGCCCTGGCGTCGAGCCGGTCGGCGTTGTCCTTGTGCCAGCCGCGCTGCGTGCCGTTGATGGTGAAGGAGCTGTCACCGGTGTAGACGATGTCGTCGGTGCCGAGCAGGGTGCGCGCGACGGCGATGAGGCGCGGGTCGGTCAGGACGTGGCGCAGCGTCGGGTTGGCGAGGAGGTCACCACCACGGCCGCGCGAGGCATACGCCCCGGTGCGGAGCTCGGCGATCTCCTCGTGCGTGTAGAACCCCCGAACGATCGTGTAGCCCCTTGCCCAGAAGTCGTCGACGTCGATACTCGCGACTGCCTGCTCGGTCATGGGCGCTCCGTTCGTCAGCTGCGACGTGCTGTGTCGACCCCCCATCGACCGTAGAACATAACAGCGTGGCACGGGGCCGATGCACCGCCGCGCCGGTGCCCTAGCCTCCTCCCGTGCCGATCCGCATCGAGGACCCCGCGGACGACGCGCTGACCGACTTCGTCGGCCTCACCGACGTCGCGCTTCGTCGACGGCTCGAGCCCCGGGGCGGGCTGTACCTGGCCGAGTCCGAGAAGGTCATCCGCCGCGCCCTTGCCGCCGGCCACCGGCCGCGCGCGTTCCTCATGGCCGAGCGCTGGCTCACCGACCTCGCCGACGTCGTCGAGCAGGCGGAGACCGACGACGTGCCCGTGTACGTCGGCGATCACGACGTCATCCAGCGGCTCACCGGGTTTCACCTGCACCGCGGCGCGCTCGCCTCGATGCACCGCCCACCGCTGCCGGCGCTTGCCGACGTCCTCGGAACCGCCCATCGGGTCATCGTGCTCGAGGACGTCGTCGACCACACCAACGTCGGCGCGGTGTTCCGCAGCGCGGCGGCGCTCGGCGTGGATGCCGTACTCGTCACCCCTCGCTGTGCGGATCCGCTGTACCGCAGGGCGATCCGGGTCTCGATGGGCACGGTTTTCCAGGTTCGGTGGACCCGTATCGATCCGTGGCCGGGTGGAGTCGACCACTTGCACCGGCTCGGGTTCACCGTCGCCGCGCTGGCGTTGACCAAGGACGCCGTCGGCCTCGACGAGCTCGCCGCCGCACCGCCGGTCCGGCTCGCTCTCGTTCTCGGCACCGAGGGCGACGGGCTGTCGAGTCGGACCTTGAGCAGCGTCGACCTCGCGGTGCGCATCCCGATGGCCGGCGGGGTCGACTCCCTCAACGTCGCCGCCGCCTCTGCGGTGGCCGCCTGGGCCCTGCGCCGCTCTCGCTGACGCGACGGCGTTCAGGAGGGGAGGATCCGCCGACTCTGCGGACGCCGTAGCGGCGGACGTGAGCCGGTCGAGGTCGTGGCCGGTGAGGTCGAGGCCGCCAGGCGGGCGATCTCGTTCAGCGTCAGGGCGAGTGGCGTGCCGTCGAGCTGGTGCAACGCGCCGTGTCCGGTGGGGGAGTGCGCGACGAGGGTGACGTCGAGCTCGGCCAGGGTCGGGAGCATCGTCTCGACTGCACGAGAGCGGAGCGACCACTCCTCCTGCACGGCGAATATCGGATGGACGGCGTGCGCGCGACGCACGTCATCCGGCGTCATGTTCGAGAGCCCGATCGCCCGCACCTTGCCCGCGGACACCAGAGCGGCCATGGACCAGCCGCACCGGGTCGCGGTCCGCGTCGGCATCCTCCTCCCGGAGCCGCATCAGCCCAAGACCTTGGCGCGGCGGGTCGTCGACAGTCCAGGGTGGGGTCATCCGTTCACCGTAGGACCTCAAGCGCACTCAAGAGCAAGAGCCGGAGCGCAGCTCCCGACCGCGCACCGGCATCCGCCGATGCACGGTGCGACGGCCGCGGCGGCCGAGCGGGTCAGCGGACCAGGCGGTCGAGGAGGCGCTCGACCTCGCCCGCCGGGTCGGATGCCGTACCGCCGTGCACCGGGCCGGGCTGGAGCACCGTCGAGCGTGGGGCGCTGAGCCAGCCGAACCGCTTGCCCGGTGTCGAGAGGGCGGCCTCGGCGGAGCCCGGCGGCTGCTCGCAGACCAGGTGCACCGCCTCCAGCGCGGCTCGGAGCCCGTCGAGGTCGGCATCGGGCGCCACCGCCAGCAGGCGCGCCTCGTCGAGGTGCCAGGCACAGCGCAGTACCCCGGCCGACTGCGAGTGCACGACGACCCCGACGTTGAGGCACTCGCCCCGGTCGACGCGGGGCACGAAGCGCAGCACGACGTACTGGTAGGGGTGGCTCACGGCGCGCCTCCGGTCCACGCGCCCGGCGACGCCAGGCGCAGGGCGAGGTGCTCGACGTAGGCCGAGCGCACGTCATCCGTCGTCGGCAGGCTGGGCGCGGTCTCCAGCCACACTTCGGGCACCTCGGCCACCACCTCCCGCAGGAGGTCCTCGGTGAGCAGCGGGGCCAATCGCTCGTGGGTGTCGGCCATCGGCCCGGCCGCCCCGGCCAGCACATGGCCCGCGGCGTCGAACGGCTGGGCCGCGAAGCGTGCGGCATCCGGCGGGCGGCTCGGCCAGGAGTGGTGGAACCAGAGCGCCGCGCCGTGGTCGATGGCCCAGGTGCGGCCGTGCCAGACCAGCAGGTTGGGATTGGCCCAGGTGCGGTCGACGTTGGCGGTGTAGGCGTCGAGCCACAGGATGGCCGCGGCGTCCTCCGCACTGGGCGGCCGCGAGCCGTCGTAGCCGAACGAGCCGGGCAGGAAGTCGACGCCGAGGTTGTGGCCGGGGCTCGCGGTGAGCAGGTCCTGGACCTCCTCGTCGGCCTCGTACCGGGCGATCGCCGGGGGCAGGTCGACCACCGCCAGCCGCGGCGTGGGGATGCCGACCCGCCGGGCCAGCCCGGCCACGACGACCTCCGCGACCAGCACCTTCCGGCCCTGGCCGGCCCCGGTGAACTTCACGACGTAGGTGCCGAGGTCGTCGGCCTCGACCAGGCCGGGCAGCGACCCGCCCTCCCGCAACGGCGTCACGTAGCGCACGGCGGTGACGGTCTCCAGCACGCGTCACACCGTAGTCGGCGCGGCATCCGTGGCCGTGCCCGCGCCGGTTAGGGTGGCGCGGTGAACAGCGAGCAGCGGCGCTTGGCCGGCCGGTACGTCCTGGAGTCGCCGATCGGGAACGGAGGCATGGGCCAGGTGTGGCGGGCCACCGACACGGTGCTCGGCAGGGCGGTCGCGGTGAAGACCATCGACCTGCAGCGCATCCCCGACCAGGCCGGTGCCGAGCGGTTCGAGCGGGAGGCGCGGGTCACGGCATCCCTCAACCACCCGAACGTCGTCACCGTGCACGACAGCGGCGTCGAGGGCGACACCGCCTTCCTCGTCATGGAGCTGCTGCCGGGCCCGAGCCTGGCCGAGCGGATGACGGAGGGCCCCCTCCCGGTGGAGGAGGTGGTCGAGGTCGGGCGCCAGGTGGCGTCGGCGCTCGACGCGGCCCACGGCCGGGGCCTGGTGCACCGCGACATCAAGCCGGGCAACGTCGCCTACGCCGACGACGGGCGGGTGCGCGTGCTCGACTTCGGCATCACCCAGCTCGGCGAGAGCACCGGCGCACCGGCCCTCACCGCCACGCACACCGTCATGGGCACCGCCGAGTACCTCGCGCCCGAGCAGGCCACTGGCGGCCGGGTCGACGGCCGAGCCGACCTCTACGCCCTCGGGTGCCTGCTCTACGCACTGCTCGCCGGCCGGGCGCCGTTCAGCGGTCCGACCCCGATCGCGACCATGGTGATGCACACCCACGACCCGGTGCCCGACCTGCTCGCCGCCCGCCCGGACACCCCGATGTGGCTGGCCGACCTCGTCGACGCCCTGCTCGCCAAGAGCCCTCTCGACCGGCCGCCGGGTGCGGCGGCGGTGGCGGCCGCGCTCGAGGAGCACCGGGCCCCCGCCACGGGAGCCACGACGACGCTGCTCCCTGCTGCCGGTGCACCGTCGACGCAGCGGATGACGCCCGCGCCGGCCCCGGTGCCGGCCGGGCCGCCCACCCTGCCGCCGAATGCCGACGAGCAGGATCGCCGGGGTCGCTCGTCGGCAGCGATGTGGGTGCTGGCGCTCCTCGCCCTCACGGCGGTCGGCGTGTTCGCCTGGATCCTGTTGACGAACGGCCAGGGGGACGGCGCCGAGTCGCCCACCGCGACGACCGGTGCGCCAAGCGTCACGGCATCGGTGCCGGAGGAGACCCAGACGCCGACGGAGACGCCGGAGGAGACGCCGACACCGGAGGAGACCGAGACGGCGGAGGCGACCCCGAGCCCCAGCCCCACTCCGACGCCGGAACCGACCCCCGCCGACACCACCGCGGAGGACGCCCGTGTCGCGCTGGGAGAGCTCTCGGATCGGCTGGGCGCGCTGGAGGCCGACGGTGTAATCGATGGCGACATCGCCCGGCAGCTCGACAGCCAGGTCGAGGACATCGAACGGGCGCTGCGGCGGGATGACGCCGACCGCGTGCGTCAGCGCGCCGTCGCTCTCCGCGAGGACTACGACCAGCGACGGAACGACGGTGCGATCTCCGATCAGGCCGACGGCGAGCTCGGCCCTGCTATCGAGGATGTCGAACGCACCGTCGAGGCCTACCTGGAGGCGTCCGAGTCGGACTGACCGTCGGCCACTGGATCACCCCGGCCAGGGGCTCGCCGCGAGGTGTGGCGCGCCGGGAACCGGGTCGTGCCGCACGTTCGACCCGGTTCCGCCGACCGCTCGGGATCTGCTGGCCACACAGCCCGGTTCACGAGGACGTCGCGTGGTGCTGGAGAGCGCGACCCCGGCCGCGAGCGGGACCCACACACCGACGAGCGCCTCGGACCATAC
>JBOFBK010000215.1:0-1195 GCA_051645525.1 Dermatophilaceae bacterium | reverse complement strand
CGGTGAGCACCGCGTAGCCCTCGTAGTCGAGCGAGCGGGCGAGACTGTCCCGGACGTCGGCGTCATCGTCGACGACGAGCACCGTGCCCGTGGTCACCTCGGCGCGTGCGCTGCTACTCACGCCCCGCAGCGTGCCCGGTAGACCTGAAGATTGCCTGATGAGCGCTCGCCGAGCGGCGTGCTGTAGATGTCCTCACACGGAGGACGCGATGCTGGTAGTACGCCTGCCGCAGGACATCGAGGACCGGCTGAACGAGCTGGCTCGACGGACGGGACGCTCCACGTCGTTCTACGCCCGTGAGGCGATCCTGGAGCATCTGGAGGATCTCGAGGACCTCTATCTGGCCGAGCAGGCTCTCGAGGAGCACTACGCCTCGGGTAGCCGGACGATCTCGATGGACGAGGTCATGAAGCGACACGGCGGGTGAGCCTCTCTGCCGAGGTGTACCGCCTGCAACTGAGTCCCCTCCACTCTGCGCCTCGCGCCGCCGGGCCGTGCGGATGCCGAGAGGGCGGGTCCGCCGCCGTGGCGGGCGACGAGCGGCCCTGCCTGCCGCGTCGGTCGCGGCCGTACCCGAAGATGGGTCGGTGACCACCACGTCGGATGACGACCGCCCGCCTCTCGACGCCGGCTCCGGTGCCGCGACCACCTCATCGACCACCGCCTCGTCGACCACCACCCCATCGACCACCGCCAGTCCATCGACCGCCACCCCGTCGACCACCGCCAGTCCATCGACCGCCGACGGCTCGACCCACGCGCCCGCGGCGATGGGGCCGGTGCTGGCCGGGGCGCTGGTGTTCGGGACGAGCGCGGCGGTGCTCGTCGTGGAGCTGGTCTCGCTGCGCCTGCTCGCGCCGTATCTCGGGCTGACTCTCGAGACCAGCACCCTGGTCATCGGCATCGCCCTGGCGGCGATCGCGGCGGGCGCGTGGAGCGGCGGTCGTGCGGCGGACACCCCGGCCGCCCGGCGGTTGATCGGCCCGCTGCTCGTCGCGTCCGGGGTCGCGGTGTCGCTGATGCCGTTCGTGGTGCGCGGGTCCGGCGAGCTGGCTGGCCCGGGCGTGCTGCTCGTCGGGGCCCTGGCGATCTTCGTCCCCGGGGCGACCCTGTCGGCGATCTCGCCGATCGTGGCGAAGCTGCGGCTCACCGACCTCGCGGAGACCGGAGGAGTGGTCGGCGGACTGTCCGGCA
>JBOFBK010000214.1:0-9646 GCA_051645525.1 Dermatophilaceae bacterium | reverse complement strand
TGCTCGAGCACGTCGGTGGCGGTGCGATGACCTGGGTGGTCGTCGGTGGCGTGCTCTACAGCCTCGGCGCGGTGGTCTACGGCACGAAGCGTCCCGACATCTCGCCGCGCTGGTTCGGGTTCCACGAGGTGTTCCACTCGCTCACCGTGCTCGCCTTCGCGGCGCATGTCGTGGCGGCCGGTCTGGCTCTCACCGGCCCCACCACGGCCTGAGCACCGATCCAGTCCGCTCGCGTGCCGCGATCGACCTCCGGCGCGAGCGTGGGTGCGGGCTCTCAGTCGCGAGGCGAGGCGCCATCCGGCCCCGGCTCGGCCTCGGGGTCGTCATCCGAGCCGGCCTGCGGGTCGTCCTTCCCCAGCCCGGCCTGCCTCTGTCGGTAGGACATCCGGCGCATCCGGGCGTTCATGTTGCGCATGAGGAACCACAGCGCGACGGCGAGGGCGAAGAACGCGAGGAAGGAGATGATGCCCGGGCCGCCCTCGGTAGCTGCGGCCGCAGTCACGGCTGCCGCTCCTTCCGCGCGTCGAGCACGACATCGAGCGCCCCGGGGACGGCGAGGGCGTCGGCGCCGTCGGTGTCCTCGGGAAGCCCGGCGAAGAGGTCGTCCTCGCCGTCGACCACAGGAACGTACGACACCGCGGCCTCGAAGTCCTCGGTCGGCCAGATCCGGGCCTGCATCTCCCGCGGCACGCGGAACCACATGCCCTCCGGGTCGACCTGGGTGGCGTGGGCGAGCAGGGCGGCGTCGCGACGGTCGAACCAGTCGGCACACGGCACCCGCGTGGTGACCACCCGGTCGGGGCGGTCCCAGCGCTCGAGCCACTCGCCGTAGGGGCTCTCCTCGCCGAGCTCGAGGAGAGCGTGGTGGAATGCCTCGATCCGAGCCTTCGACATGGTCTGGTTGTAGTAGAGCTTGAGCGGCTGCCAGGGAGCTCCGGCGTGCGGGAACGCGTCGGCGTCGCCGGCCGCGTCGAAGGCGGCCACCGTGACGTCGTGGCACATCACGTGGTCCGGATGGGGGTAGCCGCCGTTCTCGTCGTAGGTGGTCACGACGTGCGGCCGGAAGCGGCGGATCTCGCGCACCAGCGCCTCGGCGGTCACCTCGAGCGGCTCGAGCGCGAAGCACCCGTCGGGAAGCGGCGGCAGCGGGTCGCCCTCGGGCAGGCCGGAGTCGACGAAGCCCAGCCAGGTGTGCCGCACGCCGAGCACGTCGCGGGCCCGGGCCATCTCGTCACGGCGCACCTGGGCAAGATCTCGGGTGATGTGCGGGTCGTCCTGGAGCCGCGGGTTGAGCACGTCGCCCCGCTCTCCCCCGGTACACGACACGACGAGCACCTCGTGTCCGGCGTCGACGTACTTGGCCATCGCCGCGGCGCCCTTGCTGGACTCGTCGTCGGGATGCGCGTGGACGCACATCAGGCGGAGTCGCTCGGTCACGTGGGGCCCTTCCGTCCCGGGGCTCGGGCGCATCTCGAGAGTGAACGCCCTATCCTCTCACCACCGCGTGCCGCCCTCCCCTGCCCGGTGCCCCATGACGATCCGAGGTGCTCGTGCCACTGCCCCGACCTGTCCCAGGCACCGGCCGGTGGTGGGCTCTCGGAGCGTTCGGGACGGCGCTGGTGCTCGGCTTCGCCGTCTGGTGGGCGGCGGCATCCACGGTCGGCGGGGTGCGGCCCACCGTCACCGGGTACGACGTCGAGTCGGACGCGTCGATCGTGGTCGAGTACGACCTCGCGCGTCCCGAGGGCGTGGCGGTGGTGTGCCGGGTCAGCGCGCTGGACGGTGGCCGGGGGCGCGTCGGCACGGTCGAGGATGCCGTGCCGGCCGCCGGTCCGGCGTCGGTCCGGCGGGTCGTGCGGGTGCGAACCAGCACCCGGGCCGTCACCGGCGTGGTCGACTCCTGTACCCGCGTGCTGTCCGGCACCCCGTAGCCAGGGGACCCGCCACTCGCCTCCTGTACTCACGTGCCAGCCCGGCACCCCGTGACCGCGGGCCCCGGCGCTCGATTCCCGATGCCGGCCGGGTCGTTGCTACAGTGGTCGCTTCACATCCTCGGGTCTGGGTCCGAGAGCGCGCCGCACCGACTCGCGGCAGCCGTCGGCCCGGGCCCGTTGCCGTAGCCCCCGGCACGAGGCCGGGAGGCAGCGCGCCCGAGATCCCCGTCATCCAGGAGTTCCCCCATGACCGCCCAGCCGACGAACCAGTCGAGCTACCTGACCCAGGCCGCCTACGACCGCCTCCGGGGCGAGCTCGAGGAGCTGTCCGGCCCGGGCCGCACCGAGATCGCCAAGCGCATCGAGGCCGCCCGCGAGGAGGGCGATCTGCGCGAGAACGGCGGGTACCACGCCGCGAAGGAGGAGCAGGGCAAGATGGAGGCCCGGATCCGCCAGCTCGCGCAGCTGCTCGAGACCGCGGTGATCGGCGAGACCCCGGCCGACGACGGAGTGGTCGAGCCCGGCATGGTCGTCGCCGTCGAGATCTTCGGCGACAAGGAGACCTTCCTCCTGGGGTCGCGCGAGATCAGCGACACCGACCTGCAGGTGTTCTCGGAGAAGTCGCCCATCGGCGCGGCCGTGAACGGCGCGAAGGTCGGCGACACCGTGGCCTACGAGGCGCCGAACGGCAAGCGGGTGCAGGTCAAGATCGTTCACACCACGCCGTACGACGGATGACGCCCGCCCACCGTCTGCGCTGAACCGCGCCGCGCCGTCGTGGCCGCACCGTGGCCTCGTGCCTGGTCCGCACCGCGACATGAGGGTGGGTTCGGGTCCGGCTCGCACGGTCGGGTCGGACTGCTGCCCTCGGGTCGATGTCGCGGAGTGGCGGTGACACAGCTGCGCCACCTGCGAACAGCGCCGCCACCCGACACGATCCACCCGACCTCACTCCGCCGCGTGGTGATGACGGTCGCGCGGCTCTCCGTAGCGGGCGGCGACCGCGGCGGCGCGGTCGCGTAGGGCTGCACGCAACGACTCCGGCGCCAACGCCTCGGCATCCGAGCCGAGCTGCCACAGCGCCCACACGGCGTGGCGCGAGTCCTGGAACGCCAGCTCCAGCCGCAGCCAGCCGCCGGCGTCCGGCCCTTCGGCACGCACGGCGAGCGCGGTGCTCACCAGCTCCTCTCGCCGGGCAGGGTCGGCCCGCACCGTCACGACGAGCTGGTCACCGCCGGCTCGGAACCGGGTGCCGCGCTCTCGCCACACCCCGGCCAGGTCGACCTCGTCCGCACGCCGCGCCGACTCGGCGAGTACCTCCGCGGCGAGGACGCGGGACAGCCGGTAGGTGCGGTCCACGCCGGACCTGGTGGCTAGCAGGTAGCCCTGACCGCGCACCGTGACCACCCCGATCGGGTCCACCGTGCGCCATCTCGGTGGCTGGTCGACGGCCGCGTAGTGGAGACGCAGCCGACGTCCGGTGGACACCGCACGACGGATGCTCACGACGACGGCATCCGGCATCTCCTCGGTGACCAGCCGCCGCGACAGGAGGTCGGTCTCCGGGTCGAGGAGAAACCGCTGGGCCGCATCGACCGCGATGTCGCGATGCCCCTCGGGTAAGGCCTCGACCACCTTGCGCATGGCGGAAGCGAGCGCCGAGCCGAGACCGAGCACGTGCTCGCCGCGCCGCGACCCGGCCACCAGCAGGGCGAGTGCCTCGTCATGGTTCAGACCGGTGAGATCGGTCCGGAAGTCGGGCAGCAGCGCGAAGCCACCGTGTCGGCCCCGTTCGGCGTAGACCGGCACGCCGGCTGCTGACAGCGCCTCGATGTCGCGCAGCACCGTGCGGGTGGACACCTCCAGCTCGCGGGCCAGTGTGGCGGCGGTCAGCCGGCCGCGCCGGCGCAACAGCAGCACCAGCGAGACCAGCCGGTCCGCCCGCATCCGAGGAATCTAGCCGATACACGACAACAGGTGTCGTGATATGTCGAGAGGGTCGTCGACGCGACATCGGAGCACCCGGCGTCGTACTCGACACGAGCTGAAGGAGCCGGTATGGCGATGGAACGAACGGTGGTCAACCCGTGGAGCTGGTCGACGAAGCTGGGGTACAACCAGGGCGAGATCGTCTCCGGCCACAGCCGGACCCTGTACTGCTCAGGGCAGACCGCCATGAGCAGCGATGGCCAGCCGCAGCATCCCGATGACCTGGCCGCGCAGCTCGCGCTCAGCCTCGACAACCTCGAGGCCGTGCTCGGCGGGGCCGGGATGTCGCTCGCGAACCTCGTCCGGCTGGGTGTCTACACCACCGATGTCGATCTCCTGTTCCAGCACTACGAGGTGCTGGCGTCGCGGCTGGGCGCCGCCGGGGCGGCACCGACCACGACCATGCTCGGCGTGACCCGGCTCGCGATCCCCACGCTGATGGTCGAGCTCGAGGGGACCGCCGTCGGCTGATCCAGCGATGGCCGGCGCTCGGATGCCGCGTCGCTCACCGTCCCGCGGACTGTGCGGCGACCCTGTGGGCCAGACCCTCGGCGGCGTCGGGGTGGTGGTCGGCGAGGAGGCCGACGGCGAACAGCAGGTACCGCTGGTCGATCGTTGTCGTGGCGGCGTCGGGCACACGCCAGCCGCCGGCGTGGTCGGTGAGCACCGACCGGAGCACCGTCGCCCCGAGGCCCGCCGGACCGTGCCGCAGCACTCCCCCGGACCCCACCACCAGCCGCACGTCGGCCAGTGCACGCGGCCGCTCGGACGGATGCGGCGACCGTCCGTGCCGACGCATCGCCACCGTCGCGGCCACCCCGGCCAGCTCCTCCTCGGCCGCCCAGTCGGTGGCGGATGACGCGAGCGCGCCGGGGTCGGCGGCGACCCGGCCCGCCCACGTCCGCGTGCGATCGGCGAGCGTCATCCGCTCCCGGTCGGCGGCCTCGACGATGCCTTCGGCGTTCCACCGCATGCCGAGGTCGGCCTCGACGGTGCGCGCATGCCAGAGCGTGCCGACGACGTCGCGGGCGATGGCCGCGTCCTCCCCGCGCGGGGTGAGAATCGAGTAGACGTCGGTCGTGGCGCCGCCGATGTCGACGACGAGCACGTCGCCGCCCAGGGCACCGGCGAGCACCTCGACGCCGCGGAGCACCGCATCGGGCGTCGCCGCCCGAACCAGCTGCGCGAACCCTCGCCCCCGCGAGAGTCCCTTGCCGCCGATGACGTGCCGCAGGAACACCTCCCGGATCGCGGCCCGCGCGCCGTCCGGCGCGACGACCCCGATCCGCGGCAGCACGTTGGACGTGATGACGACCCGGCGGCCGGTGGCGGCCAGCGTGTCACCGACCTCGGCCCCGGCCTCGGCATTGCCGGCGACCACCACAGGCGCGGCCATACGCGCCCGCGCCAGTCGAACCGCGTTGTGCCGCAGCACATCCGCGTTGCCACCGTCGGTTCCGCCGCAGAGCAGCACGACGTCGGGGGATGCCGCCCGCAGGCTTCGCACGCCGGTGCCGGTGAGCGGGCCGCTCGCCACGTGCACCACCTTCGCGCCTGCGGACAGCCCGACGCGGTGGCCGGCCTCCGCCGTCACCTCACGCTCGTACCCGACCACCGCGAGCCGCAGGCCGCCCCCGGCGCTGGAGCAGACCAGCACCTCGGCCGGCTCGCCATGGCCGGCCGCCAGTGCCGCCCGCACGGCGTCGACGCCGTCCATGACGTCGGTCTCGATCGTCGTGGGGTGGCTCGCCGCGCCGAGCACCTCCCCGCGACCGGCGTCGACGAGTACCGCCTTGGTGAACGTCGACCCGACGTCGACGCACAGCACGGATGACGACGCGGCCGGGCCTGTCACAGGACGCGGACCTGCGCCCCGTGACCGGTCGAGCGTGCCAGGCGTGCGTCCCGGGTCACCAGAGGGCACTCCAGTGCCTCGGCGAGTGCGATGTACGCGGCGTCGTAGGCGGTCAGATTGTGCCGGAGGGCGAACGCCCGCAGGCGGAGCTCCGCGGCACCGGGCCACGTCTGGACCGGCAGCGCATCGAAGTCGGCCAGGGCGTCCTGCGCCCTGGCCGCGCTGAGGTGCCCCCCGAGGTTCAGCCCTCGGATCGCCGACACCACTTCGTAGTCCAGCAGAGCCGGAGCGTGGAGGTCCTCGTCGGCCAGTTCGGCGCGCAGGTCGTCGCTGCCCGGGACGGCGGTGAGCGCATCGACCACCGCCGCGCTGTCGACGACGATCACGCGCGACCGCGACGCAGGTCGTCGTCTCGCTCGCCTCGAGCGCTCGTGACGACGTCGACCGCCGACGCCGTCGCGCGCTCGGTGCGCCCGGCGGCCCGCTGCAGCACCTCGGCGACCGTCGGGCGGGCGATCTCGCGATCGAGCAGGTCGAGCAGGTAGGCGTTGAGCGACTGACCACGAGCCGCCGCGCGCGCCTTGAGCCCACGCCGCGCCTCATCGGGTACGCCTCGGATCTGAAGCAGAGGTGGCATAAGATGCATACTACATCCGGATACATCCAAAATGTATGTGCCGCCTGATCGCTCCAGGTGGCGACCCCAACCCGCTACGTGAGCCGGTCGAGGGCCTGACCGAGGTCGGCGACGAGGTCGTCGGCGTCCTCGATGCCCACCGAGAGCCGGATGAGGTCTCCCGGCACCTCGAGTGCGGTGCCCGCGACGGAGGCGTGCGTCATCCGGCCTGGATGCTCGATGAGCGACTCGACACCGCCGAGCGACTCGCCGAGTATCCACAGCTGGGTCTCGGCGCACACCTTCGTGGCGACGTCCTCGCCACCCTTGACCCGGAACGACACCATGCCGCCGAACCGGCGCATCTGGCGGGCCGCGACCTCGTGGCCCGGATGGCCGGGCAGCCCCGGGTAGTGCACCGCCGTGACACCCGGGTGACCCTGGAGGAACGCGACGACGCGCTCGGCGTTGTCGCAGTGCCGCTCCATCCGTACCGCGAGCGTCTTCAGGCCGCGGAGCACCAGCCACGCGTCGAACGGCCCGGCCACCGCACCCATCGCGTTCTGGTGGAACGCGATTCGCTCCGCCACGCTCTCACCGCGCGAGGTGGTGGCGCCCGGCGCGATGACCACCGCTCCCCCGACGACGTCGCTGTGGCCACCGCAGTACTTGGTCGTGGAGTGCACGACGACGTCGGCACCGAGGGCGATGGGGCTCTGCAGGTATGGGGAGGCGAAGGTGTTGTCGACGACGAGCAGGGCTCCGGCGCCGTGGGCCACGTCGGCGAGCGCCTCGATGTCGGCGATGCCGAGCAGCGGGTTGGTCGGCGTCTCGACCCACACCATCCGGGTCTCCGGCCGGACCGCCGCGCGCACGGCGTCGACGTCGGCGATCGGCACGATGGTGTGCTCGACGCCCCACCGCCGCACCACCTGGTTGAACAGGCGGTACGTGCCGCCGTACGCGTCGTCGGGCACGACGACGTGGTCGCCCGGCGCCAGCAGCCCGCGCAGCACGGCATCCTCGCCGGCCAGCCCGCTCGCGAATGCGAGACCGCTCCCACCGCCTTCGAGCGCGGCGAGACACTCCTCGAGCGCGGTGCGGGTGGGGTTGGCCGACCGGGAGTACTCGTAGCCGCCGCGCAGGCCGCCGACGCCGTCCTGCTTGTAGGTGCTGACCGCGTGGATGGGCGGCACCACGGCACCGGTCGTCGGGTCCGGCTCCTGCCCGGCATGGATGGCCCGCGAGGCGAAGCCCAGGTGCTCGAACGTCATGGTGCCGAGCCTACGGTGAGCGGTTCGCCCCTCACGGACGGGCGCGTCGTCATCCGAGCCGTCTCTGGCACGACGTCAGCCGAGCAGAAAGGCGGTCTTGATGACGACGGCACCGAGATCGGCACGGCCACGGTTCGCGGGTGCCTCCCCCTGCAGGAGGCACCCGCGAACCGCGGCGCTGTGGGGCTCCAGGGGGGACGTCGGCGGAGCCCGGGCGGCAGTGCCGCGTGGCGACATCCTGCCCGAGTCTCTTTACCATTGCCAGGTTTTCTCTTTACTTTTTCTTTAAGTTCGGCCGAACGGCCGATGCGCCGGTCCACGCCATCCAGAGCGCGAGGCGGACGACGACAGCCGGCGACCGGTCGCCCGTCGAGACATCGCCTCGCGGTCGGCGCGGCCGGGAACAGCTCGACCACGTCGTTCCGTTGTGCACGACATGCTCTTCGGCTCGCGCGCGACGACCACCCTGCCCACCCGCGACGATGCTCTTCCCGGCCGCGACCACCGCATCTTCCCGGTTCCGGTCACTCACGAGGTGCTTGGCACCGCCCTCGAGGGGCCGTGGCCGGCCGGCACCGAGGTGCTGTATGCGGCGATGGGGTGCTTCTGGGGCGCGGAACGCATCTTCTGGCAGCTGCCCGGCGTGGTCACCACCGCCGTCGGCTACCAGGGCGGGTACACCCCCAACCCCACCTACGAGGAGACCTGCACCGGGCGCACCGGCCACGCCGAGACGGTGCTCGTCGCCTACGACCCGCGTGCCACGAGCCCGGAGCTGCTGCTCAAGGCGTTCTGGGAGAACCACGACCCGACGCAGGGCAACCGGCAGGGCAACGACGTGGGAACGGCGTACCGCTCGGCGATCTTCTGGACCACCCCCGGGCAGGAGACCGCTGCCCGGATGACGAAGGAGGCGTTCCAGGGCGAGCTCGACAAGGCGCGACGGGGCACCATCACCACGACCCTCGCGTCGGCGACCGATGCCGGCCCGTTCTGGTACGCCGAGGACTACCACCAGCAGTACCTCCACAAGAACCCCGGCGGCTACTGCAACCATGGGCCCAACGGCCTCACCTGCCCGGTGGGCGTCGCGAACCTCCCGGCACAGACCGACATCGCTCCGCCCACCTGACCGCGACCCACCACCGCTCCGGTTGCGCGGTGCACGTGCCAAAGGCAGGATTGAATCGTTCAAAGAGCCGATGGCCCCGGGGGGCGACATGCGCAAACCACTACGACACGCACTGCTGGCAATCGGCATGCTGGGCACACTCGGCGTCACTGGCGGCCTCGACACTGCGGCGGTCACGCTCCCAAGTCGACCCGCAGTCGGGGTGTTGCTCCCGGACAGTTTCCTCGACCGCCCGATCCTCAGCGATCTCACCCAACCGACGGCTGCCCGGTTCGCGACGGACGGTCGGATCTTCGTCGCCGAGAAGGCCGGCATCCTCAAGCAGTTCGACGGCGCAGCCGACAGCTCGCCGACCACGGTCGCGGACTTCTCCGACCGGATCCCGAACTTCAACGACCGCGGCCTGTTGAACATCGCCCTCGATCCGGGGTTCACCTCCGGCCGGCCGTACCTGTACGCGTTCTACGTGCTGGACGCGCCGATCGGCGGCACTCCCCCCACGGTGGGCGACGACTGCCCGCAGTACGCCACCGAGGGCTGCCTGGCCAGCAGCCGGCTGTCGCGGTTGACGATCGGCGAGGACAACACCCTCGTCGAGGAGCGGGTGCTGATCAACGACTGGTGCCAGCAGTTCACCAGCCATGCCGGTGGCGCCCTGCTGTTCGCCCCGGACGGGAGCCTGCTGGTCACCGGCGGAGACGGAGCCAGCTACAGCGCCACCGACTACGGCCAGCTGCCCACCGACCCGCGACCGGACGGCACCCCGCCCAACGCGTGCGGCGACCCGAACGCGCCGGCCGGAAGCCCTGCGACGGCGCCCGGAGCCGAGGGCGGTGCGCTGCGCGC
>JBOFBK010000213.1:0-1318 GCA_051645525.1 Dermatophilaceae bacterium | reverse complement strand
CCGGGCTGGTCGAGGAGGTGCGGTCGGTGCCCGGCGTGCGGCAGGCGAGCGGCCTCTACGACACCGCGGCGGAGGCGCTGCCGTCATCCCGCCGCGGCACCGCCACGGATGCCGATGCGGAGGCCGACTCGGACGCCCGACCGGCGCCGGTGACCGGGGTCGACCCGGAGGCGATGGCCGCACTGTGGCAGCCGGATTCCGGCGGGCGGTCGGTGCGCTCGCTCGGCGACGGCGAGCTCGTGGTCGAGGCGTCCACGGCAGCCGGCAACGGCTGGGAGGTGGGCAGCGACCTACGGGTGGCCGGGCCGGCCGGCGAACGCACGATGCGGGTGGTCGGCACCTACACCGACACCGCGGGCGTGGTGCCGGGCCTCGCCCTCGCGACCCGCGCGACCGCGCTCGCACTCGACCCGGGCGCCGGCGCGCGCTCGGTGCTCGTCGAGGCGGAGGGTGACGCCGGTGTGGTCGCCGACCGCCTGCGCGACCTGGCCGAGCGGGCGCCGGATGCCGCACCCGGCGCCCAGGTGCTCGAACGCGACGCCTACCTGGAGTCGATCGGCGGCCAGTCGATCTCCGGTGAGGGCCTGCTGCTCGGCTTCCTCGGGATGGCGGTGCTCATCTCGGTCGCCGGACTGGTCGTGATGCTCAGCCTCTCGGTGTCGGAACGCACCCGCGAGTTCGGGCTGCTCCGCGCCGTCGGCGGGCTGCCCGAGCAGGTGCGGTCGGTGGTGCGGTGGGAAGCGGCCACGGTGGTCACGCTGGGTACGGTCGGCGGGGTCGGGCTCGGCTGGGCCACGATCGTCGCGGTACGCGAGATCGCCGACGTGCCGGCGCTCGACGCCGGGCTCTCGCCCGGGTGGCTCGGCGCGATCGTCGCGGCGGCGACGGTGCTGACCCTCGCCGCGTCCGCCCTCCCGGCGCGCCGTGCCGGCCGGGCGGCGGTGCTGGATGCCGTGCGCGCCGAGTAGCCGCCAGCCCGCCACCCGGTCGGGTGACCGACCGTCATCCGGCGGGCGGTCGTCATCTGCCGGGTGACCGGTCGTCGTCCGACCTCAACGGGCCGCGCTCAGCGGTCGCTGGTGGAGCTGACCCTGATGTCGAGGTCCTGCTGCTCGTGACGCGGTGACGCGGCCGGCTGGCGTCGCCGGGACCCGACGGTGGGCCTCGGCAGGTAACTTGGTGATGTGGACGCTGCTCGTACTCTGACCGCCGCCGTCGCCAAGGATGACGGCTGGTACGTCGCGCGCTGCCTCGAGGTGGAGGTGGCCAGCCAGGGCGAGACGGTGGACGAGGCACTGGCCAACCTGCGCGAGGCTCT
>JBOFBK010000212.1:0-1461 GCA_051645525.1 Dermatophilaceae bacterium | reverse complement strand
GCCGAGGAGGCTCGCCCCCACGGGGTTCGTCGGGGCATGCTCCGTGCGCTCGCCGCCACCGGCGGGGTCATCACCAGCGCCGGGATCCTGCTCGCCGCCGTGTTCGCGGTGCTGGGGGTGCTCCCGCTCGTCGTGCTCGCACAGCTCGGCGTCATCATCGGCGTCGGGGTGCTGCTCGACACCCTCGTCGTGCGCACCGTGCTGGTGCCGGCGCTCGCGCTGATCCTCGGCGACCGGTTCTGGTGGCCGAGGAGGCTCGCCGGCGAGGCCCGCCGGCCGACACCTGACCCTCAGCGGTGGGACGGGGAGGGCGAGAGCACCGGGATCTCGAACGCCACCTCGTCGGCGTAGCAGTAGAGCCAGTCCTCGCCGGGCTCGAACGACTGCACGATCGGATGACGGGTGGCGCCGTGGTGGGCCGTCGCGTGGCGGGCGGGGGAGGAGTCGCAGCACCCCACGTGCCCGCACCGGCGGCACATCCTCAGGTGCACCCAGGTGCCGCCGGCCCGCAGGCAGTCCTCGCAACCGTCGGCGCTCGGTGTGGCGTGCTCGTCGATGGTGTCCAGGTGCGTGCAGGAGTCGGCCATGACGGCATTCGACGCGGCCGGGGCGGCCGATGTCAAGGAAGTGCATCCGCCGGCGGTGCTGCGGCGGTAGTGGGGGAGAGAGTCGCAGCACCGCCGCTCTCCCCCCAACGAGAGGACAAGCAGATGAAGCTCCGCCGTATCGGTGTCACTGCCGCCACCCTCGGCCTCGCGGTCGCCGTCGTCGCCCCCGTCTCCGCCTCCGCGGCGCAGAAGGAGACCGGCACGAAGAGCCTGGCCGAGGTCCTCACCTCCGACGGCAACCAGTTCGACAAGGACTGGCACGACTACGACATCGTCACCGAGGCGGTCCTGGCCGTGCTCGGGGCCAAGCCGGACAGCGCGGTCGGCGTGCTGACCAAGGGCGACGTCGCACTCACCGCCTTCATCCCGAACGACCGCGCGTTCCAGGCCCTCGCCACCGACCTCACCGGCTCGACGCCGCACACCGAGGAGGCCACCTTCCAGGGTCTCGTCGACGCCGTCGGGGTCGACGCCATCGAGCAGGTCCTGCTCTACCACGTCGTGCCCGGCTCGACCATCACCAAGCGTGACGCGGTGAAGGCCAACCGGGTCGACCTCACGACGGCGCAGGGCGGCACCTTCAAGGTGCGGGTCTACGAGAAGACCATCCCGGTCATCGAGCTGCGCGACCAGGACCGCAACGACGCGAACCCGTTCCTCAACCCGTTCGCGCTCGACGTCAACAAGGGCAACGCGCAGATCGCGCACGGGATCGTCGCCGTCCTCCGCCCGCTGGACCTCTGAGCGATGCTGGTTCGTACGGCCGGGCACGGGATGACGGCCGCCGGTGCCGTCACCCTGCCCGGCCGTGCGCCGGCGCACCGGGCCGACCGGAGCAGGCACCACCGGCGAG
>JBOFBK010000211.1:0-3123 GCA_051645525.1 Dermatophilaceae bacterium | reverse complement strand
CACCGAAGGCCTGTCCAAGAAAGACATCATCCGCTGCCTCAAACGACTCATCGCCCGCGAGATCTACTACGCCCTCATCTCCACGACCGCCTCCCCAGCCCCCCACGCGACAGCCGCTTGACATCCATAGGAGCATCCGGTCAGGAGTCCACGCCCGTGACCGGTCAGGAGTTCACGCCCGATCGCCGCGTCTCGTCATCCGCCCGGCGCCCGCACCTCGTCATCCGCCCGGCGCCAGCATCTCGTCGAGATGACGCAACATGCACGGGATCTGTGACATCGCACCTGCGTGTTGCGTGATCTCGTTGCCGGGCACTCACGACAGGTCGACCGACATGGGGTCGAGCCCGAGGGCGCGGGTGAGACGCGCGAGGAACCGCTGACGACGGGCCGGGACGTCGAGGTCGTCGGCGAAGACCTCGAGCACTGTCCAGTTCTCGTCCTCGAGGACCGCGCGCCGGGCCGCGTCCATGCCGCGCCGGCGGATGGAGGCGTGCTGAGCACCCTGGTACTCGACGACGACCCTGGCTGCTCGCCACACCAGGTCGCCCTCAGCGAGCCAGCCGCCACCCTCCGCGTGCACGTCGGCGCACACCTCGGGCTCGGGGAACCCCCGGCGAAAGAGCAGGAGCCGGGTCCGGGTCTCCATCGGGGAGCGGGCACCGACCCGGACCAGGCCCACCGCGATCGTCAGCCGGCGGCCCCCGCGAGGGCGAACCCGCAACGCGAGGGTCTGTTCGAGACAGGCGATGACCCGGCGGTCGAGCGCTCGTCGGTCGTCCATCCGGCCCGGCGCGACGGGTTCCGGCGAGGTGAGCGACCGCATCAGGGTGGCCCCGGCGTCGCCCGCCACCACGAGGTCGTCGAGCAGCATCTCGGGCCGCTCACCGAGGTCGACCCAGGTATCGGCGACGGACGTGAGGCGGAACCCCTTCCAGGTCATCACCCGGCGCCGTTCGAGACCTCGGTGACCACGACAGCCCTTGCGCCGGACCACACCACGCCCGGTGGTGCGCATGCAGTCGAGGACGTCCTCCTCTTCCAGTGGGCCGGGCACCGGGAGGCCGAGCAGCCGGGCTGCCGTGACATGCGAGAGGACCACGTCGGGTGGGAGCGCGGCGAGAAAGGCGGTCACCCGGTCGTGCAGCGTCGCGAGCTGATCGCGCGAGCGCACCGACTGCGTATGTCGCAGGAGGGACGGGTGCCGCCACTGATGGTCGCTGATGCCGCGGTGACGCGCCGCGGTCAGCGTGAGTGGGCCGGTGGGGAGTTCCTCAGGAGGCTGCTGCGGCACTGGCACAGCGTGCCGTCCACGGCTCGGGGACTCGCGGAGTTCTCCACAGGCTGCGGAGTTGGCGCACATCGAGATGACGTGACACGCACACCAGTGACCGGATGACGTCCGCGTGTCGCGTCATCTCGACGCCGGAAGCGCTCAAGATGAGGACGTGGATGGGCGCTTCTGGGAGGCCATGGGTCGGCGCTAGGGTGCGCAGGTGGCGAACGGTGCGGTATCCGGGACGGCGAAGCCGGGGGCGCCGGGAACCCTCCGCGTCACATCCGGGATGACGGGGAGCGGCGCGGCACCCGGGACGACGAGGAGCGGCGCGGCACCCGGGACGACGAGGAGCGGCGCGGCATCCGACACGGTCGAGAGCGCGGCTCGACGATCGGACCCGGCCGGGGCGCTGCCGGCGCGGGCGCGAGTGGTGGTCATCGGCGGCGGCGTCATCGGCACGTCGGTCGCCTACCATCTGGCCCGCGAGGGGGAGACCGACGTGCTGCTGCTCGAGCGCGACCGGCTCACCTCCGGCACCACGTGGCACGCGGCCGGCCTGATGACGTGCTTCGGCTCGTTCTCCGAGACGAGCACCCGGCTGCGGCTGTACTCCCGCGACCTCTATGCCCGGCTCGAGGCGGAGACCGGGCAGGCCACCGGCTTCCGGCCGGTCGGGCTGGTGGAGGCGGCCGCCGACGAGGGCCGGCTCGAGGAGTACCGGCGGGTCGCGGCGTTCCAGCGGATGCACGGTCTGGAGGTCGAGGAGGTGTCGCCGCGCGAGATCGCCGAGCTGTTCCCGTTCGCGCGCACCGACGACCTGCTCGCCGGGTTCCACGTGCCGGGCGACGGCCGGGTCAACCCGGTCGACCTCACGATGAGCCTGGCGAAGGGAGCCCGCGCCGGCGGGGTCACGGTCCTCGAGGGGGTGGCCGTCGAGCGGGCGCTGGTGCGCCGACGCGGCCTGCTCGACGAGGTCGTCGGCGTGCGCACCGACCGCGGCGACGTCGAGTGCGAGGTGGTGGTCAACTGCGCCGGCATGTGGGCGCGCGAGCTGGCTCAGCGCAACGGCGCGATCGTGCCCAACCAGGCGGCGGAGCACTACTACCTGCTCACCGAGCCGATCGAGGGGATGACGCCCGACCTGCCGGTCCTCGAGGACCCCGCCTCCTACGGCTACTACCGCGAGGAGGGCGGCGGGATGATGGTCGGCCTCTTCGAGCCGGTGGCCGCGCCCTGGCGGCTCGACGGGATCCCCGCCGACGCGAGCTTCACCACGATCCCGCCCGACTGGGACCGGATGGCGCCGTTCGTCGCGAAGGCGATGGCTCGGGTGCCCGTGGTGGAGTCCACCGGCATCCGCAGCTTCTTCTGCGGGCCGGAGTCGTTCACGCCCGACCTCGAGCCGGCGGTCGGTGCGGCGCCCGGCATCCGCGGGTACGTCGTGTGCGCGGGGCTGAACTCGGTGGGCGTGCTGTCGGCGGGCGGGCTCGGCCGAATCGTGGCGCATTGGGTGGCCAGCGGCGAGCCCGACGTCGACGTCACTGGGTTCGATGTCGCGCGCTTCCGGGAGCACCAGCTCGACCCGTCCTACCGGGCGGCCCGGACGGCGGAGGTGCTCGGCACCGTCTACACCGCCCACCTACCGGGCACCCAGCTGCGTTCTGCGAGAGGTGCGCTGTGCTCACCGCTGCACGACCGGATGACGGCAGCCGGCGGCCACCTGCGCGAGGCGAGTGGGTGGGAGGTGGCCGACTGGTATGCCGGCGCCGGTGCCACGCCGACCGCGGAGCCGACCTGGGGGCGGGCGCCGTGGTTCGAGCACTGGGCGGGTGAGCACCAGGCGG